>NZ_JBDNFF010000059.1:0-31747 GCF_041689975.1 Gemmatimonas sp.
CGACGTTTCGGCCCATGCGCCGGGCCGGGTGTTCGTGGCGGCGCAGCGGTATCGCCTGGACGACTTCACGCCGTACATCTGGCGCACCGACGACTTTGGCCGCACCTGGATCCGCCTCGGCACGGGAGCTGGCGGCCTGCCGACCGACCATCCCGTGCGTGTCGTGCGCGAAGACCCTGAGCAGCGTGGGCTGCTGTATGCCGGCACCGAGTTCGGGCTCTTCGCTTCGCTCGACGACGGCCTGCTATGGCAGCCGCTGCAGGGCAACCTGCCTCGCTCGCCGATCACCGACCTTCGCATCCACCGTGGCGACCTTGTGCTCTCCACGCAGGGGCGATCGTTCTGGGTGCTTGATGACTTGACCCCGCTGCGCGAGCTGGCGGCCGATGCGACGCCGCGTGCAAGGCGCCTGTTCACGCCGCGGCCGGCCGAACGCGGGACGATCAACGTGCCGCTGCAGGAGGTCGATCTCGAGCTGCCGGATGACCGTCCGTTTGGCGCGCACCTGAACTATGTCCTCGCACGCGCGCAGCCCGACTTCGTGCTCGAGGTGCGGGATGCCGGCGGCGCGGTCGTGCGGTCGTGGCGGGCCGATACAAGCCTCCCCGCAAGCCAGCGCCTCGACGCCACCCCGGGGGCGCAACGCGTCGTGTGGGATCTCCGAGGCCCGGGCCCCAGCTCGGCGCGCGATCCCCTCGGCGCCAGCGGGCGCGGCGTGAAGATGCCGCCAGGCCGCTACTCCGTGCGTCTTGCGGCAGGTACCGGTACCGGCACCGAGGCCGATGAGCGCCCGCTCCTCATTGTGCCGAATCCCACCGCCGGTCACACGCCCGCCGACTACGACGCCCAGTACGCACTGTCCGTCGCCGTGCGCGATACGATCTCGACAATCACGCGCACGCTCGAGTCGATGCGTGCTGTGCGCACGGCAGCACAGCAGCTCAAAGCCCGTGCGGTGAATGCCGCCGCTGTACGGGCGCTGGCCGACAGCGTCGTGGCTGGCGCCGACGATCTCGAACGCGCGACCGGTCCCGCATCGCCCAATGGCCCGGAGGTCGCAGCCGGCCTGTTGGTGCAGTACCAGACGCTGTACGGCACGCTCGTCGGCGATGGCGGCTACGGCAGCGGCTCCGCCGAAGGAAGCCCGAGCGCGGCGCGCGTGGCGCGTGCGAGCGAGTTGGCGGAGGCTTGGACGGCGCTGCGCGGGCGCGCGTCGACCGTACTGGGGGCGATGCTCGACCGGTTGAACGCCGCCGCGGTCGCGGCAGGAGTGCCCGCGGTCACTAGACCGCCGCGCTGACGACATCGCAGACGACCGGTTCGCTCTCGAGGCATTGTAGGCGATTGAGGCAGCGCTAGCGAAAGATGGGCAAGGGCGGGGCCGCTTTCGGCTCCGCCCGTTGCCAATCGCGCCCCAGCAGCGCCGCGATCGTGGCGGCCACCTGCGCCTGCTGCACCGGCGTCTGCGCGCGCACGCCGCGGGCAGGTGTGTCGGGACCGATTACCGCCGTCCAGATAAACTCGGCGCCGGCCACGTCCTTGCCGTGATCGCTCCACTCGCGTCCCCAGCCGCGTCCGTGGTCGGTGCTCACGATCAGCGTGGTCTTGTCGCGCGTGCGCGGATCCGCCTGCATACGCGCCCACAGCTGCGCGAGGTACCCGTCCATGTTGCGCGCCGAGCGCAGGTACATGTCGTACTTGCCGGCATGGGCCCACTCGTCGGTCTCACCGTAGCCTACGAACAACACGCGCGGGTCATGAGCGCCGAGATACTCGAGTAGCGACTGATGCATGAGGGCGTCGAAGGCATTGTCGGGCCACAGGCGAATCGTGGTGGCATAGAGATCACGCAGCAACGCGGATCGCGGCGACGCCGATGGGGCTACACCTCGTGACCATCCGTCGTAGACCGGTATGCCGCTTCGCTCGGCGTTGATGATGCGACTGAAGGCGTTCCAGGTGGCGAAGGCGGCGACCCGACCGCGAAAGGCCGCATCGCGATTGAGCCACTCGAACACGGTGGTGTTCTCGTTGGGCGGATGGTTATTGCTGTCGATGCGTGCGTCCGCAAACCCAGTGAACGTTTCGCTGTATCCGGGATACGAGAACTTCATGGTATTGGTGATGCGCGCCTGACTGCCGCTGGCGCTGTCTCCAAACAGCTGTCCCTCCGTGGCAACGGTGCCCCATAAAAACGGGAAGAGTGCCTCCCGTCGCGATTGCGGCGAGTCGCGCCAGAAGTCGCGTCGTAGTGAGGCGGTGTCAGACACGGCGCCAGCCTTGCCCATTAGCGCCGCTTCGGCGCCGTTGAACACTTCCTGCCAGCGTACGCCGTCAGAGATGACCAACATGACGTATTGCGTTTTGAGCGCGGCTGGTGGTGTCTCCGTGGACTGTGCCGGCAATACCGCCGCGCCGAAACACAGGGCCACACTCAACATGAGGCCGTGTCCGCATCTCATCGGCGCGGTCTCCGCATGGTGGCCGCCTTCTCTACCAATCGGCGTAATTCCTTGATCGGCTCCGGATTGTCGTCGACCTGCAGGCGCAGTACGACATCATTGTGCAGCCAGACGCCGCCGTCTTTCTTCACGATCAACATCGCGGCCGACTGCATGCCGCGTTTGTCACCCCCGGCCATCTGTCCGGCTTCGAGCGCCGCCATCAGCCGTAGGGAGAGATGCCCCTCCGTGTTCTCGAACGCGCTCACCATGGCACTCACCACCTCGGCGCTGGCCAGGATGTTGCCCTGCGCGGTGCAGAACTTCCCCTGCTTGTCGCCGGCCCAGTCGGTGGCCTTGGGCCCCGTATAGGCGGCCACGTTGCCCTGCGCGTCGATCACGGCGAACTGGCGGCCCTCTTTGGTCCAGTCCATGGGGCGCGGATCGGGATCGCTCTGCCACACGCGCGTCACCACGTCGCTAGGCTTGACGCCCTGACGCAGTAACGCAATCGCCTGCGGTCCGTAGCTCACGTCCACGATGGCCTGCGTCGCGGCGGCGCCGACGCCGGCCTCAGCCCAGAGCACACCGTTCCCCACAGAAAACACGCGCGACTGTACGGCGCCCCCGACTTCACCGGTAGCGGGGTCGTAGGCGAGAATGGAGAACGTCGCGACCGGGGGCCACGGGAGGGGTGCGGTGGTGGGGAACCCCGACGATTGCGCCCGGGCAGGAACCGCGGCCACGAGCATGCCGAGGGCAAGCGCAAGTGGAAGCGCGAGCGCGCTGCGTCGGACGGCGAATGGTAGAGCGCGCATGGTGGTGATTGGCGGAAGGAACCGAGCGACCTCTACCCGCAAGCGGCGGAGGAACTGCTCTCACAATCTGCACCGCATGAGCGCTCGCGCCATGTGTTGCGTACTCTCTCCGTAGCAGGTGGTTCACCTTCTCGAGGAGACAGTCCATGGCCGGCAGCATTCAGCGACGGCGCGCGGCGTTCGTTCACGCTCTGGTTGCAACCGCGGTATTCGTCGCGGCCGCGCCGGCGTCGGCGTCAGGGCAGGGAGCAGCCGGAAGCGGTGCCGGCGTACAGCAGATCGACGAAGCATATACCGCGAAGATCAAGGAATACTTGCAGGACCCGCGCATTACGACCGAGCTGGTGGATCATCTGCCGTTGTCGAGCACGGTTCCGACGCCGCTCAAGTTCCACGGTCGTATAGTAGGCACGCCCGGCGAGCTCACGTACGCGAAAGATATTCATCGCTACTTCGAAGCGCTCGGCAAGGCGTCGCCCCGCGCCCGGTATTGGACGATCGGGAAGACAGAAGAAGGGCGCGACATGGTGGTGCTGGCGATCGCCGATTCGGCGACTATTGCGAATCTCGACACATTCAAGGGCGACATCGCCGCGCTCAGCGACCCGCGCAAGACGAGCGAGGCGGAGGCGAGGCGGCTGATCGGCACCACGAAGCCGATGTACTGGCTGACCAGTGGCATCCACTCGCCGGAAACCGGCGGTCCCGAGATGCTACAGGAGCTGGCGTACCGACTCATCGTCGAAGAGACGCCGTTCATCCAGCAGATCCGAAACAACATCATCACCTTCATCACCCCCGTGATCGAAGTGGACGGCCGTGAGAAGCAGGTCGACACGTACTACTACAACAAGAAGCTGCCGGTCGGCGCCGCGCGCCTGCCGCTGATGTATTGGGGCAAGTACGTCGCGCACGACAACAATCGTGATGGCATGGGCCAGTTCCTGTCACTCACGAAGAACGTGAACGACTTCTTTCTGGAGTGGAAGCCGCAGGTGATGCACGATCTGCACGAGTCGGTCACGTATCTCTACTCGAGCACCGGCACCGGCCCGTACAACGAGGCCATCGATCCGATCACGGTGACCGAGTGGTGGATGATGGCGCAGGTGGATGTGCAGGAATTGACGAAGCGTGGCGTGCCGGGTGTGTGGACGTACGGATTCTACGACGGCTGGACGCCGAACTACATGTTCTTCGTGGCGCACACGAAGAACGCGATCGGTCGTTTCTACGAAGTGCAGAGCTACGGGCCTGACAATTACGAAGTGCGTCCGCCGGCGACCACCACGAGCCGCGAGTGGTTCCGTCCGAATCCACCACTGCCGTACATCAAGTGGGGCCCGCGCAACAATACGAACATCCAGCAGTCGGCAGTGCTCTTCTCGCTCAAGCACTTCGCCGACAACAAGTCGCTCTATCTCGAGAATTACTGGATCAAGAACAAGCGGGCGGTGGAGAAAGGCAAGACGGGCACCGGCCCGTTCGCGTGGGTGATTCCGGCCATGCAGCGCCGGAAGGCCGACGCCGCGGACGCCGTGAATGAACTACGAAAGCAGGGGCTCGAAGTGCACACCGCGAACAGCGCGTTCACGGTGGGCTCGCTTGATGTGAAGCCGGGTGACTACATCGTGCGCGGCGACCAGCCGTATCGCACGCTCGCCGACATGTACTTCTCGGTTCAGAACTACTCGCCGTCCAATCCGAGCCCGTACGACGACACCGGCTGGACGTTCCAGTACATGCGCAACGTGGCGGTGCTGCCGGTGGGCGAGCAGAGCATTCTCGACCGGGGGATGACCGCGGTGACGGCCAAGGTGCACGCGGCCGGCGGCATAGCGGGTACGGGTGCGGTGCTGATCGTCGATCACACCACCGACAACAACCTGATGAAGTTCCGCACCACGCACGCTTCGGTGCGCATGCAAGCCGCCGAAGCCGACTTCGAAGCGGCCGGTCGCACGTTCCGCGCCGGCGCCTTCATCGTGCCGGTGGGGGATCGCGCCAAGCTCGAGCCGACGCTGAGGGAGCTGGGTCTGAGCGGGTACGCCGTCGCCGCCATACCGAGCGTCAAGATGCACGACCTGGATCTGCCGCGTATCGGCTACGTCCACGCGTGGCAGCGTACGCAGGACGAAGGATGGGTGCGGGCGGCGCTCGATACGTATGGCGTGCCGTACACGTATTTCGCCGATATCAAGCTCAGGGAAGGCAATCTTCGCGCGAAGTACGACGTGATCATTTATCCCAGCGTGGGCGGCAGTGCGCAGTCACATGTGGCGGGCCTCATCAAGTCGGGCGACATGCCGTTGCCGTACAAGAAGACCGCAGCCACGCCGAACCTTGGCGTCAACGACAGCGCCGATGACATTCGCGGCGGTATGGGCATCGAGGGACTCACCGAGCTGTACAAGTTCGTGCAAGCCGGTGGCACGCTGATCGTGGAAGGGTCGACAACCACGATCTTCCCGGCGTACAACCTCACCAGCGGCATCACGGTGGAGTCGCCGGCCGGACTCTTCGCCCGCGGCACGATTCTCCGTGGAGTGGTCACGGATCGCACAAGCCCGCTGGCGTACGGTTTCGACGCGCAGATGCCGGTGTATTTCAATCAGGATCCCGTGCTCTCTGTGGCGGGATCGGCCGGACTCTTCGCCGGCGGTGGCGGACGCGGGTCGGCGCTCAGCCAGAACATCACGCCGAACGCCGTGCGGTTGCGCATTTCCCCGTGGACGTTCGGTGCAAGCGACTCGACCGGCACGCCGATGCCGGCCGCGGGCCGTGGCGCCGCCGTTGGGGCCGCCGCAGCTGCCGGTGCAGGTCAGAGTGGCCGTGGAGGGGTCGGAGGCGCTGGAGCAGCCGGTGGGGCGGGTGCCGCCGGCGGTACGGTATTCGGCGGAGCCACTGGCATCGACGGCTCGCGTCCGCGCGTGATCATGCAGTTCCCGGCGAACACCGCCGACATGCTGCTCTCGGGTACGCTCGCCAACGGCGAAGGCCTGGCCAACCGCGCACAGCTGATCGACGCGCCCATCGGAAAGGGACACGTGGTGATGTTTGCGATTCGTCCGTTCTGGAGATGGCAGACACAGGGGACGTACTTTCTCGGGTTCAACGCGATTTTACACTGGAATGATTTGGACGCGGGGAAGTGACGGTGTGAGGCGGGGGATGTTATCGGCGCGATGTGAACGGCCAAACTCCTTAGGAAGTAGGAGGGAGGGTTTCAGGGGGCAGGAAGCAGGGGAGTGACGCGCGTGGGGTTTCCCGGCTTCCTGCCCCCTGAAATCCTCCTCCCTGGTCCCTGGGGAGTTCGTTTTTCGGGTCCCCGCGCACTCACGCCACCCCCGCGGCACAAGACATGCCCTCTCCTTCCGTGCATTCCCATCTCAAGGAGAAACACACATGAAATTGACACGCGCTCTCTGTGGCCTGGTGGCCATCGCAACTCCGTTTGCCGTGCAGGCGCAGGCGAGCTCCACCACACCCGCGCCAGCCATCGGCTTTGGTGTCCTCGGTGGTGCCACGTTCCCAGTCGGTGACTACAACGACGTGGCTCCTGCTGGCTTCAACATCGGTGGTTTCGTCGACTTCGGCCGTCGTGTCGGTCCGTTCGGTATCCGTGCCGACGTGATGTATCACGGCTTCGGTGACCGCAACCTCGTCACGACCGGCAGCAGCACGACACAAGTGACCATCTCCAACAGGTACAGCATGGTGACCGGCACGCTCAACGCGATGCTCGGCATTCCGCTCGAGAATTCGCCCGTCCGTCCATACCTGACCGGCGGCGTGGGTGGCTACTACGTGCGCAACAGCCCCAAATGCGCCGCCAACTGCTCTGGCTCGCAGCTGAACATCAATGAAGAGAACACGACCAAGTTCGGCCTCAACGGCGGCGGCGGCATCGAATTCGGATTGGGCGGAATGGCTGCCTTTGTCGAGTCGCGGTTACACCACGTGTTCGATGGCACGCCGAAGCTGAGTTGCATCGGTGCCGTCGGCTGCAACCGCGCGTCGCTGCAGATCGTGCCGGTGAGCGTAGGGGTAAGATTCGGATTCTAAGCTGTAGCGGCTGATTACTGCCAATTGCCAACTGCTTAGGAAGCAGTTGGCCGTTCCCAGTCCCCACTTTATAAAGTATCCGCCTTCACCTTCGTCGTCTCAGGCTGCACTACCGGCGCCGCCGAGTCGAGACTCGGCGGCGCCGTGCTGTCAGCGCGCCGCTTCGCGCTCGCCTTCTTCACGGGCGCCGCCGGTGCCGCATCGGTCGGCAGCACCACACGCGGTGCCTCGTCCGGCGCACGTTCGATGTAGCCGTTCACCATGTCGCGCGCGGCGCCGGCGTAGATGCCGATCTTGTCGGCGGCCTGGCGCGCAAGTCCGGTTTGCTGCGCCGAGCCGTACCACCACGTGCCGTACGTCGCGACACCGAGTAACAGGATGTACGGCACCACCGACTGCCGACGGCGCATGGCGACCGGATCGCTGCGGCGCCTGGGTTCCACCTTCGCCTTCTTTGCCGTCGCCTCACTCAACGCCGGACTGAGAATACCGGCCATGTCGCCCGGTGTCCGCGACGCCACGCTCAGCATCCGATTGCCCAGCGCGTGCCGGTAAATCTCCGCCGTCTGCGTGGGCGTCATCTCCATCACGGCATTGCCGAGCTTGAAGCCAAAATCGGAGACGTGGGCGAAGCGGTCCACGGGATCGGGCGCCAGCGCTTTGTCGAACACGTCCTGCAGCGAGTTTGGCCAGTCGAGATCGGTGCGCACTTCATCGAGACGACGCGGACGGCTCGTGAGCC
Source organism: Gemmatimonas sp. (assembly GCF_041689975.1). GTDB lineage: Bacteria > Gemmatimonadota > Gemmatimonadetes > Gemmatimonadales > Gemmatimonadaceae > Gemmatimonas. The sequence continues at coordinate 8,067 of NZ_JBDNFF010000059.1, forward strand.
GTGCAATCAGCGATTCCTTCGACGACGAGTTCGTGAAGGCATCGTGCCCCGTGAGCGCAATGAACGCCACCAGCGCCAACGAATACTGGTCGGATCGGCTATCGAGCACATCGCCCGCCAGCTGTTCCGGTGACATGAACTCGGGGGTGCCCACGGCGTAGCCCGTGCGCGTGACCTGCTGGTCCCCCTTCTCCATCATGCGCGCGATACCGAAGTCCACGAGCTTCACGACGAACGTACCGTCGGCACGCTTCGTGAGCATCAGATTGTCGGGTTTAAAATCGCGGTGCAGAATCCCCAGGTCGTGCGCGGCCTGCAACGCGTCGGCTGCCTGTCCGATGATGTCGGCCGCAACCACGGGATGCAGCGCACCTTCGCGCTTGAGGGTGGCAGCCAACGCTTCGCCGTCCACGAACTCCATCGCGAGGTACACCATACCCTCGTCGGTTTCGCCGAAGTCGAAAATCGACGCGACGTTCGGATGCGAGATCTTGCTGGCATTCTCCGCCTCTCGCGTGAAGCGCTGCAATGCTTCCGCATCGCCGACCAGCGCCGGCCGCATGATCTTGATCGCGCTCATTCGCTTCATGCGAACATGCTCGGCCAGGTACACCTGACCCATCCCGCCCTCGCCCAGGTGCGAGAGCACGCGATACCGCCCGCCGATCACATGACCCACGAGGTCCGCCTGGGCAGCAGGCGACACGAGCCCGGTACCGTCCTTGGCACAGAAGGCAACGGAGCGATCATATTCTTCCCCACACTGGGGGCACACCTTGCGCGAGTCCACGATTGGCGAACCTAAAGGAAGAACCGCGTTAAGCAAACAATAGGCGGTGAGATCCGGCTTGCCGTCCGGCTCGGGAAGACGTTTCCGATCCGGTGTCGTCCATCGTTTCCAGCGTAAGTCGCTGATCAGCATTACTTTCCAAAATGTCACATGCATCGGTTCTTCGACTCTTGCTCAGTTCGCTTTCCATTGCGAGCTCAGCCTTAGCGACGTCGGTAAGCAACGCCCAGGCACCCTCAATGTCTCCCGCAGGTTGGGCTCGCGCCGGCACCGAAGGCGACTACCTACTCAAGGATTTCGCTTTTCGCTCGGGTGAACGACTCCCCGAGCTGCGGCTGCACTACACCACCCTCGGTACCCCCCGGCGCGACGCCAAGGGCGTTGTCCGGAACGCGGTCATGATCCTGCACGGCACCGGTGGTGCAGGGAGAAGCTTTCTCTCCAACGGGTACGCCGGCGAGCTCTTCGCGCCAGGCAAGCTGCTTGACACCGCCAAGTACTTCATCGTGCTGCCCGACGGCATCGGCCACGGGGGCTCTTCCAAGCCCAGCGATGGACTGCACGCGCGCTTTCCGACGTACACCTACGACGACATGGTCGCCGCCCAGCATCGGTTGCTCACCGAACATCTCAAGGTGAACCATCTGCGGCTCATCATGGGCACGTCGATGGGCTGCATGCATGGCTGGGTGTGGGGCTACACCTACCCGGAGTTCATGGACGGTCTCGCGCCGTTTGCGTGCGTGCCGACGCAGATCGCCGGCCGGAATCGCATGATCCGCACGATGGCGATGGACGCCATTCGCACTGATCCGGCGTGGAAAGGCGGAGAGTACACGAGTGCGCCGCCGGGACTGCGCGCCGCGCAGATGATGCTGTACATCATGTCCAGCGCGCCGCTGGTGCAGCAGACGCAGGCGCCCACGCGCGACAAGGCCGACAGTGTCATCCGGGCCTATCTCGATGCGCGCATGGCCGCGACCGACGCCAATGACTTCCTGTATCAGTTCGACGCGTCACGCGACTACGATCCGTCGCCGAATCTTTCGCGCATCACCGCGCCCGCGTTGTTCATCAACTCGGCCGACGACGAGGTCAATCCACCCGAACTGAGGATGGCCGAACGCTACGCCGCGATGATGCCGCGCACCAAGTTCATTCTGCTGCCCATCACGCCGGACACGCGCGGACACGGCACGCACTCGGCGCCCAAGGTATGGGGCGGCTACCTCAGCGCATTTCTTGCCGCGCTTCCGCAGCGGTGAACGCCGCCACGATTTCTGGGCCCCGTCCGTCATTCACCCGCCTCGTCCGCCGCGCGCTGCAATTGCATTGCCCGCACTGCGGCGGACGGAAGATCTTCGCATCGTTCTTCGAGCTGAAACAACGTTGCCCCACCTGCGGCATCCGGCTCGAGCGCGGCGAGAGCGACTACTTCGTCGGCGCGTATCTGTTCAACCTGATCGCCGTCGAACTGATCCTGTTCTTGTCTGTCTGCGGCTTCGTGTACGTCACGTGGCCTGACCCGCCCTGGAATCTCATCACGTACGTGACCGCCTTCCTGATGCTCTCCGGCTGCGTACTCTGCTATCCGTTTGCGAAGACCACGTGGCTTGCCGTCGATCTGGCCATCCGGCCCCTGTCGCCGGAGGAGTTGGACGTGCCTCGGTAGGGCGACGAAGTCGTTACTTCTCGACGAGAATCAGATAGCGGGAGGCCGCCCAAAACTTCACGGGGTCGGTGATACGGATGCTCTCGCCGCGGAACGCCCCGTCCTTCTCCTTCTTCGCCGCTTCGATCAGTCCTACGTCGTGACGCGACACGATGCGGTACGGACGATCGCTGCGCGGCAGCGGGATCGTGAGCACCTCGCGGCGATCGGCACGCGTGAAGCGCGACTCGTCGAGCGACCGTGCGGGCACCAGCGTCTTGCCGAGCTTCACGATCAGGAGCCCACGTGAGCCACCTTCTTCCGTCACGAGCTTGTCGGCAATGAGCTGACGACGTGAACCGACGATGTAGAACACCTTGTTCTCTCGCACGTCCATCGCCTTCACCGTGTCGGTAAGCACAGCCTTCTCGACCACGAGTTGCTCGTTCTGCGACCGCAGCGCGCGGATCTCGTCCTGGAAGGCCAGGATCTCCTTGTCACGCATAGCGAGACGTGCGTTGAGATCCGACAGCAGCGTCGCAGCCGCGCTCGAATCGGCGCGCATGGTCTTGAGCGTGTCGATCATGGCGGCAACCTGACGCTGCCGTGCCGCCAACCGTTGTCGCATCTGCGTGAGGCGGTCGAGAATGTCCTTCTGCGCCGCTGCGGCTTCCGTCTTGCCCGACTCGTCGCTCTTCGTGACGCCCACCTTGCTGGACAGACCGCGCACCTTGCGCAGCTCGGCATCCACTTCGTCGGCAAACTTCGAGGCCTCGACGACCTGCGCCAGCGCCCGGTCCTTGTCGGCGCCCGTGCCCTGCATCAGCCCCTGAAGCGAGTCGCGTTCGGCGCTCGCGCTGGCTAGCGCCGCAGACAGGGAATCGCTACGGGCCCGTGCCGCAGTGTCTGTACAAGCGCTCAGCGCAAGAGCGAGCACAACAGCAAGCGCGGACGTCCCACGCTGACGGGGTAAGAAAGAGCTCATGGAATTAGTGGCGAGAGGGAGGATAACCTAAAAAACGTACCGGTCTCGAGCGCTGCATGACAGTGTCTTGCATCACGCTTTTGCGAAATCGACGATGTGATGGGGTGCTGCCCTATGACGTCCACCCGCGCATCATGTACAGCAGCGTGGCGGCGGATTCATACATCACATCGGCGAACGCCGGCCGCCGATTCTCCGGGCGATCGAGCCGGGAAAGCGCGTACTCGCGGGAGGCAGCCGGGATACAGCGCACGGCCAGCCCCGCGTGCTCAACGGCACCACAGGCGCGCCGCGAGTGCAGAGGCGACGTCACCAGCGCCACCTGGCGCCACCCATGCGTGCGCGCGATCGCGGCAAAGGCGAGTGCCTCGTCGCGCGTGCTGTGCACGTTCCGTACGAAGCGGAGCTCGAGGTCAGGTGCCATCAGCTGGGCTAACTCGCGCTGATCTCGCTCGGAGCTCTCGACCGACGGATCGGCGTCGTCGCCGACCACCGACAGTGCCACCACCGGAATGCCGAGCCGGCGCGCCTGCTGAAAGCCGCTGATCAGGCGCTCCAGCGCCGCGCCGGCCACCCGCCCTTCTGAGGTCACGCTGCCCGAGAGAACGACAACCGCATCGGGGGTGCCCGCACCGGGAGTGCCGGGAGGCGCGGCGTTGTCACGTCTCACGAACGGGGCGACCAACGGCGTCACGAGCGGCGTGTAGCACACCACCATGAGAACGGTGCTGAGGAATCCGGCGATCAGCCACAGCCACGCGCCGCGGGATGACGTGGCCAGCAGCGCGCCGGCCAGCATCAGGACCAGGCGCGCGGTGAACGACGGCACGCCGACGGCGGTCCACACGCCGAGGGCTGCCGCGAGCTGCATGATCGCAAGTCCTATCACCGCGCCGGCGCTGCGTAACAACCACGCGGGAGCGCGTCCGCCGACATCGCCGCCGCGCCCCCGAAACGCCAGATCACTCACGCGTGGCCGCCGATGTGCTCACGGCTGATCCTGCGTGACACGCTGCCCTTTGGGCGGCGCCAGATACTTGTCGAACCAGCTGCGAAGATAGAGCTGCGTGCGCACGAAGTTGGACGGCGACGAGCTGGTACCGTGCCACTCGTTGTTGAAGCGAATCATCGCCGTCGGCACCTTCCGGATCTTCAGGGCCTCGTAGAACTCCTCCGTCTGGCTGATCGGCGTGCGCAGGTCGTTCACACCCGTCATCAACAGTGTCGGGGTCTTCACGTTGCCCACGTACATCAGCGGTGAGCGCTTGAGGTGTTCGCTGGGATCATCCCACGGATACTTGGCAAAGTTGTAGTACCAGCTCGATCCGTCGGTCGTGCCCACGAAGCTGAGCCAGTTGATCACGGGGCACATGGACGCCGCTGCGGCGAAGCGGTCGGTATGGCCGACGGTCCACGCGGTGAGCACGCCGCCACCCGAACAGCCGAACACGTACAACCGATTGCTGTCCACGAAGCCACGATTGATCACGGTGTCCACGCCGGCCATGAGGTCGTTGTAGTCCTTCCCGGGATACGCGTTCTTGATCGCGTTACCGAACGTCGAGCCGTAGCCGGTGGAGCCACGCGGATTCGTGTACAGCATGACGAACCCGTTCGACGCGTGATCCTGTCGCGAGAAATTGAAACCGACGTTGTACATCGAGTGCGGGCCACCGTGAATCTCGAGCATGAGCGGGTACTTCTTCGACGCGTCGAAGTCGGCCGGCTTCACGATCCATCCCTGAATGCGTTGGCCGTCGACCGACGTGTACCACACCTCTTCCGTCGTTGCGAGCTTCTTGCCGGCGAGCACGTCACCGTTCACGTCGGTGAGCTGTCGAATCGCCGGCGTGCGTACATCGAAGGCCACGATGTCGTTGGGTTTCGCCGACGACGTGGCCACACCGACGGCCGTGAAGTTCTTGTTGATATCGCTCACGGTGAGGACGTGCGCGCCCTTCGTCACTTGCCGGATGTCGCCCTTGAGCGACACGAAATACAGGTTGCGTGCTCCTTCGTTCTCCACGTTGAAATACACGCCGCTGGCATCGGGCGCCCACATCATCCCGCTCGGCGAACGATCCAGCGTCTCGGTGAGCGCGCGCGCGTTCCGGCCGTCGGCATCCATCACGTACATCGTCGCGTCCTTCCACGTCGCATCGGTGCTGTCGTAACCCGTGTACGCGATGAAGCGGCCGTCGGGCGACGGCACTGGCGAGTTGTCGGGACCGTTGCGCGACGTGAGCGCCGCAACCGCACCGGTGGCAATGTCCACCTTGTAGATGTCGCTCTGCCGCCACGCGTATTCCGCGTCGGTCGTGCGCAGCGAGGTGAACACGAAGCTCTTGCCGTCAGGCATCCACGTCGTGCCATTGGCCGCCCAGTCGCCGCTCGTGACCTGGCTTGGCGTACCACCATCGGCCGGCACGGTGAACAGCTGACGCAATCCGTCTTCGAGGAAGCCCTGTCGATCAGCGCGGTACTTCACTTTCGTGACGACACGCGGCGGCTCGGTCCACTTGGCGCCACGCGGCGGGGTCGGCATCGCGATACGCCAGGAGTCGGTGCCGCGCACCAGCATGCCGAAGCCGATCGTCTTGCCGTTGGGCGACCATTCGACATCGGACGGCGCTTCCGTGAGTCGCGTGATCTGCGTGGCGGCGCCCTCGGCGTCCATGTAACGCACCCAGATCTGCGCGCCGCCGGGTTCACCCGGCGCGACATACGATACTCGCGATCCATCGGGTGACCACTTCGCATCGGCGCCCTTCACCAGGAAGCGATTCTTCGTGCCGTCGGCATTCATGATCCACACCGAGGATTCACGTTTGTCGTTCAGCTGATCGATCCACGTGCGCGTGTAGATGATCTGTCGGCCGTCGGGCGACATGCTCGGCGCGGCCACATCTTCCCAGTTGAAGTAATCGGCGATGGTCAGTCGATCCTTCGGCAACGGTTGCTGCGCCGACAGCGGTGTGGCCAGTACTACGGCGAAACAGAGTGGCGCGGTGACCATCACGGCGCGCGTGGAGCGGGCGATCAGTGCGGACATGGATTCCTCCCGGAGGGCGGCTCGAAAACAAAAACGCCCCCAATGCTGGGGGCGGAACGTCGAGTTCGCAACTACAACGTGGCGTTACTGCTCGAGCGAGTCGGCAAACGCGAGCAACGAATCGCGCATGTTGGCGCCGGCACCGTCGACCAGTCGGCGCACGCCTTTCCATTGACGAATGAGCGGCGAGCGCTCGGAAATGCGGGTTTCGATCACGCGACGCTGCGACGTGCTCGCGTGCACCATGCGGCCTTCACCCACGTAGATGCCGATGTGCGAGATGCGCTTGCCACGACCGAAGGTGAGCAGGTCGCCCGGCTTGAGTGCGGCGAGATCCTTCGGCACTTCCCGGCCGACCGTCGCCTGCCTCTGCGCGGTGCGCGGGAGCATCACGTCGAGGGCGCCCATCACATACTTCACCAGGCCGCTGCAGTCGAGCGCAAAATTCGGCTTCGTGCCGCCCAGCTTGTAGCGGGTGCCGATCTGTCCGCGCGCCTTCGCGACGATGGAGTCACGGAGATTCTGCGCTGAGGCGCTCCACGCGGCAAACGGCTTCCGGGACTCGAGCTTCTGCACCGACTGACCTTCGGCACGCGGTGCGATCGCGACGAGCGCGGCGCACAGGCTGAGCGAAAGAAGTTGGCGCGAGAATGAGATCACGATGCGCGGTGCTCTGGGGTCGAGGTCGGTCCGGAGCGAGGAACCTAGCCCAACCATGACCGTCACGCTACGGGTCGCTGTCACAATGCGGGAAACCTCCGGTTCGCCAGCGGCCTCCGGTTTCCGGAGCCGGGGTTCCGCTCCCGTTTACCGGATCCCGAGCGCTTTATGGGTCTGCACCGAGAGCCGCCACTGCGGATGAGCCAGGCAGTAAGCCAAGGCCGCCGCCGTGTTCTCCGCCGCCCGCGGGCCGTCCATTGGCTGCAGCAGAAAATGACGGAAATCGAGCGCTTCGAAGCGCTCCGGCAGCGCGGTGGGTTGCGGGTACACCAGCTTGAGTTCGTGGCCCGAGGTCAGCACCAGCGGAGCCTGTGCCTTTGGGCTCACGCAGATCCAGTCGAGCCCATTGGGCGGCACCTGCGTCCCGTTGGTCTCGACGGCGATCTCGAAGCCGTCGGCGTGCAGCGCGGCAACCGCCTCGTCGTCGAGTTGCAGCAACGGCTCGCCCCCAGTGCAGACCACGAACGGGCGTACATGCGTCGGCGCGTCGGTCGGCCAACGACTCTTCACAAACGCCGCCAACTCGCTGGCCGTCGTGAACTTGCCACCGTCGGGTCCCACGCCCACAAAGTCCGTGTCACAGAAGGTGCACACGGCGGTGGCCCGGTCGGCCTCGCGCCCCGTCCACAGATTGCAGCCCGAAAAGCGACAAAAGACGGCGGCACGCCCCGCCTGCACACCCTCGCCCTGCAGCGTGTAAAAGCATTCGCGAACAGTGTACGCCATGAATCAGGCTCCGGCGGCGTAGGCGATCGGATCAGCCGATCCCGCTTCGGCGAACCCACGCAAGCGAAGCTGGCAGGCATCGCAGCGACCGCAGGCCGTTCCGTCGTGGGCCGGGTCGTAACAGCTGGTCGTGATCGAATAGTCCACCCCAAGCTCCTGACCAAGGCGGACGATGTCCGCCTTGGTCAGATGTTGCAACGGCGCATGGATCCTGAGGCGTTGCGTGCTTTCCACGCCGGCCCGCGTGGCCAGATTCGCCATGTGCTCGAACGCCTGGACGTATTCCGGTCGGCAGTCGGGGTAGCCCGAGTAGTCGAGCGCATTTACCCCAATGAAAATGGCTTGCGCATTGAGCGTCTCCGCCCACGCCAGCGCAAACGACAGAAAGATCGTATTCCGCGCCGGCACGTAGGTGATCGGGATCTCGTCGGTCGGATGCTCGACGTCGCGGTCCTTGGGCACTGGCACGTCGGCCGTCAGGGCCGAACCGCCCCACTGCCGCAGATCGATGTCGACCACCACGTGCTTCGCGACCCCATGCGCCGCCGCCACCCGACGAGCGGCGTCGATCTCCACGGAATGGCGCTGCCCGTACCGGAACGTCATGGCGTAGGGCGTGAACCCGTCTCGTCGCGCCACGGCAAGGACGGTCGTGGAATCGAGACCGCCCGACAGCAGAACGACCGCAGGACGTGAAGACGAGGTGGCGTCAGGCGACGCGGACGTGTTCGAGAGGGCAGACATTTGGGTAAGATAGCCGATTACTTTGCGACCATGATCGATCTGCTTTCTGATCCGCAGGCGTGGATTTCCCTGCTGACGCTGTCGCTGCTCGAGGTCGTCCTCGGAATCGACAACATTATCTTCATCTCGATCCTGGCCGGCAAGCTGGCCCCGGCCGATCAGCCGAAGGCCCGCCAGTTCGGCCTCATGGGCGCCTTTACCTCGCGTGTGGCGCTGTTGCTGTCGATCACCTGGGTCATGCGCCTTACCGAGCCGCTCTTCACGCTGCTCGGTCGGGCCGTGTCCGGTCGTGACCTGATCCTGATCGTCGGTGGCCTGTTTCTGATCGCCAAAGCCACGCTGGAAATCCACAGCAAGCTCGAAGGGCCCGAGGAGTCGATTACCACAGCGAGTGGTGGACGCTCGTTGTGGGCTACGGTGGCCCAGATCGCCGTGCTCGACATCGTCTTTTCGCTCGACTCGGTCATCACCGCCATCGGCATGGCGGACAGCGTCGTCATTATGATCGCGGCGAACGTGATCGCGCTCGGGGTGATGCTCTTCGCCGCGTCGCCGATCAGCGCGTTCGTAGATGAGCACCCCACGGTGAAGATGCTGGCGCTGGCGTTCCTTGTGCTGATCGGCACGAATCTCGTGGCCGAGGGACTCGGGCAGCACATCGCGAAGGGCTACACCTACATGGCGATGGCATTCTCGGTGATTGTCGAAATGCTGAACATCCGCGCCCGCACGAAATCCGAGGTGGTAAAGTTGCGTGGCGTGCCGCAGGACCCCGAGTCGGAGTAGACAGATGAGCGTCCTCTTTCGGGGACGTTCGTGGTGCAGCGTTCTTGACGTTTGTACCGAAAGCGAATGGTAAGTTATTCGGCATCAGTAGTTTGGCGTTGATTGGGGGGACGCGGATGGCTGCTGGCCCGGGCGGTCCGCGACATGCACCTGAAGGGGGATGTCACCTTCCGGAGATCCACTATGTCGAATGCTGTCCGCACAGCTTTGCTCTCGCGCTCCTCATTGCCCCCCGTGTCACGCCGACTCGCCGTTGCCGTTACGTCGGCATTGCTGGCGACGGTCCTCGTGGCCAATACCGCGACGGCGCAGGCCGGCGTAGGGGCCACACTGACGCCCTACGGCGGTTACCTGATCACCGGCAATTGGTACGACCGCCCGATCGGCACGAGCCTCTCGACCACGAATGCGCCGATGGTTGGCGGACAGGCCAGCATCCCGCTCACCAAGGGTATCGCACTCGTCGGCAACCTGGCTTACGCGTCGGGAGACCTGCGCATAGGGTTGCCGCTGCTCGGTGGTGTCAATGTGGGGACGGTGAAGACGTGGCTGTACGATGCCGGACTCGAGCTTGGCGGACTGCCCGGCAAGAAGATCGGTATTGCCCCGTTCGTGCAGCTCGGCATCGGTGGACTGACCAACGATATCAAGAACTCCCTGCTCGATGTGCGTGCCTCGAACATTGCGTACACGGGCGGGGTAGGTCTTGATGTCGGTTTGGCCGAACGCGTTGCACTTCGCGTGCAGGCCAAGGACTGGGTGAGCCGATTCAATTCGGAGGATGCCGTGGGCTTCCGTGCCGAGGGGAACCTTGCGCACAACTGGGCCCTTACGGCCGGGGTGAAGTTGACCTTCTGAATCCCGGGGCGGTGCCCCGAGCGTTATCTTCTCGCGACGCGTCCCGTTTCCAACGGGGCGCCTTGATTTCTCTCAGGAGCAGGCCCTTGGTGAAACAGATCGCTCGCCGCCGGTTCGTGTCTGCCGCGCGGCTCTCGTATACGCTGGCGGCTCTCCTGTCGCTGTCGTCGGGGTGGTCGCCGGCGCTGTCGGCGCAGACGCCGCCGGTTGGCACGCCACCAGCTGATACCGCGCGCTCCGCGCAGCTTGGCGCTGCGGCGAACATCCCGGTCGACCCGCTGCGTGGGAACCCGGCCACCATGAGTTCACTGGGTTCGCAGGCGCGCACCATGCAAGACGGCTTCGAGCGGAATCATCGCACGGGCCTGCGCTTCTACAACGGCGGTGCCGATGCGTTCTGCGAAGTGCAGCTCGGGCGCATCTGCTACTGGAACAACAACGGCGACGTGCCGCCGCCGGCCGAGCGCAACGATGCGAAGATCGAGCGCGAACAGCTGCTGGATCTGTTGGCGCAGGCACAAGCAGCCGACTCGAAGGACGATTGGGTGAACGGCATGCGCGTGCGCTATGCGATCGAGTCGGAGCAGCGTGACGTCGCGATCGGTGCGGCCCGCGCGTGCAAGGGCGCGCCGTGGTGGTGCCAGGCGCTCGAAGGGCTGGCCCTGCACAACGCGAATCAGCACAAGGAGGCCACTGCTGCTTTCACGCGCGCGCTCGCGTCGATGTCGGTCGCGCAGCAGTGCACGTGGACCGACCTCACGTGGTGGTTCGATCCCGCGATGCACGCCGCATATTCTGCCACACCCTGCGCCAACCGCAGCGCGCAGAACGTGCGCGTGCTGCGCCTTGCACAGCCGTTGTGGATGATTCCGTCCAACGATATTCAGAACGAACTGTACGCGCGCCGCACGATGTCGCGCATTCACTCGCTGGCGCGCATCCCGTACGATCTGCAGTGGGGCGATGATCTGCTCGAGTCGCAGATGCGTTACGGTTGGCCGACCGCGTGGTCGGTACAGAACGGCGGCGTGGCCGACCCGCGTCCGCCCTCGGTGATCGGTCACGAGCCCACACCGAGCTACGATTTCATGCCGGTTCCCTCAGCCATCGCGACGCCGCTCTCCGCCACGCCGGGCGACTGGAATCCGCGTCGGCAAAAGGCGCGCATGCGGTACGCACCGCGGTACGCGACCGGCTTCGGCGCTCTCCCGAACCAGTTCGCGCGCTTCCTGCGCGGCGACACCACGATCGTGGCGGGTGGCTACCGACTGATGCGCGAACTCGAGATGGGACGCGCGCCGTACACGGCCGCGCTCACGCTCGATGCCTTCGACGGTCGCGAACCGCTGCAGGCCAAGCGAGACAGCGCGCAAGCCAACGGCGCGTTGCTGTTGCCGATCTCGACACCGATGCTGGCCAGTCTCGAAGTGCTCGCACCGGCCGGCAAGCGCGCCGCGCGGGCGCGCACGGTGATCAAGCCGCTGCCCGCCGGCACTCGACTCTCCGAGTATCTGCTGCTGCAGCGCGGCGACGTCTCGGCCACGCCGATGTTGGAGCGCAATGCACTGCAGGCGTACGGCAGCAACGAAATCGAAGGCGGCACGTCGATCGGCATTTACTGGGAGATGTATCGCCCGGTCTCTCCGGGACAGCCGCTGCAGGTCGCCCTGCGCGCAACCCGTGTCGGCGCCGGCTTCTTCCAGAAGCTCGGCAGCTCGATCGGTCTATCCAAGTCGGTCACACCGGTGGCGATCAAGTACAACGACAATGGACGTCCGGATGGCGGGCCGGGACGCAGCCTGAACATCAACTTTCCGCAAGTTCCGGCGGGAGACTATCGGTTTACTCTGATAGTCTCAGGCGCGGGCATTACGGATAGCACGACGCAAGTGATCAGAGTGAAGGGGGGGAAGTGAGCGCGTGCGCCGAGAGATAAAAGCGAGCAGTTGACAGCGAACTCCCTGGGAAACAGGAGAGAGGGTTTCAGGTGGCAGGAAGCAGGAAAAGCGCGCTGTTCCACTGCGTCCTCGGTCCTGAAACCCTCCCTCCTGCACCCTAAGGAGTTCGCCCTTCAGCTCTTCGCACCTATCTCCGCTTCCCGCGAACTACGATCATCCCCACCGGGCTTCCGTAATCGTCATTCCCGATCGGCAATCCCGGCGGCGCGATCCACGTGCCGCCGTCAGCGCGTACGGTGATCCGGTGCATCCCCGGTGCGAGTTTAAGTTCCGTTCTCCATCGCCCGTTCGTGGCCCGTCGCATCTGCGTCACCATCCATTCGGTGGCATCGCCCATCAGCTCCACCGACTCGGCGCGCGGCGCGTCGATCAGCAGCACCACGCGTAGCGTGTCCCCGTCAGGGGCCGAGACGCCCTGTTCAACTGCGAGCGAGTCGACAGCGCCGAGCGTGCGCGTCTCGAAGGCGAGTATGCCACCGGGCGTGCCGTCGCTACCGCGGAAGGGCCCGCGCGCGATGCGCACGCCGATCGCGAGGACGGGGGCGAAGCTGCGCGTGCGGCGATTGTCGAGATCATCACGCAACGCCGTACCGCCCACGGTGGCGGCGTTCGTCGCGGCGGCGCCGACGAGCGATAACCACGCGGTGATCGGCTGGACCACCGCCAATGAAGCCACCGTGGGCAGCATGCTCGGCTTGGGCGTGCGCGCGTCGTTGGAAATCCACGTCGCGACCGGCGATGTGACCGACACCAACCACGTCGTCGGGCCGGTGTGAATGCCGAGCGATGCGATGCCGGTCGCGATGTCACGTCGCTGCAGCGAGCGCGTGTTGCGATTGCTCACGAGTCGTGTGGATCCACTCACGGTCGGCATCATGATCGCATCGGGTTGATCGATCGTGAGCGTCTGCGTGGTGGCGCGCGTGGCGCGTTCCACGGAGAAGCCGAACGAGAACTCCATGCCCGATACGTTCGTCATCACTCCCGCTTCCGCGCGACTGATGGCGCCCACGTCGACACGACGGGAGACCGTGGTATCGGTGGCGCGAAGATCGAGACCGCCGGCCGCCATCGGCGGTATGGCACTGCCAAGAATGTTCGCGGTGGGGTTGGCGCCGTTCACCGACGCGTGGCCGTAGCTGATCGCACTCCACACGCGCTGTTCGCCGATACGAGCCCTCGCCCGGAGCGCGAGCGTGCCTTCGAGCTGACCGTCGGTGCCGACGCCTTGCGGCACGCGCCAGTTGCCTGTAGCGAGCGCGGCGAATCGGACACGCCCGATTCGACCAAGCGGCTGCGTGGCACCAAGCCACAGGTCGTTTCGCTGCGTGAGAGAGTTGCCGGTGCCGTCAGGGAGGGCCGCGATGCCAAGCACGGACAACGTGGAGGCGTCGGTTACTGGACCAATGGTGGCCGCCGGCGCTATCGGGGCGTCGCCGCGCACCTGCGCCGACAGCGATGACGCCGTCGAGAGGCTGGCCAGCACGCGCAGCATGAAAGCACGTGGCAACGCCCTTCCGCGGCTCAGCAAAGAGCGGCGGCGCGGCGCGTCGAGGAGGCGGCGGGCGGGTGTCACGAATCAGGAGGGCGGGTCGGCTTGCGGTCGCTCGTCGCGGGAGTGGACGGCAAAACGGCACCGGTGACCGTGCTTCGAACATAGCGATTCAGCGCCTCGACAGCCATACCGGGTCCTCGCTGCGAGTACTTCGCCACGGTGGATTGCAGGCCCAGCAGTGCATCGTCAGATCGTGGAATGCGCGCGATCGTGATGACTGCCTCGCGTGCCGTCGAGGTCGGCACACCGCGTTGGACCACATCGGTCAGCACCACGAGTGCCGTCACGGCGGTGCCTGCCGGGCGCGTGTTGCGTACCATTCCCAGCGTGTTCGCGTCGATGCCCGCCCGCAGCGCAGTGGCACCGGCATCGAGTTCGGCCACGGTGCTGGCCCCACCCAGCGCCCGCTTCGCATCGGCCAGCGCGGCCGCATGCGCCCGGACAACGATCAGAATTCGAGTGCCACTCACCCGTCGAGCGGCTCCTTCCAACGCGCGGTTGATCAGAGGCGCCGTGGGCAGCCCTTTGGCTACCGCATCATCGAGCAGCAGACGCAGGGCGTTGGCGGTGAGCGTGTCGAACCGGGCGGCGTCGAACTGCCCCTGCGGATCGCGGAAAAGGATGGTGTCGATCGACACCGCGATCGAGGCGGTCGCCTGAGCGGTGTCCCTGAGGGTCGTGGACATCAGCGTCGCCGCCGCCAGCGGCGAGGCGATCGATGCAGAAAGCAGCTGCAGAGTCAACCACAGCGTCGTCTTGGCGCCGTGCATCATTGCTGGCCGTCCACGACCACGGCGTTGGCCGGCCCGTATCCTTCGTCGGGCACCTGCGGGGCCAACGGGTCAACGAGCCATCGCTTCCCGTCAATGACGAACGCGTACACGTGACGTCCGGGAGGCAGTGGCACCTGCGCCGACCACGCGCCGTCATTGCGGCGACGAACCATCGGCGTGGCGTATTCATCCCACCCATTGAAATCACCGACCAAGGCGACTTCACGAGCCGCGCTCGGAAGCGTGAGGTCGAATCGCGTGATGTTTCCACGCTCTGTGGTCGCGCCAACCGGCTGCACGAGGTGCGGCATTCCTGTGCTCATGCCGCCGCGCCGTACCGCCACTGTGCTGACCGACACTACCAGCACGGCTGCCGCCACCGCGCCCCACCACCAGCGAGGGCGCAGCAACCCGCCAAAACGACGCGTCGGCGCATGCATTGCTTCCGCCAGCACCGCCGTGGTGCAGCGGGCGATCTGCCCCGCGTCGGGTGTCGGCAGCGACGCGTACGAGGCGCGCACGCGCTCGACCAAAACCACATCGTCGGCGAACGTGGACAAGTCGAAGTCCGTGGGCTCGTTGGGCCCGAACGAGCCATGGCTAGTCAAGCGACCTCCCGATCAGGGCGCGCAGCCGCTCGCTGCCACGCTTCACGCGCATCTTGAGCGCCGACTCGCCGGCGCCGGTCATTGCGGACATCTCGCCGTACTCCAACCCCTCCGCGTACTTGAGCAGCAGCGCTTCCCGCTGGAGCGGGTCGAGCTGACCAAGCGCGCGTATGACCGCGGCGTCTTCGACGCCGGTCGCGAGCCCGACTTGAGGCGCGGGCGCGGACTCAAGAGCAATCTCGTCCTGCACGAAACGACGCGTGCGACGACCGCGGGAAGTAAGAGCGTTTCGACACTGGTTGGTCAGGATGCGAAAGAGCCACCCGCGGAACTGATCGCGCTCGTCGTACCGGCCAATGGCGAGATAGGCGCGCAAGAAGGTGTCCTGAAGTACATCCTCCGCATCTGCCCGCTCTCCCAGCATATGGTACGCAAAACGCCAGCACGCGTCGTAATACCTCGACACCAGTGTCCCGAAGGCGTCAGGGTCTCCTGAGCGGGTCCGAACAACCAGCTCCGCGTCAGTCATCGACGAACAACAGTCCATCCGCCGTGCGCGTCACCAAAAATCCCGGCTCCGAGCGAACGCGACCGCGAGGCATCGATCACGCCCCTATTGTTGCTACGGCAAGCATCATCGACAGCGCCACGAACAACCCCGTCGCCAACTTGTTCACGCCACCCACCCGACGCAGCAATCGCTGCGAGTCGGCAGGCGATAACTGCTGCTGGATCACCAACCGGTTGGCCGCGCGCGCGCGACGATACAGGAACCAGTTGGCCGTGCCACCCGACGCCAGCATCGTGGACACGAACACCGCCGCGTTCATCATGAGCAGCCACTCATTCTCCGGCAACTGCATGGCCGCCATCGTGAGCGGCTTTTCCGTGCCGGTGAGCAGCCGAAACGCGATACCGGGCATCAGGAAGAAGAACGCGAAGGGCAGATACAACTTGCGATACAGGAACCAAGCCGGCGGGAAAGCAATCGCCGCGCTCCAGTTCCACGTGGGCACGAACGACGCGTCTTCGAAGAACGGCGCCAGTTTCCGACGGTACACCTTCTCCCACTTCGGCCCGATGAACGCCTCCATCTCGGCCTCGCTCGGCTGCTCGAGCGATCGCTGCTGATTCTGCTTCTGCGCCCAGCGCGGCAACTCGTTTTGCGGAAGCTCCGGCGGTGTGTCGGAGCCCGAGGGCATCGGCGGTATCGTCATGATGCCACCGGAGCGACAGCGGCGGCCGGCTGCTGCTGGCTCAGGCAATGCAGCGTGCCGAGTCCCCACACAAGATCCACGGCGTGAATGCCCACGATGCGATGCTCTGGCAACAGCGCCGCCAGCGTGTTCAACGCGACGCGATCGTCCGGGTCGTTGAAGGTGGGCACGAGGCACACCCCGTTCGCGATGTAGAAGTTCGCATAGCTGGCCGGCAATCGCGTACCGTCCATGATCACCGCGCGCGGATACGGCAAGGTCACGACCTGCAGCGCTTCGCCACGAGCATCCGTCGCGCGTTGCAACCGGTGCAGATTGTCGCGCGACCGCGCGTGGTTCTCGTCGGCGGGATCTTCTTCGTGCGCCAGCACGATTACACCCGGCGACACGAAACGTGCAATGTCGTCCACGTGCCCGTGAGTATCATCGCCCATGCATCCCTCCCCGAGCCAGATGGTATGCGTGATGCCGAGGTACGTGTGAAACGCACGCTCGTAGTCGGCGCGCGTGAAGCCCGAGTTGCGCACCTGCACATCGGACAGCAGCCACTCTTCGGTCACCAGCATCGTGCCGAGTCCGTCGGTTTCGATGCCGCCACCCTCGAGAACAAGGCGCTGCCCGTTGTCGTGACGCACCGCCTCCACCCGTGGCAGCTTCGTCACCCGCGAGACCGCCTCAGGCACATGCACGTCGAGCGCGTAGTTGTCGTACTTGCTCCACGCATCGAAGCCCCAGTGCACGAGCGCCACGCTGCCGTCGGCGCGTTGGACACCGGTCGGACCCGAATCGCGCAACCACACCCGATCCGTGGGTTGTACGTGCAGACGGTACTGCGCGGCATCCACCCCGTGCATTGTCAACGCCGCTCGCGCGTGTTCGCACACGGCGTCGTCCTGACACAGGATCTCTACGCGCTCGTAGGGCGCGAGCGCACGCACGATCTCAGCGTACACCCACGGGATCGGGGCGAACTTGCCGGGCCAATCGGGTTCGTGTGTGGGCCAGCCGATCCAGGTCGCGTCGTGACGCTCCCACTCGGCGGGCATCCGCACCGGACCGAGCGCGGACAACTCGATGATGTGACTCAACGACCCGCCAGCCAGCGCTGTGTGATCGGTCCGTACGCGTCGATGCGACGATCGCGCAGGAACGGCCAGTTGCGACGTGTTTCCTCGATCAGGCCAAGATCACAGGTGGCAACGAGAATCTCCGGCTCCGTGCCGGCCTGCGCGAGATAGCGTCCGAAGGGGTCGGCGATGAACGACTGCCCGAAGAACTCCAGCCCGTCGGTGCCCGGCTCCGCCTCGAACCCCACGCGATTCGGCGACGCCACGAACACGCCGTTGGCAATCGCGTGCGCGCGCTGCGCCGTGCGCCACGCATCGACCTGCGCGTCGCCGAATGTGGCCTTCTCGCCGGGATGCCACGCGATCGCGGTCGGGTAGAACAGCACCTGTGCGCCGAGCAGCGACGTGATGCGCGCCGCTTCCGGGTACCATTGATCCCAGCAGATCAGCACGCCGATATCCGCATACTTCGTGCGCCACACGCGGAAGCCGTTGATCCCGGGATGCGCATCGTGTCGCAGATCTTCCGTCACGTCACCGGGGGCGAAGTAGTACTTCTCCTCGAAAAGCGGATCGTGCGGGATGTGCATTTTACGATACGTGCCGAGTACGCTGCCGTCGGCATCGATCACGGTGGCGGAGTTACGATACAGCCCCGCGGCCTGGCGCTCGAAATACGGCACGACCACGACGACGTCGAGCTCTTGAGCAAGCGCCTGAAAGGTGTGTACCGTCGGGCCGTCCGCCGCCTCGGCGAGGCTGAAACGTTCGGGCTTCACGCTCTTGCAAAAGTACGGCGCGTTGAAGAGCTCCTGCAAACAGATGAGTTGCGCGCCTCGCGCAGCGGCTTCGCGCACACGCGTTACCGCGCGGATCACGTTGCTGGCGAGATCATCCGACGCGGTGTCCTGAATGACACCGATGTTCACGATGTTGGCCATGGCGAAAAGTCATCGATTCAGAGGCCGAGGGCAACGTGGCTGGATCACCGTTTTTTCGGCGCCGCCTTTCGCTCTGCCTTCTCGTCGCCGCCGGGGGGTTCGAGCACCGGCTGCAGGTACGCCAGCAGAATGCGCCGCAGATCATCGAGCAGCGGCTTCTTTTCAGCAGCGATGGCACGTCCACGCCGGGCCAGCAGTGACTGCCCGAGCGAGGCCGCCACCAGGGCAATGCGCCGCCGG
The DNA here is from genome assembly GCF_041689975.1 of Gemmatimonas sp. Taxonomy (GTDB): domain Bacteria; phylum Gemmatimonadota; class Gemmatimonadetes; order Gemmatimonadales; family Gemmatimonadaceae; genus Gemmatimonas. The sequence goes on from NZ_JBDNFF010000059.1 coordinate 26,738, forward strand.
TCGCGGATCGCGAGCTTGGGGTTGCGCGCCGAAAACAGCACGTCGAGCCGGTCGACAAACGACTCGAACAGCTGCGCTCGCAGCCGAGTGGGTGCCGAGCGCGTGTCGTCGCCCGGACCCTCGACCGTAGCGAACACGCGGCGGAAGGCGGGGTGCGTGTCATGAAACTCGGCCAGCGGCTTCACGATGCGATCGATCAGGCGATCGAGGGGCAGACCGTGCGGGTCGATCGGGAACGCGCGCTCGTGAATGGCGCGCATCTCGTCGGCATAGCGTAGCGCGAGCGCGGCGAGCACGGCATCGCGGTTCGGAAAGAACTGATACAACGAGCCCTTCGCTGTTCGGGCCCGGAGCGCGATCGCTTCGGCCGTCGCGGCTTGTAGGCCCTGCTCGGCAATCACGGCCGCTGCGGCGTCGAGCAGCAGTTCCACCCGCGCCTGCCCGCGAGACTGCCGGGGGCGCCGGCGATAGGCATCGGGCGAGCCGGAGTCGGCGCGTTGTGCGGACGCCACTTGAGCGGCGGCCGCCGGCGACGGATGGTCGGTGGAGGGGCGAACGGTGGGACGGGATGCGCGTTTGGCGGGCATGGCCAACGATACCGCGTCGATGGGACCTTGACAATGCGACGTCACCGTCAAGATTTAACAGTGTTATATCATGACGGTCGCGTCGCATTCTCGCCCTTGTTTTCCGTTCTCACAAACTAATTCCCAGAGGTCCCATGCATTCTTTCCGTCATTTCGCGACCGTGGCCATCGTCGGGTCGGCGTCACTTGTGTTCACCGCCTGCGCCTCGGGTGGTGCCGGTACGGCCGTCCGCGGCGCGGGTGCGCAGAACAACGTTCCTGGTGTCGCGCAGAGGGCCATTGCCAACGCGATCGACGCGGCCAGTGCCCCATTCGTGGGATCGCTCAAGACGAAGAAGTACTACGCGCAGGGCTGCCATACGGTGAAGCTCATCAAGCCGGACGACAAAGTCGGCTTCGGGTCCATGAAGGACGCTCAGGACGCCGGTTTCGCGCGCGACCTGTACAGCACCGATTGTCAGTAGGCATCCGTTACCGGCGTTAAGCGCGGATCAACAGCGCGACGACGTCCATGACATTGGTGCCGGTGGGGCCGGGGCGTAGCAGCGCGTCGGCCGCATCGAGCGGGAACCACGACCGACCGGTCGCGAGGTCGTCCTCGGGGAACCGGCCCGCACGGCGTGCCAGCGCAGGTACGGCGGCGTCCACGATCGCGCCGGCGGCATCGGTGGGGCCGTCGCGTCCGTCGGTACCGGCCGCCATCACGCCGATCTTCCAGGCGCGCGCGTTGCCGTGGGCTGCCGCTTCCTCGAGCGCCAGCGCTGCCGACAGGGCGAGCACCTGCATGCGACCACCGCGCAGCGGTTCATCAGACCACGGCACGTCCATCGACTCGTCCTCGTGGCGCGACAGCGCACGATCGGCCGTCGCACGCAAGTTCACGACGGGCTCGCCGCCACACACCAGTAACGTGTCACCGCGCACGTTCGGCGCGGCCTGCAGGGCGAGACGCGCCAGCTGCTCGCCCAGCTGCGCCGCGTCGCCTTCGAGCGGCGTGTGTTGCACCACCACCTTCGTGATCCCCAACGCCCGCGCTTCGTTGGCCAGCGCCTGCACCGCATCGGCATTGCGCGCCACCAGCGTGTAGTCGACGCGAGCGAGGGCGGGATGATCCATTGCGGGCACGCGCGGCGGATCGCCGGTCCCTTCGAGGCCCAGCACCGTGCCCATCACGCGTTCGACGCGCGAGCGCATGTCGTGCGCATCGAGCAATGCCAGAAACGTCGCGTCGTCGAGTGGATCGGCCGTGCATGGACCGGAGCCGATCACGGCTGGATCGTCGCCGATCACATCGGAGATGGCGAACACCGGTACATGTTCGGCACCGTGCTGCACGAGGCTGACCGCGAGACGTCCTGCGCCCCAGCGCAGCACGCGGCGACGGATCGCATTCATTTCGTGAATCGCCAACCCCGACTCCAACAACGTCTCGGACAGCGTCGCGAGATGCGACTGCGCACGATCCGCGTCGCCGACGGCCTGCGACAAGCTGGCGATCGGCGCCGCACAGAGCGATGTCGTACCGCCGGAGAGCAGCACGAGCACAAGGCTGCCGTCCTCGATGCGGTGCGTCAGATCGTCGAGGGCGTCAGCGGCATCGAGTGAGGCCGGCCCGGGCACGGGATGATCACCGACCATCAGGCGAACGTGGGCGGGCAGGTCGTTACCGACCTCACCCCGCTTCGGTTCGTGCGCGGCCACAACGAGTCCGCCGTGCACATTTCGCGAGAGCTGCTCGAGCGCGTCGAGTGCGCCAGCCATCATGGCCGGTGCGGCCTTGCCCAGCGCGATCACGTACACCGGCGCTTGCACCGACAGCGACGGGCGCGAATCGAACCATTCGCGCACGGCGTCGCGCGTGCGGGGAAACGGCGCCGCGCCCTGCACCGCGGCACGATAGAGTGCCGAGAGCAGGGCGCGGGGATGTTGCGTGGTGGTCATTGACGTGACCACGAATGTGACCACAAAAACATCACGGCTCGGCTGACTTAATGCGAGCCGCCGGCCTGCGTAATGGCGGTACCGAGTTCCGTGTAGGCATCGGCCGACATCTGGTTGAACGGCGCGGCGACGTACGAGATCTTGCCCGACGGATCGATCACATACAGCGTGCGCTTGTGGTAGCCGGTGCCCGCGTTGGCGCCGTACGCCACGCCGACCTTACGGTCGGTGTCGGCGGCGAAATGGAACTGGAACTTCGCATCCTTGGCCCACGAGACGAGCGCCGTATCGCTGTCGATGCTGACGCCCACGAGCGTAACCTTCTTACCGCCCTGGAAGGTCTGCGTGTACTTGTCGCGATACGATTCCATCTGCACCGTGCAGCCGCTGGTGCGCGCCTTCGGGAAGAACGCCAGCACGACGGTCTCGCCCTTGTGCTCGGACAGCTTGAACGGCTTGGCCACAACACCGGCCGACGTGACGACGGTCACGGTGAAGTCAGGCGCCCGATCACCGACTTTAAGCGGCATCGGCGCGGCGGCCTGTGCGCCGACCATGGAGGGAGCGATTACAGCGACAGCGAGCACCGCGACGAAGCGAGTGGCACGCGAGCGAATGGACATCGAAAACTCCGGAAGGATATGAACGGTGATGCGGCAGGTGTCGCTGGAGAGAGACGGGTCACTGACCCCACATGAGGACAACGTACTACTCCGAACCACGGTTTCCGACCCATTTCGACCGGAAATCGGTCGATTCGGCGTGGCACGCGCCCTGCCTTACACGGAGCCTGGAAGCACGATCATCTCAGGAGGATCCATGACTGAAATCCTTACGCGCATGCGTCACGTCTCGTTGCTGCTGGTTCCCGTAGCCTTCGGAATGCTGACGGCCTGTGGAGGAGCCGGCCAGCGGCTCGACGAACAGCTGAAGGCCGATCTGGTCGCCGCTGCGCAGTCGCTCGGCAATCGCGCGCAGTTCGCGAGTCCGGCCGAGGCGGGATATCCGCAGGGATACGCACCGCAGTACCCGGGGCAGTATGCAGCGCCGTATGGGTATCCGCAGGCGGGCTACCCGCAAGGGTATCCTCCCGCAGCCTACCCGCAGGGGTATCCGGCACCGCAACCGCAGACGCGGGTGGTGTACATACCGCAGCAATCGAGTGCACGACGGACGAGCAGCGCCGGGAGCGGTGGCGGTTCGACCGGCGGGGCTGCGAGCGGATCGGGCACCCGCCCGGCCAACACGCAGAAGGGTGCGATCATCGGCGCGGCCACCGGTGCGGCGATCGGTGTCGCGACGTCGCGTGACAAGGTAAAGGGTGGTGCGATCGGGGCCTTGGGGGGCGCCGTGTTGGGCGGCATCATTGGTCGTCAGATCAAGAAGCCGTAGTTCGGTGTGAATTGGAGTTGCAGGACGTGCTTCGTGGAGGGGCGCGCACACCCCGTCACCGGGATTCCGGTGACGGGGTGTTTTGCGTGATGGCATTCGGCCGTCGCCACGATGCCTCGTCGCCACGATGCCTCGTCGCCACGAAGCCTCGTCGCCACGAAGCCTCGTCGCCGAGCGCTGCGTGCGTTAGGATTGCCGGTATGTCAACGACTACGCCTCAGAGCACGATGCCCCAGACCGCGATCATTACCGGTGCCAGCAGCGGTGTCGGTCTCCACGCGGCCAACGCCCTCGCCAAGCGCGGATGGTTCGTGGTGATGGCGGTACGCGATCTCGCCAAAGGTGAAGCGGCCGCGCGCGCGCTCGGGATTCCCGAAACGCAGCGTGCGCTGATGCACATCGATTTGGGAAGTCAGACGAGCGTGCGGAACTTCGCCGCTGATTTTCGCGCCACGGGGCGTCGGCTTGATGCGCTGGTCTTGAATGCGGCGGTGTATCAGCCGCGATTGAAAGCGCCGATGTATTCGCCCGAGGGCTATGAGATTTCGGTGGCGACGAACCACCTCGGTCACTTCCTACTCGCGCATCTGCTGCTGCCCGATCTCGAGCAGGCCCGCGCTGCCGGCGCGACCTCGCCGCGGCTGATCACCCTAGGCACGGTAACCGCCAACCTCGAAGAATTCGGTGGCAAGATTCCGATTCCCGCCCCGGCCAATCTGGGAAACCTCGAGGGACTGGAGGCGGGGTTCAAGGCGCCGCACGCGATGATCGACGGCAAAGCGTTCAAGCCGGGCAAGGCCTACAAGGACAGCAAGTTGTGCAACATGATCATGTCCCGCGAAATGCACCGCCGCTGGCACGCCGAGTCGGGCATCGTTTTCAACACGCTCTATCCGGGTTGCGTCGCGGACACGCCGCTGTTCCGTCATGCGCCGCGGGCGTTTCAAGTGATCTTCCCGTGGTTTCAGAAGAACATCACGAAGGGATATGTCACGCAGGAACTCTCTGGCGAGCGCGTGGCGCAGGTGGTGGCCGACCCTGAATTCGCGACACAGAGTGGTGTGCACTGGAGCTGGGGTAATCGGCAGCA
>NZ_JBDNFF010000060.1:0-6265 GCF_041689975.1 Gemmatimonas sp.
ACGCCAAGCAGCGTGAGGCCGGTCGTGGTGCCGGTGGCCGTCGGGGTCCCGCTGTACTCTTTATGGTTTGCGGTGAAGCTGCCACCGATGGTAACGGTGGTCGGCGTAATCGTGAGTTCGTTGGTGCTGGCGTCACTGACCGTGAAGCCGTCGGTGTTGGTGATCGTCGCCGCTATCTCATACGAACCGATCGCGAGTGGAGTGGTCAGCGTCAGCGACCAGCTGGTGCCACTCTGCACGATGGCGGGCGTCGTGGTGGTCGAGTATTGCACACCATTGGCCACGACCGTCAACACTTCGCCGGTGCCCAGGGTCGCGGTGCCGGAGATGGTTGGGGTCCTCGACGACGTGCTGAGCGCAGTGACGGTAACTGGGCCGGCTGGTCGCGACGTGACGACCATGGTGAGATAGCTGTTGATGCCATCGAGTATTTGCCCGATGGCCGCGTTGCCATTGTCACTTTCTCCGTCGGCGAGCTTTCTCCCCGCGTAGGCCGCGGCATAGCCGCCGACGCTCGATCCGCCGGGATTCGCGCCATTGGTGATCTGGATGGATCCGCCGCTGTAGGTCAGCGTAATCGGCGCGACCGGCCGTGGCAGGAAGCCGATCAGATACGTCGTTCCGCCGCTATTCCGCCAATTGGCCGATGCGGGGATGTCGAGGGTCATGCCATTGGTACGCACAATACGCATCGTGCCGGGGATGTCGTTCCCCTGAATCTCGAACGTCGTGGTGGACGAGCTCTGAATAAAGAAAATGCGCGCGATCTGCAGCGTGGTAAACGTCAACACGCTGTTGGCCGTACCAGCCGAGCTGCCGCGAGTGCCTATAAACCCGCTGGTAAAGGGCACGCTGAGCACGGTCTGTGCGCGAAGCGCCGAGGCAGCTCCTGCGAGCGCCAGCGACATTCCGACGGCGCCGAACGTCCAGCTCCACCGTATTCCCATTACCAGAAAACGCATGAGTAAAACTCACCGTGAATATGACGACGGGCCTGCATCGGCCACGAAGATCCGCAAAATACTATTAACGCTCAGTCCGCTGTAAATGTGCAAGGCAGGGCTGCATTCTTACATTTGGCACGCAGCCTTATTGCCGTGGTGTTTGGTTCTCGTGGCGTTGATTTGGTTTCGCCTTTGCCCTATCGCTCGCGGTACGGAATCTCAGGCCGGCGGCGGACTTGATAGCCGGGCGCGCGGGCGGATCGTATGCTTTCCCATACCGCGCTCCCACGTGACATCCCCATGACTATCCGCCGTCTCATGCGTACCCCACGTTCGTGGTGTCTGGCCGCCTGTCTCCTGCTCGTCATCCCGTCGGAGACCCGCGCACAGGACAAGCACGGCTACCAGACCGACTTCACCCTCGACGACTTCGCCGCCCGGCGCGCGAAGATCTATGACGCGATCGGCTCGCGGGGCATCGCCATCGTGCAAGGGGCCAGCGGTGTGCCCGGCTTCAGCGTATTCCGCCAGTCGAACGACTTCTACTACCTGTGCGGCGTCGAGTCGGCGCACGCGTACCTGCTGCTCAACGGGCGGACGCGCACCTCGACGCTGTATCTCCCGCACCGCGACGACGGGAGGGAACGCTCTGAAGGGAAGATCCTCTCGGCGGAGGATACGGCACTCGTCGGGCGACTCACCGGTGTCGAGCAGGTACGGGGGTTGGAAAGTCTCGCCCGCGACCTGGTGAGCGCCGACCTCATTCGCCCTCCAGCATTGGCTTTGTACACGCCGCTCAGTCCGATGGAGACGGGCAACGACAGTCGTGACGAGCTGTTGTCCGGTCAGGCGCGCGCGGCGAGTGATCCGTGGGATGGCCGACCGTCGCGCGAGGCGCATTTTGCGCGGCTCGTCAAGGAGCGCTTTCCGCAATTCGACGTGCGTGATCTGTCGCCGACGCTCGACGCGATGCGTCTGATCAAGAGCACCGCCGAGATCGCGCTCATTCGCACGGCAACGCAGCTGGCGGGACTCGGCATCATGGAAGCGATGCGATCCACCAGTGCCGGTGTGTATGAGTATCAGCTCGATGCGGCAGCCAAGTACGAGTTCTACGTGAACGGTGCTCGCGGCGATGGCTACGCCTCCATCATTGGCGGTGGTACGAACGCCTTCATGGGGCACTATTTCCGCAAGGCCGACGTGTTGCGCGACGGCGATCTGGTGCTGATGGACTACGCGCCCGACTACCGCTACTACACCAGCGATGTGACGCGCATCTGGCCGGTGAACGGAAAATTCACCGCTGCCCAAGCTGCCCTGTACGAGTACATCGTGGCGTATCGCGACGCGCTCTTCCGCTACATCAAGCCAGGCGTCACCGCTGACGAGATCCTCGATCGTGCGGCGGCGGACATGAAGCAGTACCTGGTTGGGAAGACGTTCGCTTCTCCCGCCCATCTCAAGGCCGTACAACAAGGGTTGGCGTTCCGCGGCCACTTCCAGCACCCGGTTGGCATGGCCGTACACGACGTGGGGCGCGTACGCGGCGTGCCACTGAAACCGGGGATGGTGTTCACGATTGATCCGATGATCTGGATTCCCGAAGAACAGCTTTACATCCGCATCGAAGACATGGCGCTGGTCACGGAAGCGGGCGTCGAGAATCTCAGCGGATTTGTCCCGTCGCGTATAGCCGACGTGGAACGCACGATCGCTGAAGCCGGCGTGATACAATTTCGTCCACCCGTAGCACCAGTGCGCGCATCAGGGAGCACCCGTCGATGAAACAGCACCTCGTCACCACGGGCCTGGCTCTTCTGGGCGCGTTCATGTCGCCCGCGGCGTCGGTCGACACGTACCCCAAGAACCCCAACATCGACGCCCTCAACTACGCGTTCACGATCGAGCTGTCGGATACGACCGACGTGATCGTCGGCGAGTTGGCGCTCGATCTGCGCTTCGTGGGGGCCGGTGTACGTGCCGTGCGCCTCGATCTCATCGGCACCAGCGCGGCGCAGGGCGGCAAGGGGATGCGCGTGGTGAACGTGACGATGAACGGCACCACGATGCCCTACACGCACGCGGACGATGTGCTGTTGGTGCCGCTGGCTTCCGCGCCGACCGTTTCTGAGCGCGCGCGAGTGGTGGTGCGCTACCAGGGCACGCCCGCTACGGGGCTCAAGATCGGCAACAACAAGTACGGCGATCGCACCTTCTTCAGCGACAACTGGCCCGACAAGGCCCGCCATTGGCTACCCACGATCGACCATCCGTACGACAAGGCCACGAGCGAGTTCATCGTCACGGCTCCGAGTCACTATCAGGTTGTGTCCAACGGTCTGCAGATGGAAATCACCGACGTGCCCGGTGGTCGACGCCGCACGTATTGGAAAAACTCGGTGCCGATTGCACCGTGGTTGTACGTGCTGGGCGTGGCGCGCTTTGCGGTACAGCGCGTTGACACATTCGAGGGCAAAGCCATCGAGACGTGGGTGTACGCGCAGGATCGCGACGCTGGGTTTGCCGACTTTGCCACGCCAACGAAAGACGTGCTCGCATACTACAGCGATTACGTGGGCCCCTTCGCCTATGAGCGGTTGGCCAACATACAGTCCAACAGCGTTAGCGGCGGTATGGAGGCGGCATCGGCCATTCTCTACAGCGAAAGCTCGGTAACCGGCACCGGCAGCATGCGCTGGCGTAACGTGGTGATCCACGAGATCGCGCATCAGTGGTTCGGTAATGCCGTCACTGAGTACGACTGGAACGATGTCTGGCTCAGCGAAGGCTTCGCCACCTATTTCACGCTGCTGTACATCGAGCACGCCTATGGTCGCGACGAGTTCGTGCGCGGGCTGCAGTCCAGCCGCAACACCGTGATGAGCTTCGCCGCTAGAAACCCGGCCTACACCATCGTCCACAACAACCTGCGCCGCATGGAGGATGTGACCAGCTCACACACCTACCAGAAGGGGAGTTGGACGTTGCACATGCTGCGTGGCGTGATCGGCCAGGACGCATTCCAGCGCGGCATTCGCGCGTACTACGCGCGGCACTTCAACGGCAATGCCACCACCGCCGACTTCCGCCGAGCTATGGAAGAAGCGTCTGACCAGGAGCTGGGATGGTTCTTCGAGCAGTGGCTCTACAAGCCCGGTACACTCAAGGTGGTGGGTACGTGGACGTACGATGCCGCGGCTCGGCAGGTGCGCATTACGCTCGATCAAGTGCAGACCGACGGCAGCCTGTTCACGATGCCGATGGAGATCGCGCTGTACAGCAAGGGCCAGCCGTCGCCAGCCATCGAGCGGGTGCGGGTGAATGCGAAGTCCAACAGCTTCACCATCAATGCGCCATCGGAGCCAGAAGACGTGCGCCTTGACCCGAACCTGTGGGTGCTGATGGACGCGACGTTTGAGAAGAGGCGCTAGTGCACCGCCGCCTTGGCTTGCGATCCCTACCGGTGTTCGTTGCGGCGTTCGTTGCCGGCTGCTCGTCAGGTTCCGAAAGCGCGCCTGCCGCCGATCTCATTCTGCACCACGGTCATGTGTATACCCTCACATGGCCGGAGCCGTCTACAGAAGGACTGCCGTCCGACAAGGCGCCCTACGACTCCCTCACGGGCTGGCATTACGATGCCACGGCTGTTGTCGTGCGTGATGGGCGCATTGTGTACGTCGGCGCTGACTCCGGCGCGCTCGCGCGCAGGGGGCCGGAAACCCGAGTCATCGATCTGGCGGGCCACGTGATGCTCCCGGGTCTCGTCGACGCGCATACACATGTTGCCGAACTCGGACAGTCGCTCGAGCGCGTGAACCTTACCGGCGTTGCGACCGAGGCTGAAGCGGTGGAGCGTATCGTCCAGCGCGCCGCTGAGACGCCGAAAGGCGAGTGGATCCTGGGCTACGGCTGGGACGAAGGGGCGTGGGCCAACCGCTATCCCGACAAGCGCCTGCTCTCCGCGCGCGTCCCGGATCATCCGGTCATCCTGCGCAGCCTGCACGGTTTCGCCGCGTGGGCGAATCAACGCGCCCTCACGCTCGCCGGCATCACCCGCGAGACAGCGTCGCCTGCGGGAGGTGAGATCCGCACCGACGCTCGCGGAGAGCCTACAGGTCTCGTGCTCAATCGCGCGGTCCCACTGCTCGACGACGCCGTCCCGATCCCCGCGGCGGCACAGCGCGACGCGCAGTTGCTGCGCGCACTGCACGTGATGGCGGCGGCGGGCTACACGGGCGTGCACGAAGCGGGGGTGGCTCCTGACGTGATGGACAGCTTCGAACGACTGGCCGAGCGCGATTCGCTACCGCTGCGAGTGTACGCGATGTTGAGCGCGCGTGACTCGGCGCTGATTCGCCGTTGGATCGTGCGTGGTCCGTTCACGTCTGCCAACGGCATGCTCACGGTGCGCGCCGTGAAGGCGTACTTCGACGGTGCTCTCGGTTCGCGAGGAGCACAGCTGCTCGCCGACTATGCGGACCGTCCCGGGCATCGCGGCGTGAGTGGTGGCGCGTACGGGTTCGACCAGCGGCTCGTGGCCGATGCGATGAGCGTCGGTTTCCAGGTGGGTATTCATGCCATTGGTGATGCGGGCAACCGCGCCACGCTCGACTTCATCGATTCAGTCACGGCCGCCTCGCCAAAGGCTCGCGGACTGCGTCATCGCGTGGAGCACGCCCAGATCATTTCGGTGGCCGATATCGCGCGGTTTGCGACCTTGGGCGTCATCGCCTCCGTGCAGCCTCCGCATGCCGTCGAGGACAAGGGCTGGGCGCAAACGCGTGTCGGCGCCGATCGCATGGCTGGCGCGTATGCCTGGCGCACCTTGCGTCGCGCCGGGGCCGCCCTCGTCTTCTCGTCGGACCTGCCCGGCTCCGACTGGAGCCCGTTTTACGGATTACATTCGGCGATCACGCGTGAGGACACCAGCGGCGCGCCGTCAGGTGGTTGGTATCCGGCGCAGCGCATGACGCCGGAAGAAGCGGTGCGTGGCTACACCGTGTGGAGCGCGCATGCTGCATTCGACGAACATGACGCCGGCACGATTGCCGTGGGAAAGCGGGCCGACCTGACGGTGCTGAACATCGACCCGTTTCGTGCCCAAGGACCCGCCTTGCTACGCGGTGAGGTGGTCACCACGCTGTCCCGCGGTCGCGTGACGTACCAGCGCTGACGGAATGGCGTCACCAGCACCACAAAGGCAACAGCGCGCGACCCGACGGCATCACGTTTACGCAGGGAGTTGGTATCATCGATCTCGAATTCAGCGCGCAGGAGATGCGCGCGATGGCCGATCAGGTCGTGGCGCGCTGCGTGGA
>NZ_JBDNFF010000061.1:0-18685 GCF_041689975.1 Gemmatimonas sp.
CGCTGGAGTCCTCGCGCGTGGCGGCTGTCCACACCGGGTCGTACTGACTCTCGCGGCCTCGCATGTCGTCGTCTTGCGTGTGGCGAAAATCCGAGCGGACGCCGGCCACGGAGACACCAAAGCCGACGGCCGTGCGACGGTCCATTTGCGGGTCGAACGTGATGGTGAACCGTTCGGTATTGCCGAACCCGTCGCGCCGGGTGACCGCGCGGGCCAGCTCTTTCGGGTTGCGACGTCGCATCCGGGCGCCGACGTAGAGTGCTTCGGCGTCGTACGCGATGAAGACTTCCGTGGCCTCCGTGGGCGACCGCCCTTCATTGGGCTGGCGCTGCAGGAAGTCTTCGATAGGCGGAATCCGCGACCAAGCGTCGTCGTCCAAGCGACCATCCACGCGAGGGGCGCGCGACACACGGACCGCGCGGGCGACTTTGGGGGACGGCTGCGCGCCGAGTCGGCGTGAGGGCAGGCCGCAGATGGTCGCTACGACAATGGCGAGTGAACCGACGAAACGGATATGGCCAACGGAACGGGCCAGACAGATCACGAGAACTCAGTAGGGGCGGAAAGAGATAGACATTTGCACTACGCGGGCGCGGCCTCTCGCGTTCGAGAAAGCGGAAACCGGTAGCCGCCCACTGGTTTGGAACGGTGGCGGGGATTAGGTTCCCAAGTCTGTTCGCGGGTTTGGATTCCGCGACGGGATGTGGCGCAGCCCGGTAGCGCACCTGAATGGGGTTCAGGGGGTCGCAGGTTCGAATCCTGTCATCCCGATGTTACGTGAACGCATGAAGTACAACGATTTACGAAAGCACCCCAGCCTCGTCGCGATCATCGCTGGCGAGGCTGGGGTACGTTTGGGAGACGATCTTGAACGTCCCGCGCACCTTTCCGGGCGTCGCATCACCCAATCGGGTCGCCTTCGTCACTCTCAAGCTGCAGCGCGAACTGGTTTGTTAGGGGGCTGCCTGCATGCACTCTGGCTCGCCATTCCTGCGCCGTCCCCCGAAGGCGGCGTCAGGCGGGCGTCGGGATCAACACCCGTTCCGCGCGCGACCGTCGCGTCACTCACGTCAGGCAGCGCGGTCCGCAAGATCCCGTAGTTCACGAGATAGATGGCCAGGCTCTCCGTCACCAAGGCGTTGAGTTTGGGGGTGCCGAGCGCGAGGCCGGGCCTGAACTAGTCATTGATGCGGACGCACTGCTGCACCAATTCCAACCAGGCGGCGAGGAACGCGGTGATCTCGGCGAAGGTGGCGAGCTGACGGCGGGCGGGCTTCATCATGGCGACGCGGCAGCGGTGAGCCACACGAGCATCGCAGCCTGCTCGAATGACCGAACACTGGCTGAGCGGACACGATGACATCACCGAGGGCGCGCTCTGGCATGGAGACGGCCTTGAGATGGTTCGTGCGGTCGGTCAAGCTGCGACGCCCGTCCAGATGATTTTTCCCTCACCACCGTACGGCATCGGCAAGCCGTACGAGGAGGTGATGTCAATTTCACACTACGTCGCTTGGCAGACGGACGCAGCTTAGCACGTGCGCGCAATATCTGGCGCCGGGCGGCAGCATCGTGTGGCAGGTCGGAACGTGGGTGAATCGTCGCCGCGACGCCGTATACCCGCTCGACGTGCGCCTTTTCCCGGTGCTCGAGGACATGAGGCTCACCCCGCGCAGTCGCATTGTATGGACGCCACGACATGGGCTTCACGCCACGCGTCGCTTGAGCGGCCGGCATGAAAGCATGCTCTGCTTCACGAAGGATCGCGACGATGAGACATTTGATTTCCGTCTGGACGCGGTGCGCGCGCCGCAGCTCCACTCGGGGAAGCGCCATTACAAGGGAAGGAAGAAAGGAGAACTACGCTGCCATGAGCTCGGGAAGAATCCCGGCGACGCCTGGGACGACATCACCCCGGTGAAAGCGAATCATTTGGAGCGCACTGGGCACCCTGTGCAAATGCCGCTGGCGCTCGCCGAGCGCGTCATCCACATGACCACACAGCCCGGCGATCTCATTCTCGGTCCGTTTTCGGGGGCGTGCATCACAGTGGTCGCGGCGCGGATGCTGGGGCGTTCCGCCGCCGGTGCGGACCTGAACGCCAAGTATCTGGGATATGGCGAGTAGCGCCTTGAGCAACTTTCCGCCGGCACTCTGCCGCGGCTTCCGAGCGGTGCGGAGCGCGAGCGTGAAGCAGCGCGAAAACGGCGAGTGGATTAGGAGCGCGCGGGGTAGCGCGCGCCAAGGGGGGCGCGTGCCCGACGTCCGCGTGCCCGGCGTACGCGGCGATCAGCGCGGATCGGCCCGGTAAAGCAGCCGAGGATCGAAGGCGAAGGGTGCGCGGCTCACGAGCTGCACGCCGCGCATGGCCGGATGGGCCGGGTTCAGTAGGAGATTCGCCTCCGGGGGGATCACGACGGACGGGACCCAGACGCCGAGGCCGGTGCCCGACGCGATCCACGCATCCCCGCGCAGCCGACAGGCGACCGGGACGGCCGCGGCCCGCCACAGGGGTGGGAGCGCATCCGGCGCCCAGGCCTCGAGCGCCACATCCGGGAGCGCCAGCTCGAGCGCGACCAGATCGGTCGGCGCATCCTCCGGGTCGACGTGTGTCAGGTATTCGAGGGCGGCCAGTGACAAGGTCGCGGCCGCGTAGACCATCGCTGTCCCGATGCCGTTCCAGCGTCCCCCGTAGCGCCGGGCGCCCTCACCATCGAGCGCCGTATGCGGGTCGCGCGCGAGGCGCCACGCCCGGATCAGCCGAGCACTCCGTGGGCGATCCGGCCCAGCACCTGCTCGACGATTACGGCGCCCGCATCCGTGCCGAGGAGCGCAATCGGCACCTCACCATTCAGGGACCGATTCGGCTTCCCGAGCCACCGATACCCGCGCTCGCGCGAGCCCAACGTCTCCTCGGCAAAGGCCGCGAGCCGAGCGAGACGGGCCAGCTTGTCTGACTCGCCAGCAGACAGGACGACGTGTTCGCGGCGCTTTCGCTGGAGGGTGCGCTCATTCCCCACGACCTGATAGACGCGCCCCTGCGGGATGGCACTTTCGGCCAGGTGGGCAAGCACCGCGTCAAGCGAGCCCGACGGTAAACCCTCGGACACGGCCGCGGCTAAGGCCATATCCGACTCCACGCGGCGACCCAACACCTTCGTGCCGCCAAGGAAGGCGACCGTGCGCTCCAGTCCGGTCATGCTCGTAACTCCCGTCGAATGACGGTTCAAGGTAGCACAAATGGCGGGAACTGGCAACGGCCGTGTCTTGGGTCGCTCGGCACACCGGCGCTGCGTGAAGGTGGGGCGCGTAGACGCCGTGATCAGGCGCTGGAGCGGCGGCGACGCCGCCGGTGCCATCCGCGACCTCGACGACCGCCAGATAAGGCCCGAACGCCGCCGGAGTGAGGCACGTATCGTCGTGCGCAGGCCCGATGCCGTCCACGCGGCAAGGGACACACCCGGGAAACTGTCGCGCGAGTCAAGCGGCCGCCGCTGCCAGTGCGCGTAGCGGCGGGTGGGGACGTTGCTGTCCACCCGTTCGAGCGCGCGTCGATCCCCATTCCGAGTTTCCATCCGATGGCGTTGGCCGTCCGGAGGGGCCATGTCCACGACCGCGCAGTTTCAAAACGCCGCTCTTCAGGCCCTCGCCGCGCGGTCGTGGGCCTCTGTACGTGCGCGCTCACGGGCCTCTCTAACCATGCGGTCACGGCCGACCGGCTGCGCGAATACGATCAGCCGTGCCTCGCGGCGTCGCTGACGACAGCGCCCAGCGGAAGCCCAGCACGCCAGTGCGCGTTCCGTGCGCCGAGGTCCGCACGATCACGCTCGGCTCAACGCCCGCCGCAACGCCTGAGCCTCGAGGTCGCCGCGCAGCTTCAGCGAGGACCTGATGGCCTAGCGGCGTCATCTCATCGCCGCGACGGCTGTCGCTGCCTCCGCACACCATCCACTTCGCACCACTCGGACAGGTGCTTGGTCACGGACCACTCCACGTATTGCCTTCCTCTTCACTCTCCTCAATGAGCCCTCCTTCGTATATCACTCGCCAGCCGACATCACGCACGGGGCGAATTGCGGCGGAGCGGGTCCGGGCGTAACCCACGATGCGGCAGGGGATCGTCTCAAGTTCGGCAGTGACGTACGGTCGAACGGGAAGTGTGGTGTCGCGGCGAACAGCTTCGCGACGGGAACGGCGGATTTCCAGAGGCATGGCAGCGGACAGAGAACGGGGAGGGGTAGGGCTGCGATGGTCGTGGCCGCCTGTCGCGAGAGCCTCGCGGGAGAGATTGGCCTATCGCTGCCGGGCATCCTGAACCAGAGCATACGGGAGCTGTCCGCATCGCGCCGCTGTTGACACCCAGCTCGTCTCGCAACGGCATGCGCAGCCCGCCGACGCCGGCCGGGGCATAAGGTTGTGGGGTCGGCCACGACCGGCGCTCACCAATGCCCCATCGCTTTGCGACAGCACGTTTGGCCGCCCGGTGATGCGCCGCGCGGGGGACGATTGGGGGACGATCTTTTGTCCGGGGGACGATCTTTGTTTGCGTTTGCGCGCATGGGCTTCGCGAAGGCGCGAACGCAAACCTTTTAAAAGCATAGACTTACGGTTTACCGCGAAAGGTGCGTTGGTGACTGAGGAGCATGGGGTGAGGGGGTCGCAGGTTTGAATCCTGTCATCCTGATGCGTGGTGATCGGGTCCACGTGGCTCGTTCGTTGCACGCGTCGGTGATCACGCGCGTGAAACGCCGCGACGTTCGCCATCTCTCTGTCCCGAAGCAAGCCGATGCATGAGTCGCATGTAGGCCACGAGATGGCCTCCGGGCACGACAAGCACGCTGGGCACTCGGTCGCGATGTTCCGCGACAAGTTCTGGCTCTCGTTGGCGCTGACGATTCCTACGCTGATCTGGGGGCACATGCTTCCGAACGCGCTCGGCTTCGCACCGCCGATGTTCACGGGGGCGCACTGGATCCCCGCAATCTTCGGGACCGCACTCTTCGCGTACGGCGGCTGGCCGTTCTTGCGCGGTGCCGTGAACGAGATCCGAGACCGACAGCCCGCTATGATGACGCTGATTGCACTCGCCATCAGTGTGGCGTTTGTCTTCAGCGCCGCCGTCGCACTCGGCTTTCCCGCCATGCCGTTGTGGGAAGAGCTGGCCACGTTGATCACGATCATGCTGCTCGGCCATTGGCTAGAGATGCGCTCGATTGCGCAGGCGGAGGGCGCACTCGGCGAACTGGCCAAGTTGCTGCCAACGACGGCCGTCCGCGTGCAGGGCGAGGGCAGTGGCGAGAAAACGCAGGACGTGCCCATTGGCGACTTGCACGATGGCGACACGGTGCTGGTGCGACCGGGCGCCAATGTGCCGGCCGATGGTGTGGTGTTATCCGGCACCAGCAACATCGATGAATCACTGATCACCGGCGAATCCGCGCCGGTCGAGAAGGCAGCGCAAGCGAAAGTGATTGCTGGTACAGTGAACGGCTCCGGCTCGCTTCGTGTCACCGTGACCGGCACCGGTGACCGCACCGCGCTGGCCGGCATCATGCGCCTGGTGGCCGAGGCGCAGAAGTCGAAGTCGGGTGCGCAGGTTCTGGCCGATCGCGCGGCGTTTTGGCTCACGTGGATTGCACTCGGGTCCGGAGCCGTCACCTTTGCCGCGTGGATGCTGTCCGGTGCCACGCTCGCCACTGCCGTCGAACGACTGGTGACGGTGCTCGTTATCGCGTGCCCGCATGCGCTCGGTCTCGCGGTGCCGCTCGTACTCGCGATTTCGACGACGCTGGGCGCGAAGAACGGTTTGCTCATCCGCGACCGACGTGGTCTGGAAGACGCACGCAAATTGACGGCAGTGGTGTTCGACAAGACCGGAACACTGACACTGGGCCAGCATCGCGTCGTTGGCATACGGACTACCGCAGGGCTCTCCGAGGACGACGCCTTGCGTCTTGCCGCCGCCATCGAACGCGATGCCGAGCATCCCGTGGCACGTGCCATCGTGCAGAGCGCGGCGGATCGAAAGCTCGAGGTGCCGGCGGCCACGAACTTCACGGCGATTCCGGGTCGCGGTGTCCGTGCCACGGTGTCCGGCCGCTCACTCTCGGCGGGCGGGCCGAACCTTCTCGCTGAGCTCAATGCGGCACCATCTGCAGAACTCGAGGCCTTCGCCGCCGATGCTGCCGCACACGGGCAGGGCGTGATCTCGCTCGTCGAAGGGCAGGTGGTCCTCGCGACGTTTGCGGTGGCCGACGCCATCCGTCCGGAATCCGTCGAGGCCGTACAACAGCTGCAAGCCGCTGGTATCGAGGTGGTCATGATGACGGGTGACGCGCAAGCCGTGGCCGATTCCGTCGCGCGCGACCTTGGCATCACCACGGTGCTCGCGCAGGTGCTCCCCGAGGGCAAGGCGGCACTGATACAGAAACTGCAGTCGCAAGGCAAGCGCGTGGCGATGGTTGGCGACGGTGTGAATGACGCACCGGCGTTGGTGACGGCCGATGTCGGCATCGCGATCGGGGCGGGTACAGACGTCGCGGTGGAAGCGGGCGACATCGTGCTGGTGCGCAGCGATCCACGCGACGTGCCGCGCATCATCACACTCTCGCGCGCGACGTACACCAAGATGAGGCAGAATCTGTGGTGGGCGGCGGGTTACAATGTGATCGCGATACCGCTTGCCGCAGGCTTGCTGGCGCCATGGGGTATCCTGCTCACACCAGCCGTCGGTGCCGTGCTGATGTCGGTCAGCACCATCGTGGTGGCGCTCAATGCGCAGCTGTTGCGACGGGCGAGGTTGTCGTGATGATGGACTCGAGCTGATCGCGCCACCATTGCGGCTGTCGCAACGGAAGCTGATGGCCAACTCCCGGATATACGGGCATTTCACGATTCGGAGGTCGACTGAGCAACGCGGAGGGGAAAAAGAGGCAGGAGTGCATCCGGTAAAGGCCGAGTCCGCTTGTCACTGTCGCCGCGCGTTCATAACATCGCCGCACTATGAAAAATTCTGTCGTTGCGATGTCCGCAGCTTTTGCTCTGTGTGCCGCCTGTGCCGGACCGGATCAAGGCGCGCGCAACGCCGCCAATGTGCCGCTTGCTCCGGTGGTGACAGCCACCGGCGTCGCGTCGCCATCGTCGGCGCGTGTCGGAACGCATGTCGACACGACTTATGGTGTCGCGGTACCCGATCCGTATCGATGGCTCGAAGAGACCACGGCTGCAGAAGCGCGCACGTGGGTCGCGGCGCAGGAACGGTACGCGGCGGCGGTGCTCGCGCGTGGTATCGGACAGGACTCACTCACCACGCTATATGCGAATGTCTACCGCGACGCCCCGACCCTCGGTCGCGTTGTGGAGTTGCCTGCGGGTCTCACGATGACGCGTTGGCTGGGTGATGCGCCGTCGCTGTTCGTGGCTGCCGTCGATGCCAGCGGTGAACGACTGCTCATGTCGGCCGAGGCGATAACGAAAACTTTCAAGGGCAACATCCGCGAGATCATGCCGTCGTCGACCGGGCAGCTCCTCGCGATCGGCACCACGGCCGCCGGCGATTCGGGGGGCCGCGATCATGGTCATCGATGCGGCGACGGGCGCGCCACGTGCCGATCGTATTCCTGATCTGTTGACCACCACGAGCTCAACGCGGTATCAGGTCAATTGGCTGACGGCCGATAGCAGCGCGCCAGCCTTCCTGTATCCGCGGCTCTGGCCGGGAAGCGAAAGCGGACCGCTCGCCGATCGTCTCGCGCGTGGACGGATCTTTCTTCACCGAATCGGACGGCTGCAGTCCGCCGATGTCCCGGTGTTCGGCTATGGCGTGTCCCCAACGGTGTCATTCGCTCCGGAAGACCTGACGACGCGTGACTACGCGGCACCGGGGTCGCGATGGCTCATCGGCTCGGTGTACCGCGCTAGTAAAAATGGTCGGGAAGACTACGTCGCTCGGCGCACCGCGTACGACGCCACCGTGCCGTCGTGCATGCCCTTGATTGCTCTCGAGGATCGCGCGACGTACCCACAGCTCCGAAGAGACACCGCCTACGCGCTGCTGCGTCGCGATGCCGATCGCGGACGCATCGCGAAACGTGTGCTTGGTGACGGTCCGCTGCCGTCTGGGGACTGGGAGACCATCGTTCCCGAGCGGCGTGGCGTGATCGCCGCATTCAGTATCGTCGGTGACGCGCTGTACTTCACGGAGCGCGATGGTGGTGCGCTGTCGTTGTACGTGCTGCCGCCCGACGGGTCGGCGCCGCGGCTCGTGCCGTTGCCGCTGATCGGCACCGTGCGAATCGAGCCCCGCTCACCGGCGATGGACGGTGTGCTGGTGAGCGTCGAGTCGTGGGCAATACCGCCTCGCTGGTTCCACGTGTCTCGCGCCGGTACGATGGTGGAAGCGCTGCGCATTGACGACGGCGCGAAGATGTCCGCGTCACCGACACTCGTCAGCGATCGTCTCGAAGCCAAGTCGCGCGATGGAACCATGGTGCCGGTTTCCCTCGTGTATGATCGCGCCAAATTGCGCAGCGGCCGGCTCGATGGAACCGCGCCGCTTATGGTGGAGGCCTATGGCGGCTTCGCAGACGCACGGGACGCCACGTACGATCCGATGATGCAAGTGTGGACGGCGCTGGGCGGTGTGTGCGCGTACGCTCACGTGCGCGGAGGGGGCGAGCTTGGACACGCGTGGCACCGGGCAGCCATGCGCGAAACGCAGGTGCGCAGCGTCGAAGATATGATCGGAACTGCGGAAGCCCTGATTGCGCGCGGCTACAGTGCACCGGGGCGCGTGGCATTTCAGCGTATTTCGTTCGGCGCGGTGTTGGCCGGCCTCGTGCCCCTGTCCCGACCGGATCTGTTCGGGGCCGCCGTGTACGATGTAGGCGGCCCCGATGAAGTGCGCGCCCCTGCGCTCGATCCATCGGCGGCTCGCAACGTCGCCGAGATCGGGGACACTGATACGCCCGAGGGCATCCGCCTGCTGATGGCCGCCTCACCGTACCACAGGATTTCGGCGCGGCTCACTCATCCGGCGATGCTTACCACAGTGCGAAGGACGACTACAACTTCGGCACCGAGATTCTCGTGGCGAAGTATGTGGCGCGCTTGCAGGCATCGAATGCCGGCGATCGCCCTGTCACATAGGTGCGAACGGACGGCGGGCACCGCTGGCTCAGCTCACTCGCTCCCGAGTGGGCGGCACGGCAGACCGCGTTTCTGCTCTGGCAGCTTGGCGGTGAGCGCTATCAGCCGCCCGTCGTACGTCGGTGAGGGCGTCCTGCGTTTGGCCATGGCGTTTTCGGAAGCAGGATTTAGTCGTGCTGGCAGGTCGTGAATTGAAATTTTAATAGCAGGTGTATATTTACACTATAAAATTACTTATATTTATTTAATGATGATAAAAACACCCCTTTTCGACGTATCACCAGCACGGCTTGCCGACCGGGTCGCGTTAGCCTTGCGAGCCCGCCGCATTGCGGCTGGGTGGTCGCGCGCCGTCTTGGCCGAGCGCGCCGGGACGAGTGGCGACCTCATCAAGCGCTTCGAGACTTCAGGGCGCATCACCCTCGACCGGCTTCTTCGTCTCGCGATCGCGTTGGACGCGACGGCGGAGTTTGTTGCACTCTTTCCGGAACTGGCGCCGCAGTCCCTCGACGAGCTGGCGCAAGCTGCGGCGCGGCGCGGGCGGGTCTACGGTCGCCGCAGCGATGCCGGGAAACCACGCGGACCGCGGCATGCAACCGCGGGAACGCCAGCGTCGGCCTCGGTAGACGACGCATCCCACACGGCCAGCTAACGCTCGCCCATGCCTTCTCGCCGGCTCGACATCACGCTCGACTTCGGGATCACGCTGGACGGCCGTCCCGTTCCACCTCGCCCCCTCGGTGCTCTGCTGGAAAATGGCGCCCGTCTGCATTTCGCATACGACGCGACCTTCATCGCGCTCCCGCTGCCCGTGTCCCCACATGTGCTACCGGTCAGGGCAGGTGTCCACGCGCACCACGAGCGCGCGTTCGACTATGTCCCGGGGCTCATCGCGGATTCCCTGCCGGACGGGTGGGGGAAAACGGTGCAGGATCGTTCGTTCTCCAGTCTCGGAGTTCCGCGGGAGCGCATCAACGCCGTCGACCGGCTTGCCGCCATCGGCGCTGCTGGTATGGGCGCGCTGACCTTCACGCCGGCGGCCCCCCTCGATCCTGACGATGGGTCGACGGTGTGGCCGCTCGACCTCGACGCACTTGCCGCACAGGCGGGCCGAGTACTCTCCGGCAGCGCGGAGGAACTCTTGCCAGCACTGCGCGCCGCCGGTGGCTCCCCAGGCGGCGCACGCCCCAAAGTACTGGCGGGCCTCCGGGAATCCGGCTGTGGCGTCATCGACCTGATCGCCGGCGTGACGCCGGCCACCGTGACCGGCCGGGCTCCGGCCTTACCGTCGGAGTACGTCCCGTATCTGGTGAAGTTCGGAACACAGGACGATGTGCGATTATACGGGCGCGACGCCGGTGCGGTTGAGGAGGCATACGCACGCATGGCCCGCGCTGCCGGTCTCGAAGTGCCCGAGACACGACTGCTACACGCCGGGGATGGGGAGCGACACTTCGCGATCCGGCGTTTCGACCGCCACGGTGCGGGCGGGGTTGGCCGCCTGCACATGCATACGCTTGCTGGCCTCCTCCACGCGAGCCACCAGGAACCGTCGCTCGACTACGAGGCCTTTGTGCAGGCGACGAAGTGGCTGACTCGCGACCACGTCGCAACCGTGGAGGCTTTCCGTCGCGCGGTATTCAACGTGCTGGCCCACAATCGGGACGACCACACGAAGAACTTTGCGTACCTGATGGACTCCGCGGGCAGGTGGCGGCTCGCGCCCGCGTACGATCTCACGTTCAGCACCGGTCCGAACGGTCATCACACGACGAGCGTGGCTGGCGAGTCGCTGGCACCGACCGAGACTCACCTCGCGTCGGTCGCGGAGGCCGGAGGCGTGCACCCGCGCGAGGGTCGCGAGGTGCTCGAGCAGGTCGGTGACGCGGTGGGTCGATGGCCAGAGTTCGCGGGTGAGGTCAACGTGGCCTCAACAGTGTCCCAGCGATTTACTGAGACCTTCAACCGTGTCCGCCGCGACGTCCTGCCGACAAGCACCGCGCGGCGGGCGCGAGCTCGTCACCGGCGTTCTTGATGATGACTTGGTGCGTACGTCTACGACCGTACGGGACTGCGGTGAGAATGGCCGATCGCTGCATGCTGCTCCGGGAGAAGTGCATCACCTGCGCATCCTCGAAGTTGAGCTTCTCTCGCAGTGCGGCCAAGTAAACGGCGTCGTGCAGATCCTGCCCGGGTTGGTGTTCCAGCGTGACTGACTACGCGAAGGTGGGGACTTTTCGTACGTCGCAAGTAGCGTCGCGCGATGCTGTTGCTCACGGTGAGCGCGCGTGTATGCACGCGTGTATGCACGCGCCGCCGATTGACGCCTCCTCGGCGGCGAACGCGCTCCACGACCGGCGACCACAGAAAGGCCGCCTCCCTGCGCGGGAAGCGGCCCTTCGATTCACCAGATCAACCCCGAGAGGTCACCAAGCCTCCGTGACCCCCGGCGCTATCGCCTTACGTGCGGGGGATGTTGAGGTTGTTGTCCGTTTCCTGAAGCGGCAACGGCCAGCACGTCTGGTTGCCGATCTGCGCGAATCCGGCCTTGAAGTACGGAGCACCCGGCACCGGCAGATTCAGCACGTTCGCCGGGCGGCGGCGGGAGTCTCCCATCCGCTTGGCCTCGAGGTAGAAATCACGTCCCTTCTGCTCGAGGAACTCGGTCAGCACCGCGGTGGCCGTCTCAGCACCGGCATAGGCCGGCTGGTTGTTCGCGGTCCGGCGAGCGCCAATGAACGCCAACTGCGCGGCCGTGCCGGTGGCTTCCGCCTCGATGTAATCGGCTTCCAACTTGGACGCCAACCGCAACGGGGTGTTGAACGCCGGGTACTTGTCCTGAATGAAGAAGGGGCCGCTGGCGGGATCTTGCGGCGCGAGGTTGTGTTGTGCTGGCGACCTGAAGCGGATGCGCGGGTCATTTGCGATCCGGTAGGCAGGTGCCACCGTGATCGATCCACGATCGAGTGTGAACTGCCACAACCGATTGCCCAAGCGCGTCCGCTGCGCCGGGTCGTCGATCGTGCCGATGTTGAACACGAAGCCCGCCGGTACCGCACGCGCCGCCGCGATCGCCTCGGCCGTGCGCCCAGCCTGCAGCTGTGCACGGGCCAAGCCGACCCGCGCGATGTTCGCCAGTTGAATACCATCCGCCGAGGCGTTTGCCGTTCCGACGGAAATGGCCTGCGCGAATGAGGTCACCGCCGAGTCCAACATCTGCGCCGTGGTCAGCAGACCACCGCCATTCGACACGCCGACGCAAAAGCTCTCCGCCATGTACACGAAGCTGAGGCCTTTGAAGGCGGCCGCTCGGGCGTACGACAGATTGCTGGTCGGTGTGGGCAGCGTCAGGTTGAGCACCGCCGATGCCGATGACAGCGCGACAGAAATCGGCTGCCACACGTCGGTGTTGTGCGAACCATTCGTGTTCAGCACTTCACGCCGGCCGTATTCGTTGCGCGTGGGGAATGTTTCCGCCACGAGTGTCTCTCCGACCATCCACGATTGGTACATCGCATACCAGCCATGAGCCACCGCGAAATTCTGCTGAGCAGACGCGGCCAATGTGGCGGCATCGTTGACCGGATCGATGGCCGACGCGTTGATGACGTTCGGATTGGAGACCGTAAGAAAATCCGAGCAGCCGGCAAGGCTCAGCCCAGAGAGCGCGACGAGAGCGCCGCGCCGCACGACACGTTGCATGGGAATCATGAGATGAGCGCTCAGAAAGTGAAGTTGGTCTTGAACACGAGGCGGCGCGGATTCGGCTGCGTCAGGAATTCTTCGCGTGCGAACTGGTTGCCGGCGGCGGAGGTCACTTCAGGATCCGGACCGAGGTAGTCCGTCCACAACGCCAGGTTCTGGCCCGCGAAGGTGATCGTACCGCCCGTGATCGGTCCGAGCTTCGATGTGAGGCTCTTGGGAATCGAGTACGACACGGATACTTCACGCAGGCGGATGAAGTCGCCCTTCTGAATGTACGCTTCGCGAACTTCGTTCACGGTGGTCGGCGTTCCGTTCTGCTGGACGAATGCCGGCTGGCCCGGTGTGTCGTTCCCGTATCGCCGCAGCCGCTCGCGGCGGGACAACTTCGTAGGATCCAGGCGGTTGTCGCTGCGAATCAGCTGTGTCTCGCGGAAGAAGTCCGTGTTGTTGTACACGTTGAAACCAGTCTTCGCATCGAGAAGCGCCGACACGCGGAAGTTCTTGGCGACGGTAAAGGTGTTCGTCAGGTTCCATTCACGCGTCGGCAGAATGTTGCCGAACGATTCCAACGTGTCGGCCACCACGACCCGTCCCGTGGTTTCGTCGATGGAACGAATCGTTTTGGTGACGAACGTGCCCAATTGGAAGCCCTTGGTGAAGCGATTCAATGTACCGAACGCATTGACGCCACCGAGGCTCACGAGCTCGTTGTTAAGCGTGTTGCCGCCAAAGCGCACTTCCCACTCGAGGTTGCGCATCCGGAGGACCCGCGCGGTGATCGAGAGCTCAATGCCGCTGTTCGAGACTTCGCCGATGTTCGCAAACGGATTGGCCAGGTAGCCAAGCGACGGTGGCAGCTGACGCGCCAACAAGAGGTCCTTGGTGTTCTTGTTGAAGTACGTCACTTCGGCATTCAGCCGATCACCGAAGGTGGTGAGGTCCATACCGAACTCGAGTTCCGTCCCACGCTCGGCCTTCAGGGAGTCATTGCCCGGATTGAGCGGAATGGCACCAGCCTGCGACGAGCCCGTGATCGCGAACGGCGCGGCCGAGAAGGTCGTGAGCGAGGCGCCGGGCGTCGGCGCCCGACCCGTGGACCCCCACGCCGCGCGGAGGCGAACTTGCGGCAGGATGTCCGCCAGACCGTCGAAGAAGCGCTCTTCGGAAATCACCCAGGACGCACCGATCTTCGGAAGGAAGAACGACGGAGCGCCTTCACCAAAGGACGAGTTCTGATCGATGCGCGCGCCCAGTTGAATGAAGCGACGGTCCTGGTTGCTGAGCTGCAGTTCACCGAGGTATCCGAGCGCCTTCTGCTCGGTGAAGCTCTGACCACCCGTTCGGGTGGACGCGTTGTCTATGCTGTTGGCCGCATTGGTGGTGAAGCCGAATCCGTTGGCCGATTGCACATCGGTACGGGAGATCACGGCCTGAAAACCGCCCGAGAAATTCGCGCCGAACTGGCCGTCCGCACCGAAGCTCCGGCGCATGCTGCCGAGGTAGTCGATGGTGAATCGGTCAGCACCGACACGCGTCTGCGTGTTGTCGCCCGTGTTCAAATTACCGGCATATTGCTGCGGGGCATTGCGCGGGAAGAAACGCGTGATTTCATCGCGGGCAAGGTCGGCACCGACTATAAAGCGATTGGAAAGCCACGACGTGGGCTGGTAGTTCGCGGCCACGGTGAACTGCGAACGACGCGTTTCCACGGCGTTTTCAATCCCCTTGATCGCATCGAACTGGCGCGCAAAGCCGAACCAACCATCCTGACCGGGCAGGCCGTCGTCGCGACGCGTGGTCGGTGAACCAAGCAGCGCGCCACCGAGCCAGCCATAGATGTTGTTGTCGTTGTCCGGCTGCACCGTCTTCGATTGGAGAACGTTGAAGCCGATGTCCAGTTTGAATCGGGCGTCCGGGACCAGGTTCACATTGGAGCGGAAGCCGATGCGCGAGAACGCGTTGTTCGGGAGCGTGCCTTCTGTCTTGTCAGACGTGGCGCTCACGAAGTAGCCGTAGTTGCTCCCACCGCCACGACCGGTCCAGCCGATGTTGCGCTCACTGCCGTTCTGGAATGCGGCCACGCGGTCCAGCGGATTGTCCTGAACCAACGCGTTGAGCGCTTGGCCACGACAGAGCGGGTTGGTGCTCGTGGATGCGATGAGCGCCGCTGTGCAGTTGCCGAAGTTCGCGGGCGGCGTCCAGTTCTGATCGATGGTCGACGCGTCCATGCGCAGGGTTTGCGCGAACGAGTTCGATCCAACTTTGCCCTTCTTGGTGATGATCTGGATCACCCCGGCCGAAGCGTCGGCGCCGTACAGGGTGGCGGCCGCCGGGCCCTTCACCACTTCGATGGACTCGATGTCGTCGGGGTTGAGGTCGTTCAATCGGTCGGTGAGCTGTCCGCCGACGCCTGCGGACGGCTGGGCCTCCGATACGCGGATACCGTCGATGAAGATGAGCGGCTGATTCGACAGGCTGATCGAGGAGGCACCGCGAATGCGGATCTGCCGCGACGAGCCGGCCGTGCCGCTGGACTGATTGACCGAGACGCCAGGCAGCCGCGACTGCAACACCTCCCCGATGTTCGAGACCGGCGCAGTCCGCGCAAGATCGCCCATCGGAAGGGACGCCACGACGGCAGCCTGGGCCCGACGACTGGTGTTGCCCGTCACACCCGTTACGATGACGTCCGACAACGTGGAGACGGTGGCCGTCAACACGAAATTCTTCGTGACGCGCTGCCCAGCGGCTACGCGAACTGTGTCGTTCCTGGCTCGGTAGCCGATGCGTTGCGCGGACAGTGAGAGAAGGCCTGGCCGGATGTTGGCCACGACATACTCGCCCTTGTCATTTGTGATACCAACCAGCGTGGTTCCGCCAACGATAACGGTGGCACCCGGGACTGGTGCACCGCTGGCCGCATCCGTGACGGAGCCGGCCAACGTCCCAACGGCAACGCTACCCTGCGCGGCAACGCCGCGTGGGTCGAACGTGGCGGCCGCGACGACTACTGCCACCAATGCGGGCAATTGAGTTCGGAGCACCCTTAACATGAAGCAACCGTCCTGAGGAGGTGAGATGACCCTCGGAATTCGCTCCGTCCCGGTTCCTGTACGAAGAGCGGGGACGAACTGACAGAAAAGAGGGTCCTGAAAGCATACGAGTAGGGACGGGCCAACCGCCAGTGCTAAGATATCGTCACTTGTTCGTGACGAGGGGGCGGCGATCGCATGCTCATGGTCCGCCCTGCAAATTGCTGCGGGCGCACCGGAATCTCGCCAGCTCGCGCGACCGCAAATTCATTGCAATTATTGCCGGACATTTGTGCTACTCGGCGTCCACGCTGAGAGTACGGACGTGGGTTGAGACGGGCGCCGTTCCGCTACCGCCGCGAAATCGCCCCGACCCAACGGCTCGTATTCCCGCGGCCGTCCACCCACGACACGATCAGCCGACACTCCGTCGGCCCCGGCGACTGCGCGATGTCGAGGCAGACTTCCTTCCCGGGGCCGAGCACCCGCGGCCGGGTGCCTTCCAGCCAATCGGTTCGGTCTTCCTTCTCGGCCATGAACTGAATGCTGAGTTCCAGCGCGACCTCGTCACCGACATTCTTGATCGTGACCTGGCGGGTACGGCCACGACCGTGCGGGACTGCGGTGAGAATGGCCGAACGCTGCATGCGGCTCCGGGAAGTGAAGGAACCGAAGCCTAGTCGTCAGGGATGCAGATTGGCGATGGCCGCGGTGAGATCGCTCTCGGTGCTGGTGCCGATCACGGTACCACCACCCTGCGCGAGTACGTCGGTCGCCCGCTCCACGTCGTGGTCGGCCACCAGCAATACGAGCATCGAGCTGTCGGGCGCCAGTCCCTCGCCCATCTGTTTGAGTTGGGCGTCCGGAAATCCGCGGTCGATGAAGTACGCGGCCAGCGCACCGCCGGCGGCGAGGGTGATGGTACCGACCCCGGGCAACAGCAGGCCGGCGATGGCGCCCACGAGGGCACTCTTGCCGATGCCCCAGTCCTGAGACTCCGTAAATTGCACCTCGCCGCCGTCGTCTCGGGTCACCACGGCAGTGTTGCCCATACCGATCGAGGCGCCTCTCAAGAGGTCCAACGTACTCTTTGCGCCATTGGGCGTGGTAAAGCTGGCAACGACAATGCGACGGGCCACTTCTTCGGCCATAGGTGCTCCGGTGTGTACGTGAGTGAGTTGCATCGTCCGTTCCGCGCATGCCCGGGGATCGTACCCCGCAAATCCCTTGCCGACTCATCATCCGGCGCAATCCGGACGATACTCGAAGCCATGCGTACCCAATTCGTCATCGTATCGGTCGCCCTGCTGCTCACCGTTGCGGCGGCCTCCACGCTGTGGCCACCGGCATGGCTGGCCTTGTTCATCCTCTTGCCGCTGATCGGCCGCGGCGTGGCCGACATGCTACAAACCAAGCAGGCAATCAAGCGCAACTTTCCGCTCCTCGGACACGCGCGATACCTGCTGGAGATGATCCGGCCCGAGATCAACCAGTACTTCATCGAGTCGAACGGTGACGGCAAACCTTACAGCCGCAACGATCGGTCGCTGATCTATCAGCGCGCCAAGGGTGAGCTGGATACGCTCCCCTTCGGCACCCAGAAGGACGTGTACGCGACCGGCTACGAGTGGATCAATCACTCGCTCGCACCGGTGCATCCTGACGATGCGCACGCCCGCGTGACGGTGGGCGGACCCGATTGCACGCAGCCATACTCCGCTTCGGTGTTCAACGTGTCCGGCATGAGCTACGGCTCACTCAGCAAGAATGCGGTGCTCGCGCTCAACACCGGCGCGAAGATGGGCAACTTCGCGCACAACACCGGTGAGGGTGGCCTCAGTCCGTATCATCTCGAGCCCGGCGGCGACATCATCTGGCAGATCGGCACCGGCTACTTCAGCGCGCGCGATCGGCAGGGTCGATTCAGCGAGGCGGAATTCGCGAAGCGTGCCACGCTGCCGAACGTGAAGATGATCGAGATCAAGCTCTCGCAGGGCGCCAAGCCCGGTCACGGTGGCATCCTCCCGGCGTCGAAGCTCACGCCGGAGATCGTCGAAATCCGCGGTGTCGAACCCGGCCACGACGTGATCTCTCCGCCCACCCATTCTGCGTTCTCGACGCCAACGGAGCTGTTGCAGTTCGTGAAACGGCTGCGCGACGCGTCGGGCGGCAAACCGATCGGCTTCAAGCTGTGCGTCGGCAAGCGCCACGAGTTCCTCGGCATCATCAAGGCCATGATGGCTACCGGTATCACGCCTGACTTCATCACCGTCGATGGTGGCGAAGGAGGCACGGGCGCCGCCCCCCTCGAGTTCTCCGACTCGGTCGGCACGCCGCTGAACGAAGGGCTCTCGTTCGTGCACAATGCACTCGTGGCCACCGAACTGCGCGACCGCATCCGCGTGATTGCATCGGGGAAGGTGAACACCGGCTTCTCGATGGCCACCAAGATCGCCCTCGGCGCCGACATGTGTAACGCCGCCCGTGCCATGATGTTCGCGATCGGCTGTATTCAAGCGCTTCGCTGCAACA
This sequence comes from Gemmatimonas sp., assembly GCF_041689975.1. Lineage (GTDB taxonomy): Bacteria > Gemmatimonadota > Gemmatimonadetes > Gemmatimonadales > Gemmatimonadaceae > Gemmatimonas. The sequence continues at coordinate 18,417 of NZ_JBDNFF010000061.1, forward strand.
GCAATCAGTGTCCCACCGGTGTGGCCACGCAGGATCCCGCACTCGTGGGTGGTTTGCACGTGGGCGACAAGTCGCATCGGGTCGCACGCTATCATCGCGAAACGGTGAAGAGCTTCTTCGAAGTGCTGGGGGCGGCGGGGCTGCAGCGACCGCAGGATCTCAAGCCGTGGTTCATCATGAAGCGCGTCAGCGCCATGGAGATCCGCAGCTATGCCGACATCTACCCGCAGCTCACCGTCGGACAGTTGTTCACCGATCCGTCCACGACG
>NZ_JBDNFF010000062.1:0-2705 GCF_041689975.1 Gemmatimonas sp.
ACCGTCGCACGGCCGTCGGCTTTGGTGTCTCCGTGGCCGGCGTCCGCTCGGATTTTCGCCACACGCAAGACGACGACATGCGAGGCCGCGAGAGTCAGTACGACCCGGTGTGGACAGCCGCCACGCGCGAGGACTCCAGCGGATGGACCGCGGAAATGCGCATCCCCTTCTCCCAGCTCAGGTTTCCCAAGGCGGAGCGGCAGCGATGGGGCATGCAGATCGATCGATGGATGCCCGACAAGAACGAAGACATTCAGTGGGCGATGGTATCGCCTCGCGAGACCGGTTACGTGTCGCGATTCGGCACGTTGGAGGGTCTCGACGGCGTCTCGCCAACCCGCCCCGTGGAGTTCCTGCCGTACGTGGCCGGCGATGCCACACGGCGCGGCTCGGCAACTGCCGCCAACCCCTTGAACCGCCCGCTCGCGGGCCGGATGGGTATGGACGCCAAGGCGGCGCTCGGCTCGAGTCTGACACTCGACGCAACGGTCAATCCGGACTTCGGGCAAGTCGAAGCCGACCCCGCAGAAGTCAACCTGAGCGCCTTCGAAACCTTCTTTGACGAACGCCGACCGTTCTTCACGGAAGGCAGCGAAATGGTGCGCGGGAACGGCGCACAGTACTTCTATCCTCGCCGCATCGGCGCACCACCACGAGGTTCGGCCACCGGCGATTTCGTCGACACGCCACGCAGCAGCACCATCCTCGGTGCCGCCAAGCTCACCGGTCGCTTACCGAGCCGACTCTCCATCGGTGCCGTGACCGCCGTGACGGCGGCCGAGAATGCACGAGTGTTCCACGCTGACTCCAGCGTCACCAACCGGGTGCCCGTCGAGCCGCGATCAGCCTACGGCGTGCTACGACTCCAGCAGGAAATCGGCAAGCAAGCCTCCACCGTCGGCGCGTCGTTCAGCACCGTGCAGCGCAACGTGATCGGGCAACCCACGCTGGCGGGATTGTTGGCACGCGAGAGCTACTTCGGCGGGGCCGACTGGCGCATTCGCTTTCAGCAAGGCAAGTACGCCATCAGCGGATTCGTCGCGGGTACGCATGTCGCGGGCGACACGGCGTCCATCCGTCGGCTGCAGACGACGAATTCGCGCCTCTTTCAACGACCGGACCGACGAAACGTCCTGTTCGATCCGCTCAAAACCTCCCTGTCCGGCTACTCGGCCCAACTCCGCGCCGACAAGGATGCGGGACGGCACATTTTGTGGGGCGCCGAGGTCAAAGTCGAGTCACCAGGGTTCGAACTGAATGATCTCGGCCGACTGCAGTCGACCGACGATATCGAGTACAACGCCGACCTCCAGATCCGCGAAACCACACCTGGGCGCTTTTTCCAGAACTGGCGACTCGGTTTCGAAACGCGCGGAGCGTTGAACTTCGAGCGAACGCAACAGCTGAACACGTGGTCGCAGAACAGCAGTGCGACGCTGAGAAATTTCTGGAATCTCAACGTGCGCTCAACGATCGCCTTGGCTGCGGTCGACGACGCCGTCACGCGCGGCGGACCGTACATGGGACTTCCCCGCGAGTTCCGCCAGGAGTTCCGTATCAACAATCCTTTCGGTGCACGCACCGGCTGGCGTATGAACGGCGGATATGGCGTCGATGAGTTCGGCGCGTGGCGCCGCAACATTTCGGGCCAAATAACGCTGCGACCGTCGCCACGCGTGTCCGTGTCCGCAGAGCCCACGTTCCAGTCGGGCATTGACCCACGACAATACGTCACGCGCGTTGCCGGTGGCACGCGCACGTACGGTAATCGCTACGTGTTCGGCTTCATCGATCGCACTACGATTTCCACCAAACTCCGCGCCAACTACGCCTTCTCGCCCAATTTGACATTGGAGGCTTACGCCGAGCCGTTCGTGGCCAGCGGGCGCTACTCGCGCATCGGTGAACTGTCGGCCCCACGCAGCCGCGTGCTTCGGGAATACGGCACCGATGGCACCATCATCGCCGCCGACTCCGTGGGTAAGCTGACGATCACCGATGGCTCGAGTACGTTCACGCTCAGCAATCGCGACTTCAACGTGCTCTCGTTCCGATCCAACATCGTGTTGCGCTGGGAATGGACACCAGGCAGCACGTTCTTTCTGGTGTGGCAACAAAATCGTCGGACGGCCGAAGTGTTCGGCGATCCCGCAAGAGCGAGCGATCTGTTCCGCACGACCCGCGCCAGCGGTGATAATTTCCTCGCCGTCAAAGTCAGCTACTGGCTGCCTGTTCGTCTTGGCGGGCCAAGCTGAACACGCAACTGCACGAGCCGACACGCGACGACCTAATCGAACCCCGCTGCTGCGGTTCGCACGGCCTCGTCCATCGGCGGGAACGTCGACTTCGTGGACTCGAGCGTGTCCACCAGCATCTGCGCGATGAGATAGTTGCGCACGGTCTTATCGTCGGAGGGCACGACGTACCACGGTGCCGATGGCGTGCTGCAACGTTCGAGCACCTCCCGATACGCGTCAGTGTAGGCATCCCAACGGTCGCGGTCCTTCAGATCGTCGAGACGGAACTTCCAGTTCTTGGTGGGATCGTCGAGTCTCGCCTGCAAGCGTTCGTGTTGCGCTTCACGCGACACGTGGAGCATGCACTTGCGAATGATCACGCCGCTGTCGGTCAGCATCCGTTCGAACGTGTTGATATGATCGAAGCGCGCACGCCATACGTTCTCCGGCGCCAGCTCTCGCACGCGC
>NZ_JBDNFF010000063.1:0-3818 GCF_041689975.1 Gemmatimonas sp.
CCAGCGGTCGTGCCAGCGGTCGTGCCAGCGGTCGTGCCAGCGGTCGTGCCAGCGGTCGACACACTGAGAGACACGCTCGGCGTGGCGATCCCTACGCCGCCGCCCGCCGTGAACATACCCGAGTCCATGCCCATACCGGCACCGGCGGTCGTGGACTCGGTGACCATGAATCAAGGGGCGATGAACGCTGCGGATGCGCAGCTGGTCGCGTCGCGCGAAGGGCTCGACAGCCTCACGGTGGAGATCCACAAGAAGTTCGCGCTGTCCTTTGCCTGCCTCGTGTTCGTCCTCTTCGGCCCACCGATCGCGCTGCGCTACCCACGTGGCGGTGTCGGGATGACGCTCGGCGTGAGCATCGCCGTGTTCGGCTTGTACTATGTATGTCTGATGGGCGGTGAAGCGCTGGCCGATAAGGGCATGGTGCCGCCGTCGATCGCGATGTGGATCGCGAATGCCATCTTCACGGTAGCGGGTGTCGTACTGCTCTGGCGTGTGGAATCGACGACGGACACCTCGCGTGGCGGTGGTATCCGTGACTGGTGGGCGGATCGCGGCGCACGACGCGCGCTGGCGAGACAGATGAAGAAGGAGCAGGCCGCGAAGACCGCAGGCACGGGTCCGACGGTGGCGGTGGGCGCGTGAGCCGCCGCTTCATTACGCCACTCGATCGGTACGTAGCGGCCGAGTTCACCCGCATCTTCACCGTCACCACGCTTGGCTTCCCAGTGCTGGTGTTCGTGATCGACCTCGTGGACAACCTGCGCAAGTACACCGAACGCAAGCTGGCGCTCAAGGACGTTGCACTGAGCTATGTGTACTGGATTCCCGACACGCTGTTCATGGTGCTGCCCGCCGCGGTGCTGTTCGCCACGGTGTTCTCGATCGGCACGTTCACGCGGTATTCCGAGATCACTGCGGCCAAGGCCTCGGGGATCAGCTTCTACCGCTTCATCGCGCCGATCCTGTTCATGGCGACTGTGGCGATGGGCATTGACCTCATGTTCGGCGAGCTCGCGCCGCCGGCCAATGCCCAGCGACTCAAGCTGCTGGCCGGCAAAGGACAGGATCGTGACAATAATCGCTACAATTTTGCGTTTGCCAGCGAGACCGGGCGCGTGTACCGGATCTACACGCTCGACGTGAAACAGCGATTCGTGGAGAACGTAGAGATCGAGGAGCGCGGATCGGTGAAGCGGCCTGGACTGCTCGTGGCGGCCAGAACGGCCACGTGGTACGACAATCGCGGTTGGGTGCTGAAGTCGGGGCTCGTGCATGTGGTCCCGACCGACTCTACCGATCGTGCCGTCGCCTTCGATTCTCTCATTGACCGGCACTTCACCGAGAAACCGCAAGACCTGCAGTCCACCGAGCGGCAGCCGAGCGAGATGAATTTCGCCGACCTGACGCGGTTCATTACAGCGCTCGAACGCTCAGGGACAGATGTGAATCTGCTCCGGGTGGAACGGATGCTGAAGTTGGCGATTCCCGTCACCTGTCTCATCATTGCACTGTTCGGCGCACCGCTGGCGACGAGTTCGCAGCGTGGTGGCGCCGCCTACGGTATCGCGGTCAGTCTGGCCACGACCATTCTCTTTCTCGTGCTCATCCAGTTGACCAAAGCGATTGGTGGAAAGGGGCTTATGCCTCCCGACATTGCGGCGTGGGTGCCTAACATCGCGTGCGGACTGTTCGCCCTCGTGCTGTTGGCGCGGGTGCGAACCTGATGCTCAGCCTGGACGTCGTCGTCCGGCTGGCCGAACGGCGCACCGGGGGCATTCTGCGCGCCTTGGGCAAGCGTGCCTATTTCGCGCGCGACATCGTGCGCGGCGTGCGCGACCCGGGCACCTGGGTTCCCGAAACGATCCGCCAGATGCGCACGATGGGGGTGGAGTCCGTACCGCTGACCATCATCGTGGCCGCGTTCCTTGGCGGCGTGACAGCCTTCCAGACGCGCTACCAGCTCTTCCCCGGCGTACAGCTCTCAGTGGTCGGCCTGATCACCCGGCAGAGTATTGTGCTCGAACTGGGACCGCTGCTGACGGCGCTCGTGCTCACCGGTCGGGTAGGCGCCCGCATGACCGCAGAAATCGGCACGATGCGCGTGACGGAGCAGATCGACGCGCTCGAAACGTTATCGTTCGATCCGGTGGCCTATCTCGCACTGCCGCGCTTTCTGGCCGGGATCGTGATGCTGCCGGTGTTGGTGGTTCTGGCGAACAGCGCGGCCATCTTGAGCGCGTGGGTAATCCTGATCACGTCCACCGATGTCCGTACCGACGACTTCGTGGCGGGGTTACGCCTGGCGTTCACGCCGTTTCAGGTCGTGTACTCGCTGATCAAAGCGTTTCTGTTCGGTGCCGCCATCGCCTTCGTCTGTTCGTACGAGGGCTACGTGACCGAAGCCGGCGCCGAAGGCGTGGGGCGTTCGACCGCCCTCGCCGTCGTCATCGCGTCTGTCAGCATTCTGGTACTCGATGCCCTCGTGGCTGCCGTCCTGGCTCCATTCATTCAGGCCTGACCGCCTGCTTTCTCTCCATACATGACGACGAAACGACGCGACGAACTGCTTGTCGGTCTGCTCCTGCTGGTAGCGGTGGTGCTGGGTATCGGCGGAACGATCTGGATCGCCCGTGGCGGTCTGTCCAGCGGATATCCCATGTTCGCGCGCTTCAAATGGGGCGCCGGGCTCAAGCAGGGACAGCCGGTGCTGCTGGCCGGCGTGCAGATCGGGTATGTCAACCATGTCGACCTGATCCCCGACGGCACGATTACGGTGACGCTGCAGATGCAGTCGCAGTACAAGATACCAGCAGGCACGACGGCCACCGTGCAGGCCAACGGCATCTTCGGCGACCAGCTGATTGCGCTCACGCCGATCATCGGACGTCAGGGCTACATGGCGGAAGGCGACACGATTCCAACGGGCACCGGATCACCGGGCGTTCCCGAGCTGCTGAGCAAGGGCGATTCGATCGCGCTCAACATCCGCGCGCTGACCGACGCCGCGCGCGTGCAGTTCGTAGAAGGCGGCGGCGTAACGGACGTGCGGCAGACGGTGGCCGATCTCACGAAGCTCGTCGCGCAGCTGAGCGCGGTCACGGCCGAACAGTCCAAGCAGCTCACGCTGACGCAACAGACCGTGCGCCGCACGCTGGCCAGTGTGGATTCCACGAAGGTGGATTCGACGGTCAAGAATCTGCAGGCCACCTCGGCGCAGCTCGAGCAGCTCACGCGCGACTTCAAGCAGACGAACGTGCAAGTGCAAGGTGTGCTCGACAAGGTGAGCAACGGCAACGGCACCGCGGCCAGGATACTGAACGATCCGGCGGTGTATGCGCGGCTGGATACGTTGCTGCTGCGGGTGGACTCGCTGGTGATGGATTTAAAGAAGAATCCGAAGAAGTACATAAATTTGCGGATATTTTAAGTCCGTACTCCGTGCTACCTACTCCTTACCCCTTACTCCCTACCCCTTACTCCCTACCCCTTACTCCCTAGGAAGCAGTGGGGAGGGTATCAGGGGGCAGGAGGCAGGGGGGCCGTGGCTAGCCGTCGCGCTCTTTCGTTTTCTCTCGTTCCGTTTTCTCTCGTTTCGCTTTTTCGACGTAGTACTTCCTCAAGCCGTGGGTCATGCGGCGGACTTGGCGGGTTTCGTCGAGGGCTTCCTCGATGCCAACGAGTTTGAGACCGAGCTTGTCCGCGAGGATGAGGTGGCTCTCGACTTCGAATGCCGACGAGATGGCGTAACTGAGAAATCGAGCACAATCGGCGTCACTGGGCTGAGCGACCCCTTCCGCGATGTTGGTGGGGATGGAGTC
>NZ_JBDNFF010000064.1:0-53693 GCF_041689975.1 Gemmatimonas sp.
GGCGTCGCCTTCACGCCGATCACCCGATACTGCTCCTGCAGCAGGACCGCATAGCGCTGCCGTGACGTGCTGCTACTGGGAATGAGGATGTCGAACGCGAGTGGCACGCCGTCGCGATCGCGCACGCCGTCGCGGTCGCTGTCGCGCCAACCCGCGGAATCGAGCAACACGTTCGCGGTGGCGACATCGTACGGAAGCTGCTTGAAGGCCGCCGTATCGGGGATCAGTGCGCGCGGCGCCGGCGCCAGCGCGACCATGCCCAGCGAATCAAAAACGTTGCGCACCAGTCGCTCGCGATCGACGGCCATGTGCAGGGCGCGTCGAACGCGTGGATCGCCGAAGATGGCGTTGGGGCGCGACGGGTTCTTGCGGTCGCGGAGATTGAACCCCAGGAAGCCGTAGCTCAGCGTGCGGTTGTCGATCAGGCGCAGCGACGGGGTGCGCGCGACCTGCGCCAGATTCTCGGGGCGTAGCTGTTCGAGGAAGTCCGCTTCGCCGGCAAAGAGTTTGACCGTCGACGATCCGAAGTCGGGCGCGATGCTCCAAATCACCCGATCGAGCAGCGCCCGTCCGCGTGAGTTCGCCGTATCGGCGATGATCTCGATGCGCTGACCGGGCTCCCAGCGCACGAATCGGAAGCGTCCCGTACCAACAGGACGGCGGCCGAATGGCGCGCTCTCGAGCTTGGTCATGGAAATGGTGTCGAGCAGATGCGACGGCAGCACATACATGTGGTACGTGGCGTCGTAGAACTGCCGTGGCATGCGCCGTTTGAACCAGAACACGGCGGTGCGCGGGTCACGGACCGAGACCGAATCGATGTTGCCGAGTAGTGATTTATTGTCGACCACCAGCGAGTCGCTCGTGTAGACGCGGAACGTATAGCGCACGTCCTCGGCGGTCACGGGTTGACCGTCGTGCCAACGGGACAGCGAATCGAGCGCAAACGCAATGGACAGCGAGTCGTTCGCCCAGGTCCACGACGTGGCCAGTCGCGGTTGAAAACCGCGGTCTCCGTAGGTCTCGAGACCGTCGCCGATCTCGGCGAGTCGATCGAAAAGTACGCCGATGATCGCCGCGCCCTGTGTCCCCGAGCCGAGCGGCGGGAAGAGCGTGTTCGGTTCGGCCGGCACGGTCACAATCAACGTGCCGCCGGTCTCCCCGGCGTCGGCCGCGCGCTCGCTGCCGGCGCAGGCCACGAGGGCGAACGCGATCGTGCAGCAGAGCACACTGGCCGGCCAACGGGGTTGCGAGAGGCGCATAAAAGGCGGTAGTCCGTGAAAGACAGATCGGTGGATCTTTGAGGCAATTACACGAGCGTAGGATGCCGGACGCTCACTATCGGCGCCAGAGCCAGTCGTCATGATCGAGCGCGGCGTGATGGGAGGCCACCCGCATCGAAAAGTCGGAGGAGGGAACGAAAGTGGCGATAGAGCCCTCCGGGGTCGACGCCGCGAGCGAGACGGCCAGGGCATTCACGACCACCGCCCAGTGGCCCTGCGACGGCGCACAGTCCTCCAGCGAAGCCGCAGGCGGCGGTGATGGCATTGGGACGTCAGCGGCTGCGGCCAGCATCGCCTGATCGTCGGCCAGCAGAATGCTGCCGTGCTGCAGGTACGCACCACCCTGACGCCAGACCGCGCTTCCCACGAGCTTCCGGCCGCTCACCATGATCTCGCCGGCTGCCGGTCGATCGAAGCAGAGTGGCCCATCGGGCGCGATCGCCGGTGCCTCCGTGTCCGCGACCAGCTGCGCCGGCACGCCCAGCGACTGCAACGCGCGTAGCAGGACGACGTTCACGGCGGCGTATGCCACGCGCCACGAGTGCTGTTCGTCGAGCGGCATGGCCACACTGTACGTGACCTCACGCGCATGCAGCAACGCCCGCCCGCCGGTGGGGCGACGCACCGCGCGAAGACCCGCCTCGCGCAGCCGCGACGGTGAGAAGCGGCCCACCGTCCGTTCGTTCCGGCCGAACGAGATGGTCGGCGCCTCCCACGCATAGCATCGCCACACGGCGCGCTGCGCGGTTTCCGCCAGTTCCAGCAGCGCGGTGTCGATAGCCATGTTCGTGACGCCGTCGGCGGCGGGCGAGCGTAGAAACGCCCAATGCGGGGGCAACGCGAAAGCCGACGCGCCGTCGGAGGGCGGTCTGGACTGCGGTGCCGCCGCAGCGATCGGGGGAACGACTCGGGAAATCCACACTTTAGTTAAATTTACAATGTCACGGGCGAAACGCGCCGCAGTGGCCCCAACGATTTCACGACGCTTGCACGGGCTTGGCCCGTTTGAGGATGGTCATGAGCACGCGCACCATCTCGTCCGCGCCAGTCGCGGTCGATTCGTTCATTCCGCGCCATCTCGGTCCGAGTGCAGCCGAACAGCAGACGATGCTTGCCGCGCTCGGCTACGACTCCCTCGAGACCTTCATCGACGCCGTCGTTCCGGAAAGCATCCGTTTCCGCGGCACCCTCAACACCGGTCCGGCGCGCAGCGAAGCCGAAGTGCTCGGCGCGCTCAGGACGATCGCGTCGCGGAACACGGTGTACCGCTCGTTCATCGGTATGGGGTACTACGGCACGCACACGCCGAACGTGATTCTGCGCAACGTGATGGAGAATCCGGCGTGGTACACGGCCTACACGCCGTATCAGGCCGAGATCGCGCAGGGACGACTCGAAGCGCTGTTGAATTATCAGACGATGGTGATCGACCTCACCGGACTCGAGATCGCCAACGCCTCGATGTTGGACGAGGGCACGGCGGCGGCGGAAGCGATGGCACTCTGCTTCGGCTCGCGCGGTGGTGCCACGCGCAACGTGTTCCTGATCGGCAGCGACTGTCATCCGCAGACGATCGCGGTGGTGCAGGCGCGGGCGGCGGCGCGGGGTATCGTGGTGCAGGTGGGTGATCCGCGGACCTTCGCCTTCAGCGACAAGGTGTTCGGCGCGCTGGTGCAGTATCCCGGCACCGATGGCGCCGTGGTCGACTATCGCGGCCTGTGCGAAGCGGCGCACACCGCCGGCGCGCTGGTCACGGTGGCCAGCGATCTCCTCGCGTTGTGCCTGCTGGCACCGCCGGGCGAGTGGGGCGCCGACATCGTCGTCGGCAACACGCAGCGCTTCGGCGTGCCGATGGGCTACGGCGGTCCGCATGCCGCGTTCTTTGCCACGCGCGACGAGTTCAAGCGTCTCCTCCCGGGTCGTATCATCGGCCTGTCGCGTGATACGGAAGGTAAGCCCGCGATGCGCATGGCGTTGCAGACGCGCGAGCAGCACATCCGTCGCGAGAAAGCCACCAGCAACGTCTGCACGGCGCAGGTGCTGTTGTCGGTGATGGCGGCGATGTACGCCGTGTACCACGGACCGGAAGGTCTCGTGAAGATCGCCGAGCGCGTGCACGGGCATGCGGCCACATTGGCGGCGGGCTTCGAGAAGCTCGGCTTCGCGATCACGCACGAGCATTTCTTCGACACGGTACGCGTGGAAGTGGGCGCGCATGGTCAGGAAGACATTCTCGCGGCCGCGGCCGCCCATCGTATGAATCTGCGCGTGCTCGAGCCGGGCGCGATGACGGTGGCGCTCGACGAAACGACGACGGAGCGCGATGTCGCCGATCTCTGGACGGTGTTCAACAACAACGCGGCTGTCGACTTCTCCTATGCCGATGTGAGCGCCGGTGTGGACACGCGCTACGACGAGCGATTCCGTCGCGTCTCGCCGTTCCTCACGCATCCCACGTTCCATCGTTATCGCAGCGAGACGGATATGCTGCGCTACATGTACGCGTTGCAGGCTCGCGACTTTTCGCTTGTGCACGGCATGATCCCGCTCGGTTCCTGCACGATGAAGCTGAACGCCACGGTCGAGATGATCCCGGTCACGTGGCCCGAGTTCGGCCAGCTGCATCCCTTCGCGCCCGTCGAGCAGGCGCAGGGCTACGCCCAGCTGTTCGACGAACTCGAACGCGATCTGGCTGAAGTGACCGGTTTCGCCGGTGTGTCGCTGCAACCGAACGCGGGCTCTCAGGGTGAGTACGCCGGATTGCTGGTCATTCGCGCCTACCACCAGTCGCGCGGCGATGCACACCGTACGGTGTGTCTCATTCCGCAGTCGGCGCACGGCACGAATCCGGCCAGCGCCGTGATGGCGGGTTTCTCGGTGATCGTGGTGAAGACGGACACCGATGGCAACATCGATGTGGATGATCTGCGTGCGAAGGCGGAGCAGCACACCGCCGATCTCGGGGCGCTGATGGTGACGTATCCGAGCACGCACGGCGTGTTCGAAGCGAGGATCAAGGAGATCACGTCGCTCATCCATGCGCATGGCGGCCAAGTGTACATGGACGGCGCCAACATGAATGCGATGGTGGGTGTGTCGCGTCCGGGCGATCTCGGAGCCGACGTGTGCCACTTGAACCTGCACAAGACGTTCTGTATTCCGCACGGCGGCGGTGGGCCGGGCATGGGCCCGATCGGCGTAGCGTCGCAGCTGGTGCCGTTTCTCCCCACACATCCGGTGATTGCCACCGGAGGGACGCAGGCGATCGGTCCGATCTCGGCGGCGCCGTGGGGCAGCGCGAGCATCCTGCCGATCTCGTACGTGTACATCAAGCTCATGGGCGGCGAAGGACTCGCCACCGCGACCAAGGTCGCGATCCTGAATGCGAACTACGTGGCGAAGCAGCTCGAGGCACACTACCCGGTGCTCTATCGCGGGCAGAATGGTCTGGTCGCGCACGAGTGCATTCTCGACACGCGCGGTGTGAAGAGCGCGTCGGGTGTGGAAGCGGAAGACATCGCGAAGCGTTTGATGGACTATGGTTTCCATGCGCCGACGCTGTCGTTCCCGGTGGCCGGTACGCTGATGGTGGAGCCCACGGAGAGCGAGTCGAAGGCGGAGCTCGACCGATTCATCGAGGCGATGATCGGCATTCGCGAGGAGATCGCGGCCGTCGAGCGCGGTGAAGTGGATCGCGAGAACAACGTGCTCAAGCGCGCGCCGCACACGGCCGCGCATGTCACGAGCGACGAGTGGGATCGCCCGTACACGCGTCAGCAGGCGGCGTATCCCACGCCGTTCACGCGCGAGCGGAAGTTCTGGCCGTACGTCGGCCGTGTTGAAAGCGCGTTCGGGGATCGCAACCTGGTCTGCTCGTGTCCGCCGATCGAGTCGTACGCGACGTCGTAAGGTCGTTGTGGTGAGTTGGTGCGAACGGCGTGCGTGCTTCGGCATTCACGCCGTTTGTGCTATGGGCTTTGGGCTATCGTGCGGCGAGCCGCGGCGGCCGGGCGCGGGTCATCCTCTTCGCGGCTTTTCTGTGGCGGCGGGCGTTGGCGCGCCGCGCGGCATCGGTGCGGCCGCCACAGAGAGCCGCTCAGTGGACGCCCGTCCCGGCCGCCGCTGGTATCGGCGCGGGGGCTGGGGAGCCCGGTGCGCGCTTCCGACAACGGTGTGATTGCCGCAAAGACCGCGATGGGATTCCATCCTCCGGTGTGACCACGTCGCGTGGTGACTGGGGAGGGGCACGCGCGGATTACGGGCGAGTGGGGACTCGTCTCGGGCTGGGGAGTGGAACGGGGAGGCGGAGATGGCGTTCGTGACCTCGGTGAACCGCGCCCGGAGCGTCGTACTTCCGCGAGCCCTGCGAGGGGCGTGGGTCCCGCGAGCGGCTCTCTGTGGCGGGCGCGCGAACCTCGCGCGGCGTTCCCATGCCCGCCGCCACAGAAAAGCCGCGACCGGGATCCATGCGCCGACCGGGGCGGTCGCACACACCGAGCCCAGCCGCAAAAAACAGGGCCCCGGACAACCGTCCGAGGCCCCACGTACCACGAAACTGCCAAGAAAAACGCTACTCGCCGACCACGCTCGTGTACTCGGCGGCCGACAGCAGTCCCGTGTCACCGCCGGCCGCGACGCGCACCTTGATCATCCAGCCGTCGCCGTACGGATCCGTGTTGATCAACGCCGGCTCGCCGTCGAGGCGACTGTTCGTCTCGACCACTTCGCCGGCCACCGGCATAAACAGTTCCGACACGGCCTTCACCGCTTCCACGGTGCCGAACACGTCGTGCGAGCCATACGTGGCGCCGACCTTCGGCAGTTCGACATACACGATGTCGCCCAACTCACCCTGCGCGAAATCCGTGATCCCGATGGCGACGATCGCGTCGTCGTCGGTGGGGCGGATGTATTCGTGCTCCTTGGTGTAGCGCAGATCGGTGGGGATGTTCGACACGAGGACTCCAGATGGGGAAAAGGAACGATCAGAGTGAAGTATCCGCACTTGCGCCGCGGAGGGGAAGCGCCTGAATCGTCTGCCAGAGCTCGGCGACGCGTACCGGAAGCTGCTCGCGCGGCCCATCGTTGTCGATGATCCAGGTAGCGCCCGTCCTTTTTTTCGCTGACGGCCACTGCGCATCGATCATGGCCTGCGCTTCGTCGCGCGATAATCCACGGTCGTGCGTGAGCCGCTCGAGCCGCTCCGGTTCGAGCGCATCGACCAGAATCACGCCGTCGAAGGCATGCTCGAGCCCGACTTCGAAGAGCAGGGGGATGTCGGAAATCACTACGGCGTCGCCGCGCTGTCTGGCGTCGGCTAGCCGCGCGTCGCGGAGCCGGCTCACGGCCGGGTGCACGATGGCATTGAGGGCATCGCGCGCCACCGGATCCCGAAACACGTGCTGGCGCAGCGCCGGCCGGTCGAGGGTGCCATCGGCTTGCAGAACCGACGGGCCAAAGCGTTCGACGATGGTGGCGAGGGCCACCGTTCCCGGCAACACGGCTTCGCGGGCCAACAGGTCGGCATCTATTATCGTCGCCCCGTGGGCGGCCAGCAGCGCCGTCACGGTGCTCTTGCCGCTGGCGATGTTGCCGGTAAGCGCGAGTTTGAGCATGCGGAAACTTACCACCAACGCGAAAGGGCTCCGGAGTCTCCGGAGCCCTTCGATGCGATCACGTTACGCGGCCGCGCTGCCGTGCAGGTCGTCTTCCGATTCCGAGATCTCACGCCGCTTCTCGCGGTTCACGAGCAACTCCTGAATCACCCAGCTCGATCCGCCCCGCAACCGGATCTGATGCGGAGTGCAGCCGAGGTACCGCTGGCAGGTATTGCGGAACGCGCTGCCCGACGGGAAGTCGAGGGCACTGGCCACGCCGTCGGCGCTGCGCGACCCGTCTTCGAGCATGCTGGCGGCAACGATCAGGCGCCCCCACGTGAGCAGCTGGTGTGGTGGCGGCAACTCCGCCCCTTCCAATCGCTTCGAGAGCAGGCGACGCGAGACCGCGATGAGACGCGCGAGACTGTCCGGCGTCAGGCGCTCGTGCGCCCGGGTTACCGACAGCATCACGGCGTCACGCACTACGCTACGCAATCCGGCGAGATGTGGCTTGAGCAGACTCGAGACGCTGCGTGCTTCCGCCTGATCCAGAAGCGCCGCGAGCATCTGCGGCGTATCCGTTTCTTCGGCAACCACGAGTACATCGATGCCGCAACGACCGGCGTCGAACATATCCTTGGCTCGCTCACGCGTCATGTCCACGTACGCCACAAGGGCTGCGCGAGGCACACGAACGCGCAGCTGGCGCACCCGCTCGAAATCCGCGCGGCCGTCGACATACAGATCGAAGACCACCACGTTGATTGGCCCACGCTCGCAAGCGCGGGTGAGAGACGTCCAGTCCTCGCAAGGCACGAACCGATAGCGGTCTCGCGCGGCAGTACGTAGCCGTGCGAGCCGGGGCTCGTGTGCGAGGAGCGTCGCGATTACGCCCATGCGACGATCCGTTCGGGGAAGAAGGGGCTTGACATTGACATCAGCCAAAAGACGCGGCGAGCCGGGCAATCGTCACTATCGTTCAGCAGATCGGCCGGAGGCACTCTAACGGTCGATCTGACTCGCATGCACATTTCCTGCGGTAGTCACTGGCAACGACGCTCGTGACGGGCTCCATCGACCGCGTCCGCTCCGTGTCCTCCGACCCTCTCGTGCCCTCCGCACTGCTCCTTACGGCCCTCATGGCGCTGGACGATGTCCTGCTCGTGACCGACGCGCAGGGCCGGATCCTCGATGCGAATCAGGCCGCCGGTACGCTACTCGGATTTCCGCTCGAGGCGCTTCGGGGACTACTGCTTCCCCAGTGCGCGAAGCACATCGGCGGCGGCACACTGTCGGAGTGGATCGAGCGCGGGCTTCTGACCCCCGGCGGGCCGTCGTTCGATTTGTCCGTCGGGGACGGCGCCAGCGAGCGGGTGTGGGAAGCCCTGCTGACCGCAGGGACGGCGGCCGGCACCGGCACCCATCCGCTGTCCTTCCGGACGGTACAGCTGCGCGACGTGACGGCGCGTGTGCAATCGGCGCGCGAGGTGGCGCAACGTGAGGCGCACCTGCGCATGCTCACGGAGCACATGCACGAGATGGCCTTCATCCTCCGTATCGAATCGCCGGGGGTCTATCGGTGCGAGGCGGTGAATGCGACATACGTCGTCGCGACGGGGATGGACGCGGCGCAGTTCGTGGGGCATCTGCCGCAGGACGTCTTCCCGCCGGCGGAAGCGGCGATGATGGTGTCGCGGTGCGAGGAAGCCCTCGCCGCGCGCGCGTTCATCGCGTATCGCGAGGTCATGACCCACGACGGGCGGAGCCTGGTCCTCGAAACGCGCCTCAGGGCCATTCGCGACGCCGACGGGATCGCCACCCATTTGCTGGGCCTTGCCCGCAACGTCACCGACCAAGCGGCCGTCTCGAAGGCGCTGCGCGAATCGGAACATCGACTGCGCGGCGTGATCGAGGCCGGCCTTGATGCATTCGTCATCGTCCACGCGCACCGTGCCCCCGACGGCACCATCGAGCGCTTTCAGATCCTGGACGTAAACGCGCGAGCGGCCGACATGGTGAAGCGGAGCCGCGAGGAACTGCTTGGCCATTCGCTGATGGAGATGTTCCCGAACAGCCGTGACTGGCAGCTGTGGGAGCAGTGCTGCTCGGTCCTCATCACCGGCGAAGCGCTGGAGATCACGCAGCATGCGCCCACGTCAGAGCAGCCGCAGCGCTGGTTACAGCGTCAGCTCGTGCCCGTGTCCGGCGACGCCGTGGCGATCGCCTCGCGCGATATCACGCCGCGACACATCGAACGGCTGGCACTCGAGGAAAGTGAGGCGCGACATCGTGAGCTCTTCGAGAACAACGGCGCGGTGCAGTTGCTCGCCGATATCGAGACCGCGCGCATCGTCGATGTAAATCCGGCGGCCGTGACGTTTTACGGCTGGCCGCGCGACACCATGCGCGCGATGTATGTCACGGACCTCGAAGCGGTGGCCCTCGATCACTGGCGTGAGGCCACGTCGGCGATCGCGACCGGCACCGGACTCCGTGTGCAGCGCGAGCATCGCGTCGCCAACGGCGAGCGGCGTCAGGTCGAGGCGTTCATCGGCATGATCGCGATCGCCGGGCGTCGCGTGCTGCACATCATCATTCAGGACACCACCGATCGCGTGCGCGCCGAACGACAGCTCCGCGAATCGGAAGCGCGCTTTCGCGCCGTCATCGCGGGGATGCAGGAAGGCGTCGTGCTGCACGACGAAACCGGTACTATTCGCGCCTGTAACCCGAGCGCCGAACGCATTCTCGGGCTGTCGGGCGCGCAGTTGCTGGGGCTCAATCCGGTCGATCGCGAATGGAGCGCGGTGCACGAAGACGGCACGCCGTGGCCTCCGGACACCCATCCCGCCCTTGTCGCGCTCCAGACCGGCGAAAGCCAGGAGCGCGTGCTGATGGGCGTGCAGCGCGGGGATGGGACGTTCCGCTGGTTGAACGTGACCGCCGATCCGCTGATTCGCTCCGGCGAACAGCGACCGTATGCCTCCGTAGCGGTGTTCACCGACGTGACTGAGGCTCGCAGCTCCGAAGAGCGACTGCGGCAGGCGCAGAAGCTCGAAGCGGTCGGTCAACTCGCTGGCGGCATCGCCCACGACTTCAACAATCTGCTCGCGGTCATTCGCGGCAGCGCGGCGTTCTTGCGCGCGAGCGTCGGTCCGACGTCGCCCTGTGCCGAAGATCTCGATGCGATCGAGCGCGCCACGGAGCGCGCTGAAGAGCTCACGCGCCGACTGCTCGCCGTGGGACGTCGTCAGATGCTGCGTGCGGAATCGGTCGAGCTCAACCAGCTGTTGCGCGGTCAGGTACCCGTCATCCGCGATGCAGTTGCGCTGTCGATCGCGGTGCGACTCGAACTCGGCGAAGCACCCGTCACCGCCGTGGTCGATCGGTCCCGCCTGCTCGACGCGCTCCGCGCGCTGGTGGATAATGCGAGTGCCGCGATGATCGCCAACGGGCACGGCGGCACGCTGTCGCTGGCGGCCGCCATCGTGATGATGCGGCATCCGCAGGCGCCGGCCGCCGAGGCGCCGCGTCCCTTCGCCGTCCTCGTGGTTGCCGATACCGGCGCCGGCATGCGCGACGACCTCAAGGCGCGGCTCTTTGAACCGTTCTTCTCGACGCAGGCGTTCGGCGCCGGCAAGGGGATGGGGCTCGCGTCGGTCCACGGCCTCGTGCACCAGAGCCGCGGGTTCATCGAGTGCGAGTCCGTGGCCGGTGAGGGAACCACGCTCCGCCTGTTCTTCCCGGCGGCGACGACGATCGCGGCGACGACGATCGCGGCGACGATGATCGCGGCGACGATGATCGCGGCGACGACGATCGCGGTGCCGGCGATCGCGGTGCCGGCGATCGCGGTGCCGGCGGTGCACAGCATTCTGCTCGTCGACGATGATCCGATGCTGCTCGATCTCGGTCGGCGCATGCTGGAGAAGATGGGCCACGTCGTCGTGGTGGCGCCCTCGGCGCGGTACGCTCTGGACGTGCTGGCGGCACACGCCGCCGACGTCTCGCTCATGATCACTGATCTGACGATGCCCGAGATGGACGGCCTCGAACTGATCGAGGCCGTCGCCGCCCGGTATCCGACGATGCCGATGGTCGCCGTGAGCGGCTACAGCGTAGATCCGGGGGCACGCGCAACGATCGATGCACGACGTGTGCCCTTTGTGAACAAGCCATTCACCAGTGGTCAGCTCGCCGACGCCATGACGCTGGCCCTCGCTCGCGCGTTATAGCAGTTGCTGCTGTCCTTCCGTCGGACGCGGCACGATGTGACAGGCGCGGCACCGTGCTTCGTAGGAATCGGCCGCACCAACCATGATCGTGGGCGAGTCGTACGGCGCCGGTTTGCCGCCGATCAGTCGCTGATTGCGACTGGCCGGTGACCCGCACAGCACGCAGATCGCGTGCAGCTTGTCGACCATTTCCGCCACCGCCATGAGCTGCGGCATCGGACCGAACGGTTCACCACGAAAATCGCTGTCGATACCGGCGAGAATGACCCGCCGGCCACGATCGGCCAGACTCGAGGCCATCTGCACGATCCCGGCGTCGAGGAACTGCGCCTCGTCGATGGCGATCACCTGCGCCATCGGATCGAGACGCAGCAGAATCTGCGACGAGGAGTCGACCGGAATCGCCTCGAAGGTACGCCGGTCATGGCTGGAGACATTCCAGAGACCGGCGTACCGGTCGTCGAGGTGTGATTTGAAGACTTGCACGCGCTTGCGGGCGATGGTCGCCCGCCGCACGCGCCGCAACAGCTCTTCAGTCTTCCCGCTGAACATCGAGCCAGCGACGACTTCCATCCACCCACCGGACACTTGGAAGCTGCCGCTCATGATCAGCTCTCGCTGCTCTCTTCGGTGTTCGGACGCGGCTTCCGACTCGCATTCTGCATGCGTGCGCCGCGCTCCGACCATTCGGCCCGACCTTCCGCGCGCTCATGCACCGGACGATCGCCGAAGGCACGGCGCTCGTCGTCGGCGCGCGGGGGACGGTCGTTACCACCAGGCGGCGGACTATCACGACCTTCCGGTCGCGGGCCGCGGTCACCACCGAACGACGGGCGGGCCGGCCGATCGCCACGATCGGAGCCACGGGGCGGACGGTCGCCGGTATCGCGACGTGGCGGGCCAAACGTGCGCTCGGTGCGCGGACCACGCGATCCACGGTCGCCACCGCGATCGCCACCACGCGGCGCGTCACCGCTGCGCTCGTCGATGCGGGCGCTGAGACGACGGCCACGCAGCGACACCGAACCCAGAGCCTGCACGACCTTGGCGGCGTCGTCCGCGCTGAGCTCGACGATCGCATGCGACTCGAACAACTCGACTTGTCCGATGCGGTCGCCCGGAATGCCCGCTTCGTTGGCCACGGCACCGACGATATCACCGACGCGCACGCCATCACGCTTGCCGGCGGCCAGGAACACGCGCTGCTTGCCATCGACAACCGGCGCCTCCGGCTTGTGGCCAGCGGCCACTGGTGTGCGCACGGGACCGGCGGTGATGGCCTTGGTTCGCGCCGTGACCAGCTCGCGACGCGCGCCCTCGTACAAACGCAGCGCGGCCGCGGCAATCTCCAGTGAGTCGTGCGTTTCCAGCATCGGCGCGAGCAGCGCCATTTCGCTGGCTGACGTGCCACCTGAATTGGCGAGCGTGGTGCGCAGTGCGGCGCGCAGCGCCTGCACGCGGCTCTCGGCGTTGGCCTTGCGTACGGCCGGCGTCCACGCTTCCGCCAGACCGGCCGTCATGCGACGGAAGGCGGCGAGTTCGTCGGCCAGCAGGAGGGCGACGGCGTCCACCGGGCGCGCCGCGAGCGCTTCGCCGAGCGCTTCATACGACACCGGTGACTCCCAGAGCACCACGAGCGCGACGTGCTGCGACGTAGCTTGACGCACGACCTGCACGTTCAGTCCATCGATCGCCATCCCGATACGCGTCATGGCGGCGAGTGCCTCGCGCTGTCCCGCGTCGGTGGTGGCGACGACCACGACCGACGGCGGATCGACCTCATCGAGAATCGAGCGAAGCGCATCGGCGCGGCCCGAGGCCGACGTGATCACGAAGCTCGGTGTCATCGCGAGCGGAGCGTCACCGGCCAGGATCGGCGTGAGGCGACGGGCGCGACGCATCTGCGCTTCGAGGAATGCCTCGATCTCTTCCGACGCGCTGTCGATCGTGCCGACCCGCATCATGTCTTCCGGCGAATCGCCGAGCAGGGCCTGCAGGGTGTCACCCATCTTGTCGGCAAGGATTTCGTCGAGGCTGAACACGACGAGCACTTGCAGTTTCTGCAAGTCGATAGCGGCTTCCTTGCGGAGCGCGAGGAGGTCGGCGGCGGTGCCGGTGACCACGGCCACCGGTCCGGCGGCGAGGACGCGACGGGCGCGCGTCGCGGACGTGACCGGCACGACTCGCAAGCTGTCGTCAGCCAGCAGCAGACGCGCCTGTTCGGCGGCGCTGAGCGCCTGTTCGACGGTCGGGGTGATCACCAGGCAGGCCGGCGCGGCCACGCCCTGCATCCGTCGGCTGCGTTCGATCCCCGGACGCATGGCGGCGGTCATCATCCGCAGATCTGCGGGTCCCTGCAGCACCACGTGCTGGCTGCGCGTCGCCCCTGGCGACGTCTCTTCCCGTTCTTGCTCGCCCACGCCCCACCCCATCGATTGTCGGTCAGCCTGGCCGCCCAACGGCCAGTGATTGTCGCGCCCCTATGGCGCACCGCGTACCAGTACTGCGGACCCGCGTAGCACACAGCGCGTAGCGCGCCTCTGGTGGGCGCGCTTAATTGCTGCGTGTTCACTGCATGCTGCTACGCATCCCGTCTGTGGTCGCCCGCCGCCCTGCGACGGACCCCCCCCGGGCCTGCCAAGCGCCCGGCCTTGAACGGTAGCCGGTTTCGGCCCCGATCTGCAGGGGGGCGACGAGTTTTCCCTTGGCATTCACCTTCGCTCCGCGCCTCGATCATGTCTCTGGTCTTCCAGCCGTCCGCCAACATCGCCCGACTCAAGGAATCCGCGACGCTGGCGGTGGCCGCCAAGGCCCGGGCGCTCAAGGCTGCCGGTCAGGAGATCATCGACCTGGGCGCCGGTGAGCCCGATTTCGATACGCCGGCGTTCATCCGTCACGCGGCTACGGTCGCCATCGAAGCGGGCGCGACCCGATACACGGCCACCGAAGGCATTCTGCCGCTCCGCGAAGCCATCGCGGCCGACGCCAACCGGCTACTCGCGCACGGGGCGCCGATCACCGCTGCCGAGGTCGTGGTGTCGAACGGTTCCAAGCAGTCGCTCTACAACGCCTGCGTGTGCTGCTTCGGCCCGGGCGACGAGGTGCTGATTCCGTCGCCGGCATGGACCAGCTACTACGAGATGGTGGAGCTGGCACGCGCCGTGTCCGTGCCCGTCTTCGGCGACGAAGCCAACGACCTCAAGGTGACGGCCGTTCAGCTGCTTGCCGCCGCCACGCCGCGCACCAAGGGGTTGATGCTGAATTCGCCCAGTAATCCCACTGGTGCGGTGTACACCCGTGGCGAACTCACGGCGATCCTCGATCTCGCGGCCGACCAAGGCTGGTGGGTACTCGCTGACGAGATCTATCTACGCATCGCGTACGAGGGCGGCGCGCAGTCGGCGCTTGAAGTCGCAAGGACGCGCGAGAATCTGATCGTGATCAACGGCGTCGCGAAGGCATACGCCATGACGGGCTGGCGTATCGGCTGGGCGATCGCCCCGGTGGCCGTCTCGAAGGCGATGACGGCCTTTCAGTCGCACACCACGTCGAACCCGGCGGCCGTGTCGCAGCACGCCGCACTCGCCGCGCTGGCGCGTCACGATGAGGCCGACGAGGCCGTCGATCACATGGTCAAGGAATTCCGTCAGCGCCGCGATGCGGTGGTGGCGGCGCTCGCCGCGTTCCCGACGGTGCGTTATGTCCATCCGGCCGGTGCGTTCTACGTGTATATCAACGTGGCCGGCTTCCGTGGCGCCGCCGATGCCGGCGCGGCGTTCGCGGCGGCCGTGCTCGAGGAGCACAAGGTGGCGGTGGTGCCGGGCAGTGCGTTCCTCACCCCCGACTGGATTCGCGCGAGCTACGCCACGACGGAGTCGGTGGCCGTCGAGGGCGTGACGCGCATCGCCCGCTGCCTCACCGGCGCCTGAGTAAGGCCCCGAGCGGGCAACCGCGACTCTCTCACGTTCCCGAGGCGATCATGATCACGACCATCGTGTTGGTGCAGGCCGATCCGAAGACTATCCCCGCCTGTGCGACCGCGCTGGCCGGCATTCAGGGCGTGAGCGAGGTGTACTCGGTGTCGGGCGCGTGGGATCTCGTGGCCATTGTGCGCGTTCCCGATCTCGAGCGCATCGCGACTGTGGTCACCGAGGAATTCGCCAAAGTGCCCGGCATTGTTCGCACACAAACACTCACGGCCTTCCGTGCGTACAGCCGCCACGATCTCGAACAGGCATGGGACATCGGGGTCGAGTAGTCGATCCCGAGCATTCACGCATGGCAGCGCTGCCGTTCGTTGCGCAGCATTTCGTGCCAAGCGTCCACCTCGTAGCGCAGCACGATCGTGTACAGGGGCGCCCCTTTGATGCTGAGGCCGAAGAACAGCTCCGACTTGCCGTCGTCGTCCACATCGATGTGGTCGAGGTAGCGATAGCGCGGTGGTGACAGCTTGTTGCCCAGCGTGGAGTACGTGAACGTCGGCTTGTAGCCGTACACACCCTTGTCCAGCACGACCACGAAATGCCGGGGACGTGCGCCAATCTGGCGCACGCTATCGGGCGCCACTTCGGGGTCGTCGTACACCACGACGACCGTGGGCCGCGGACCGTTGCCGGTCTCGGCGACGTACACCTCTCGCCGATAGCGCGGCAACATCGACATCGAGATTCCAGCCGCCGGCGCGATCAGGGTGGCAATCGCCTCGATCGCTGTTTGCAATTCGCCTGCCGACAGCGGGGACACCGACTTGAGTGGCGGCCGCCTGCCGCTGGTGAACAGCTCGACACCATCGGGGAGTGACGCCAACGCGCCGGGCAGAATGATCGAGCAGCCGCGGATGGTGTCGAGCGGCGCGCCCTCCCACATGCCGCGCGTCGAGGTGACGGGTGCCAGGGCCCGCCCGCCACGATACGGCGTGAGCGATTTCCCGGCGAACAAGTACTCGAGATCGAACGACCGCCAGCCGCGATCGCTCAAGGTGAGCAGCCGGAATCCCTGCGGTCCCATCGTGGCCAAGGGAACGATGCGCGGTCCGGCGCTGTCGCGCGTGACGCGGAACAGCACTTCCGGATGGGTGGCCAGCAGCGTGCTGTCGCCCTGCCAGACCGGATCCCCCTGGTCGGCCCTGAGCGCGTTCTTGACCCGCGCGGTGGTGTCGCAGGCCGCGCCGAGCAGCGCGAGCGTCAGAGGTAGGGCACGGAGGGCCACGCCGCGGAGTCGCGGGTTGGCGATGGCAGAAGGTCGGAAGAGTCTCACACCGTGAGTTTCGTGGACCGGCGGGCCGAAGTCCACCACTCATGTCCACGAAAGGTCTGATTGTCGGTCTGATGACCGAGCTGATTGTCTGCGAGCACCCGTCCCGCTAGCGTGCCCTTCGTGACCGACGAACGCCCTCCCGCCGATGCCTCGCTCCGTGGAGCCCTCCGTTCGCTCCGCGCGTTGTTCGGTGACGGCGCGCTGGTGGCGGTCGGCAGCGGCCCCACGCTCGAGCGGATCGCCATGCGCAGCGATCCGCCCGCAGTCGCGCCGTGCGCGTTGCTGGAGACGCCGGGAGCGCGCCAGGTTTCGGTATCCCTGGAACCGCTGGTCGTCGCGTTCCTGGACGGCGTTCAGCGCAGCCGCGTCGTGGGCTACCTCTCCGGTTCGCCGCTGATCTACGCGTCGGTCGCGGCCGCCGTCCGTGAGCGCGTGGCGCGCCGGCTCGAAACCTGGCGCGAGCCGAGTGTCCGTCGGGCGCTCTACGTGTCGCGCGGAAAGCTCGGCGAGGCGGCGTGGAACCAACTGGAGGACAGCGGGGTCCCGTTGGTGGATATCACCGCCGACCTGACCGACGACGCGATCCCGGTGCATCCGTTTGCGCTCCGCGCCCGGGCGCTCGATCTGGTGTCACTCGAGCGGGAAGGACTCGAACGTCGACTCGCGGCCGACTGGTGTCGCCGTGAATCGCGGTGGCTCTGGATCGACGGCGGTATCGCCGGTAATCTGGCGGTGAACGAACACGCCACGGCATTCGGCGTGGTGAAGTCACATACCACGCTGTATGGCACGGTGGACCATGTAGAATCGGTGCTTGCGCTCGCGGAGGCGGAGCGATCCCCGGCCTTCCTTCTCGGGCATCGTCCGCGCCGCTCGGTGGTGAGTTGGTATTTGCGCCTTCGCAGCGCGTTTGGCGGTGATCCGTTGCACGGTCTGGTGCGCGTGGAAGTATCCCCGCCGGCCGACGTGCTCGACCTGGAGCACATCACCGAGCACGCGCGCGCCCGGCTCTCCGCGCACTGTGATCGTATCTCCGCCGGCATTCTGGCCGAACGGGCCCCGCTTTCGCTCCCCGATCCGCGTTGGGATACTCTCACGTACGGTATTCATGCCTGCGAGATGTATCTCGATGCGCTGGTCGGAATCTGACCTTCTTCGTCGTGACGCTGTGACTTCGCCTTCCGCTGTTCCCCGTGCCGCGTTCGACGCGGCATCCGCTGACGTGTCGCTGCCACTCGGTCGTGTCGTCGCGACGGAGAAGAAGCCGAACACGCCGCACGAGTTTCATTTCTGGACGGCGATCGACGCCCCGATCGGTATCGGCACGATCGTGCGCGTCGAGGGGAACACGCCGGTGAAGGCCGTGATTCCGCGCGTGTACGGCGTGGTGGTGGAGGGCTTCAGCTACAGCGACCTGCAGTCGCCGTTGCATGATGTCCTCGGGCACGACGGTCGGCCGCATCAGGGCCCGCTGGCGCACACCGATCGCACCGAGATCCGGCTGTACACCGCGTCGGTGTTGCGACACATCCCTGAGGAGCCGCTTCAGCCCGTACCGCTCGGCGCGGTCTACCTCGCCGACGATGCCGACGTCGCGGTGGCGCTGCGCATGGACGGGTATATCACCGGCGAATCGGCCACGGGCATTCCAGTGGGCGTGTATCGCGCCGGTGGCATGCGTTCGCCGATCTTCCTCGACGCCGACTTTCTCGTGGGGCCGGAAGCGGCGCACTTGAATATCTCCGGTGTCTCGGGACTCGCCACGAAGACCAGTGCGATCGAGTGGCTGTTGCAGTCGATCTTCGCGCACTTTCCCGCCCATCGCGGCACGGTGGCGGCGGTCTGCTTCAACGTGAAGGGGCCGGACCTGTGCTTTCTCGATCAGCCGGGAAAACTCGAGCCGGCCGATCTCGAGATGTACGACATGCTCGGTGTGCCACCGACGCCGTTTCAGGACGTGCGCTACTTCGCACCGTTCACCGCACGCGGCTTCGCGCTGAACACGCTGCGCTCGCATCCCGCGCTCGCCGATAGTGTGTCGCCGCTCACGTGGGGCCTCGGCGAAGTGCTGCAGTTTGCCGAGGTGCTGCTGAACAAGGATGACATCGATGCGAAAGCCGACGCGCTCATCGATTTCATCCGGGAACGCGTCGTCGGCAAGGATTTCGAGGAGCCCGGCTTCACGCGCACACACAACGTGCAGTCATTCGCCGATCTCGATGCGTGGTTCCGTGACGTATTGCGCAAGCTCGAAGATTCCAACGGCGACACGTGGCGCACACATCATGCGGCGACGGTGCGCAAAGTCCGGAATCGGCTGTCCAACCTGTCCACACGATGCGCGGGCCTCGTGACCGACGACGGCGCCGTCTCGGATCTACCTTTCGGGAGCTTTGTGGATCGCGCGGTGTACGTGATCGATGTCGCCAACGTGGAGGAAGACGCGCAGGATCTCGTCTTCGCGCGAGTGGTGTCCCGGCTGCGCGAACAACTCGAGCGACGGGAACTCGGCGTCGATCACGTCATCGTCTTCGTCGATGAGTTGAACAAGTATGCGCCTCACGATGGTCCCGATACCTATGTCCGCAAAATGCTGCTCGATATCGCCGAACGCGGCCGTTACCTCGGACTCGTGCTCTTCGGCGCACAGCAATTCCGCTCGCAGGTGCATCGTCGCGTGACCGGTAACGCGGGCACGGCACTGTACGGGCGCATGGACGGCGACGAGCTGGCATCACCCGGCTATCAGGTGTTGAGCCCCGCGATCAAAGCGCGTATGGCCACGCTCGACAAAGGACAGCTGATGGTGCGTCATCCGCATTTCACGCAGCCGGTGTTCGTTCGCTTTCCGCGGCCGTCGGTGATGTCCGGTCGCGAGGGCGTGGAACGGTTCCCGCAGGCGCCGGAGCCGTCGCTGGCGCAGGCCGTCACACGCGAGTTGCGTCGACTCGATGACACCATCGAGCTCGGCTTCGTGCAGCAAACCATCCTGTTGTACGACGAACAGGTCGTGCTCGCCGCGCGCAACGCGGTGGTGCGCACGCGACCGGACGACGTGAAGCGCGCCTTCACGCGTGAACTGGCGCGACGTGCGCGCCCGACCGCCAGCGACGTCGAGGCCGTGGCGCCGCGTCCGCGCGCACTGCGTTCGTTCTCACCCGACGAATACGGCGGATGACATCCGCGAGCGGGGTCCGCGGCTGGCAGATCGCCCACGTGTGCCGCGTGCTGACCGGCACCTGCACGCTCATGCTGCTGCAGATGCTCGCCGGCGCGCCCCAGCTGTCCGCCCAATCCCTGCGCGCCGGCCCCGACGGCATGACGCTCATCGTGCGGCCGCGCGTCGGTGATACGCTACGCTTGCAGATGGAGCAGACCATCGAGATGAGTGGACGCCGCACGGAATCATCGGTGCCACCGGTCGGCTCGGGGGCCGGAATCGATGGGCGTCGCGCCGGCGGAAGCACGCCACCGGCATCGAAGTCGCCGGAGTATGGTCCGCGTCGGGCGCGGGCCTCGCTGCATGTCACCAAACTCGTCATGTACGCGCACTCGCTGGTCGAGGCGAGCGACCTGTCATCCACGACCCTGCTGGCCACGACGGATTCGATGGCCATGTGGGCCGGCCCCGCTGCCGAACAGGGACGGCTCGAAATGCTGCCACTTCCCGCCGACGGTCGGCAGGTGCGCGTGCGCGTGACCCCCGACGGTGCCATGCGGGTGAGCGATCCGCCGCCAGGGGCGATGGAACTCGGGGCCACTCTGGCCTCGATGCCGGCGCTGTTGCCTGACAATGCGGTGCGCGTGGGCGAACGCTGGGTGCGCGACATCATGCTCCCCTCGCTTCCGCTCAGCGGCTATCGCGCCGACGGCGTGGTGCGCACGCGGTTCCGCCTGGATTCCCTCACGCAGCGTGGACGGAACGCCTGGATCTCCATGGACGGTGAACTGCGACGGGACGGTGCCGCACGTGAGCTGCCCGTCGGTACGCGGGTAATCACCGCCGGCACCGTGCGCGGCACGATGGTCCTCGACCGCCTGCGTGCCTGGATCGTCGATGCCCGTACCGTCATCGACGTGCAGTCCGAAGTCACGCCCGGCCCCGCCGAGGCGGCTCAGCCGATGTTGCTCGACCTGCGCATCGTGCAACGCATTCGCATCCGCTGACCGGCGTGGGCGTAGTCTCGACCTTTGAGCGGACAGGGTCGTTCTGTACCTTGCAGCATGCGCCTGGTCCACCTCAGCGATCTCCATCTCGGATTCCGCCAGTATCAACGGCTCACGCCGACCGGAATCAATCAGCGCGAAGCTGATGTCGCCGCGACCGTGTCGCGTGCGGTCGCCCAGATCATCGAGTGCGCGCCCGATCTGATCGTTGTCGGCGGTGACGTGTTCCACACGGTTCGCCCATCGAACGGCGCGATTCTCCATGCGTATCGCCTATTCCAACGACTGCTCGAGGCGCTCCCGAACACGAAGATCGTCATGGTTGCGGGAAATCATGACGCGCCCCGCACCTTGGATTCCGGGTGCATACTTCGGCTGTTCAGGGAGATCGGCATCAAGGTCGCCGACGACAAGCCCGAGTTGTTCGAGTTTCCCGAGCTCTCCCTTTGCGTCATGGCGGTGCCGGATGCACCGGGCGTTGACCGCCCGCTGATGACGCCACCGGACGGATTCGCTCACAACGTCTTGTTGATGCACGGCGAGATCGAAGGAATGCTCGCATCGCAAGTAGCCTCGCCGGAGCGGGCAGCTATCGAAATACCGCTGACAGAACTTCATGCCGACAAGTGGAGCTACGTCGCGCTGGGCCACTACCATGTGTACCGGAAGTTGGCGGATCGCGTTTTTTACAGCGGCTCCATCGACTACACCAGTTCGAATCCCTGGGGAGAACTGAAGGAGCAACGTGAGCGATCCGTGCCTGGGAAGGGATTCGTCGAGCACGACCTGGGTACTGGCGCGCATCGCTTCCATCCGGTGGCGCCATCGCGTCCGTTGCTGGACCTCGAACCGATCGACGCCAGTGGCATGGGCGCGGTCGAAGTCGACAGCGCCTTGCGCGCGCGCGTGGACAGCGCGATCGGCGGAATCGACGGTCGCGTCGTGCGCGTGACGGTGCGCAACATCGCGCGCCATATCGTGCGCGAGCTCCATCATGAATCGTTGCGCGAGTATCGCAAGCGCGCCATGCACTTTCACCTGGATACGCGACGACCGGAGGTATTGGCGCGTCGCGGCAAGGGCGAAGGCGCGCCCGGCCGTCGGGCCACGTTACCGGAACTGGTGGCCGAGCGCCTCAACGAGCGTCCCTTGCCACCTGGCGTCGATCGCGAGGCGCTGGTGTCGCTCGGCCTGCGCTATCTGCAGCAGGCGGAAGACGCGGCAATGGCCGCCCTCCCCGTGCTGGAGAGCTGACAGTTGCGATTGATTTCTCTCCGTCTGCAGAACTTCCGGCAGCACGCCGATACGCGTATCGAGTTCGAGCGAGGCCTCACGGGTATCATCGGCCCCAATGGTTCGGGCAAGTCCACCCTGCTCGAAGCGATTGCGTGGTCGCTGTACGGGACCCCCGCGGCGCGTGGCACACGGGATTCCATTCGCTTCTCGCGCGCGGTGCCTCGCGCCTCCGTGAAAGTGGAGTTGGAGTTCGAGCTTGCCAGCCACCGCTATCGCGTGGTCCGTGGACTCACCAACGCCGAGGTGTTTCTCGACGGCGGCGATGCGCCGGTGGCGAGCACGATTTCAGGAGCTACCGAGTTCCTTCAACGGCGTCTCGGCATGACGCGCTCGGAGTTCTTTCACACCTACTTCACGGGTCAGAAAGAACTGGATGTCATGGCTGCGCTCGGTCCGGCCGAGCGGGCGCGCTTCCTGTCGCGCGTGTTGGGCTATGACCGGATCAGCGGGGCGCAGGAGATCGCGCGCGAGCGTCGTCGTGCCCTGATGGCGGAAATCAACGGGCTCAAACAGGGCATGCCCGACGCCGACGCCATATGGCGTGGTGTGGCTGATGCCGAGGCGCGGCTCGCGGTGGCGCGGACGCGTGCAACCGAGGCCGAGGTCGCGCGCGTCAATACCGCCGACCGTCTGAGCGCCGTGGCGCCGCAGTGGCTCGATGCGCAGGCCCAGCGTGACCAGATGCAGCAGCTGCTGGCCGAGTTGCGCGTGGCCGAGAGCGAGGCCATGGGATTCGCCCGCGAAGTGGAGCGCCTCGACCGCGAACTCGATGCGGTGGCCATCGCGCACGGTGAACTCGCGCCGTTACGGCACGCTATTCTGCCGCTGCCATCGCTGCGCGCGGAACGGGAATCGCTCGAGCAGCTTGCCGAGGCCGACGCGCGACGGCAGGCGCTAATGGAACGGGTGCGCACGGTGGCCGAGGAAGATGCCAAGCATGCCGAGCGCGCGGCGCGATTGGAATCGGCGCCCGCTCTGGAGCGCGAAGCGCAGATGCAGATCGCGACGCTGCGCGGCACACTTCCCGACGTGGAGCGCACGCTCGACGGCGAGCGCACGGCGTGGGCCAAGGACGGTCAGGAGGCAGAGACGCGGCTGGACGGACTCCGGCGGCAGTACACCGAGCTCTCGGAGCAGCGCGACACGCTCGAGGGCTTGGGCGAAGAGTCACCGTGCCCGACCTGCGGACGGCCGCTCGGTGGGTCGTATCGTGGTGTGCTCGAGCTGCTCAATGAGCAGATCGAGACAGTCCGTATCGACGGCAACTACTACCGTCAGCGCGTCGAGCAATTAGCCGCGTTGCCGGCGGCGATCGAAGCGCTGGACGAGCAGCGTCGGACCATGCAGACGGAGCTGTCGGCCGCAGAACGACGGTTGCAGCGCATTCAGGATGCGCTGGGCGAGGCATTGAAGGTCGCTGATTTACGCAAGGGCCTCGCCGCGCGACTCACGGAGGCCACCGAGCAGCTGGCCGTATTGCCACTGGGCTATGATGCGCAGCGACACCGCGCGCTGCGCGACGAGGTGGTGCGATTGCAGGAGCTCGAAACGAAAGCGGCCCGCGTGGGCGGTCTCGTGGAGCGCGAAGATGTGACGCGCACCGAGCGTGTGCGTGTCACGGCCGTACGCGACGCGGCACGCACGAAGGTGGTCGAGCTCGAGCGTCAACGCACCGCGCTGGGAATGGACGACACGTCGTACCAGCGGGTCCGTGATGCGCATGAACGCGCGTCGGCCGAAGCACGCCGTGCCGAACTCGATGCGGTCAGCGCTGCCGGTGAAGCGGAACGCGCCCGTGCCGCACTCGACAGCGCCGAGCAGGGACGTCGTGACCTCGCGCGTTTACAGGAAACGCTCGACGCGCTCGAGAGGGACAAGCAACTACACGATGAGCTCGACCGTGCGCTCACGGACCTCCGGACCGATCTCAACTTCCAGCTGCGTCCCGAACTGGCCACCATTGCCAGCAAGTTTCTGGGTGAGCTCACAGATGGACGTTATCGCGAACTCGAGTTCGACGAGGATTATCGCGTCCTGATCATGGAAGACGAGATCCCGAAACCCGTTATATCCGGCGGCGAGGAGGACTTGTGTAACCTTGTCCTGAGACTGGCGATTTCACAGATGATCGCTGAACGGGCAGGACAGGCATTCTCCTTGCTGATTCTCGACGAAGTATTCGGGTCACTCGACGAAGGTCGCCGAGCAAACGTGGTCGATCTTCTCCGCAACCTTCACGGCCGATTCGAGCAGGTCATCGTGATCACGCACATCGAGCAAGTCCAGGAGGGTTTGGATCGCGTCCTCATGGTCGAGTACGACGATGCACGCGGGTGCAGCGTCGTGCGCGTCGGCGCCCGTGCGATCAATACCGATCCGTCGGACCAGGACGCGTACGCACAGGCCGCCAACGGTGACGCCCTTTCGCTGGCGGAGACATGACCGTATCACCGCGCACCTCGCGCAGCGCCCGTCCGCTGGAAGGGCCGATCGTCGCCACGGTCGAAGACATTCCGCAGTTGAACGACGTGTTCGCCGAGGCGTTTACCGAGCGCTATCGAAAGGATGGCATGACGGGCGTTCGGGTGCCGCCGCTCAATCCGTCGATCTGGCGCTACGCCATCGAGGATGCCGGCGACGGTGCCCTTTGCTGGCGCGACGAACGCGGGCGTATTGCCGCATTCAACATGGTGCATCACTCCGGCACCGAGGGCTGGATGGGACCGCTGTGTGTTCGCCCCGACAGCCAAGGCGCCGGACTCGGCAAGATCATCGTGCAGAGCGGCATGCGCTGGCTGCGCCAGCAGTCCGTGAAAGTGATCGGTCTCGAAACGATGCCGCGCACCATGGACAATATCGGGTTTTACTCGAATCTCGGCTTTGTTCCCGGACATCTCACCGTCACGCTCACACTCGACGCGGCACTGGCTGAACGCGAGCCGCAGCTGTTGTCGCGGTTGTCGTTCCTCGAAAAGGACGCCGCGATCAGCGCGTGTCGCGAACTCACGACGCGGGTGATGCCAGGGTATGACTTCACGCGCGAACTCGAGCTTACCGACCGCCTCACGCTGGGTGATACGATTCTGGTGGGGCCGCCGGACGCCCCCATCGGTTTCGCCGTCTGTCATACCGCGCCGTTGGTCGAGGGCCGGACACGGGACGAACTACGGGTGCTCAAGCTCGTGCTGGCCCGTCGTAGCAGCTTGCCGCAGCTGCTGGGCAGCCTGGCCGATCTGGCGCGCCGCACGGGTACCCGACGCGTCGCGATTCGACTGCAAGGCGACTATCCGGACGCGTATCGTACACTGATCGCGCTGGGCGCACGGGTGCGCTGGACGGACTTGCGGATGAGCGCGTACGGATGGACCGAAATCCCCCCCGTCGAGGGGATGATCCTCTCGAATTGGGAGATTTAGAGCGGCTCGGTCAGCGCTTCTGGTCCGGGCCGGACGGCGTGTCGCGCGCGACGATGCGCCAAATAATGAGGAAGACGCCACCCGTGAGCATCAGGTGGATCCATCCGGGGGCATCGGTGGTGTACGTGATACCGCCCCACGCGACGAGCATCACGATTCCGGCAAGCAGGTAGAGGTCCATGTCGTAATCTCGCATTGCGCGGGCCGTGGCGCACCATATACACTATCGGCGTGTAGTATCGCCTCTGCGGTGTCGATACTCTGGCGGAGTGCAGGACCAGTGTGCGGAACGGAGAGAATTACCTCTTGAGCCGATAAGTCCTAAGGAAAGGTCCGACAGACTGCGTTCACGTCATGCCCCAGTGCGGGGAAGGCGACCGCGTGGTGAGGACCTTATCAGTATTCTTTGGGCTTCAAGACCTCCTCTTCGTTCCGTAATTTGTGCGAAAGCCCCGCCCATTGGCGGGGCTTTCGAATTTGCGACGATTGCCCCGCCGTTCGCCGGCCGTAGCCCGGCCGTCACCTTGCCGGCGTGCGCCGACGGTACGAGCTTGGGACGGGAACCTCTCCCCCTTTTGGGCGGTTTACCGATTATGCCCATCGTCACCGCAACGCGCCTGCTGCGTTTCAACGCGGCCCACCGCGTTCACAATCCCGCGCTCTCCGACGAGGAGAACACCCGCCTGTTCGGCAAGTGCAACAATCCGAACTGGCACGGTCACAACTACACGCTCGAAGTCTCGGTCAAGGGACCGATCGACGAGCGCACCGGTTATGTGATCGACCTCGGGATGCTGCGCGACACGGTGGAACGACATGTGGTGAACGTCACCGATCACCGCAATTTCAACATCGATGTACCGTACATGCAGGGCGTGAATCCGACGACCGAGAATGTCGTCGTGGGTATGTGGGGCGTGCTGGAGCCGGTCGTGGCACCCGGAAAGCTGGTGCGGCTGCGGCTCTGGGAAACGGAAAATAACTATGTCGACTACGAGGGGGAGTAAACACGTGATCCGACCGACGATGGCGGCACGCTCGGGGCTGGCGACGGTCGATCCCGACGACATGGAGACGGACAACGCGACGCAGGTGGAATTTGAAGGACTCATTCGGCGTCAGCTCGAAATACTGGGTGAAGATCCCGATCGTGATGGACTGCAGAAAACGCCAAGCCGCGTCGCAAAATCGATGGCGTGGCTCACGCGCGGCTACGATCTCGATGCGCGACAGGTCATCGGCGACGCGATGTTCGAGGAGAATCACGAGAACATGGTGATGGTGCGCGACATCGAGATGTATTCGATGTGCGAACACCACATGCTGCCGTTCTTCGGCAAGGTGCATGTGGCGTACATCCCGAATGGCAAGATCGTCGGTCTGTCCAAGCTCCCTCGTGTGGTCGACGTGTTCGCGCGCCGACTGCAAGTGCAGGAGCGACTCGGCGAACAGATCGCCAACGCGCTCGATGAGGTGCTGCAGCCCAAGGGGGTCGGCGTCGTGATCGAAGCCGTGCACCTGTGCATGATGATGCGCGGCGTCGAGAAGCAGAGTTCGCGCACCATTACGTCGTCGCTGCGTGGCTTGTTCAGGGACGACTCCAAAACGCGGAGCGAGTTCCTGCGCTTGGCACACAGCCCTTCGTCGTCGTTCTGAGCACGTTCCCGTGACCGCGAGCGCGTCCGCCACATCTCCGGTGCTCCACGGTGTGTCGGCCGTGGTCACGGGCGCATCGCGCGGCATTGGCCGCGCGGTTGCCGTCGCCCTCGCGGCAGCGGGAGCGCAGCCGTTTCTCCTTGCCCGTTCCGCCAGCGATCTCACACGTGTCGCGACTGACATCGGCGGTGGCGCCGTGGCCGTGCCGTGCGACATCGCGAACGCCGACGACGTGGCGCGTGCCGTGCAGACCATTCGCCAGCACCGCGCCGATGGACCGTCGATCCTCGTGAACAACGCCGGGGTCTTTCCACTCGGTGCCATCGAGAGCACCGATCCCGCGCTGTTCGAGCAGGCGCTCCAGGCGAACCTGCTGGCGCCGTTTCGCTTCCTGCATGCGTTCGTGCCGCTCATGCGGGGGGCCGGCCGAGGCCATGTGATTACCATCGGCTCAGTCGCCGATCGCAGCATCTACACGGGCAACGGCGCCTATTCGGCCAGCAAGTTCGGCGCACGCGCGCTCCATGAAGTGTTGCGCGAAGAACTACGCGGCAGCGGTATTCGCGCCACGCTGATCGCGCCGTCGGCGACCGATACGCCCATCTGGGATCCCATCGATCCCGACAACACGCCCGGCTTTCCGCCGCGGGCCGCGATGTTGCGCCCCGAAGACGTGGCCGATGCTGTGCTCTGGGCCGTTACCCGGCCCGCACATGTGAACGTCGACGAGCTGCGGATCAGCCGGGCGTAACGCGCGGTAGCCTCGCCGGACGCCGGAGTCGCGTGCAGCTTTACGATAGCCGGCGGCCGCGAGGGCCCTTGGCACCCACAGCGCCTATCCGGACCGATCCATGCACCACCGACCCCACTATCCCCGTTCCGCGGTGCTGGCACTGAGCCTCGCCGCCGGCACGATCTCCGCTTCGCGTGTTTTCGCGCAGTCCGCGTCGGCCAACGCGTTCCCGACTTCGGCCGGGTCGCTCACGCCCAACGACCTGCTCGACGTCCGAACCGTTTCGGTGGGCGACTACTCACCCGACGGCAAGTGGCTCGTGGTGCGGATGTCGACGCGTCGGGACGGCCTTGGTTTCGTTGCCGCCCGCGACGGAGATCCGAGCTACACCCGACCCGCGCCTGTTCGGCTGCTGCTGCTCAACACCGAAACGGGCGACACCATGCCCATCGTGAGCGCAGCGCGGACGATCGGTGCCGCGGCCTGGTCGCGATCGGGAGATCGGCTCGCCATCGCGACGCGCGACACCTTGCCGCAGCTGCTGATGTGGAACGTCGCCTCGCGAAAGCTGAGCGTCCAATCACTCGCGGGCGCGCGCTTGGCAGACAACAGCGATCTCTCCTGGACGGAAGACGGTC
Organism: Gemmatimonas sp.; assembly: GCF_041689975.1. Classification (GTDB taxonomy): domain Bacteria; phylum Gemmatimonadota; class Gemmatimonadetes; order Gemmatimonadales; family Gemmatimonadaceae; genus Gemmatimonas. The sequence continues at coordinate 28,278 of NZ_JBDNFF010000064.1, forward strand.
GGCTGCTGCTGGCGATCCGAGAGCGGCAGTGGATCGGTGCAGTGCGCGCGCGATTCGATTCGCTCGTGCACGGACCCGTGTCGGTCCAGGTAGGCACGGAGCCGTTTCTCGCGTGGGATGTGCTACGCCGTCTCGGCAGCCGGGCGATCGTGGTTGCCCTCACGCCGGCTTCGGCGAAACTCGACACCATCATTCCGGCCACACAGCTCTCCGCTTGGGCGACGTCGCCCAACGGACAGTTGATCAGCTGGCGCGAAGATCGCAACGCGAAGACGAACTATGACGGCGGCCCGGCGAATGAGTCGCGATGGCTCGCGCGACGCGGCCGCGACAGCGCTCGCGTGATCTTCGCCTCGTTGCGTGGCGTGACGATCTCCAGCGCTGCCGACGGCGATCACTATGCCTATGCACGCGACGGAGCCGTGTACGTTGCGAGCATCACCGACACGACGTCGCGCCGACTGATCGGTGCGCCACCGCGCGCCCGCAGTGACACGGCGCGCGGAACTCGTGATGCCACGCGTGACTCCGTTGCCCGAGCCGCCGAAGAACGTTTCACGCTCGTGAGCATGTCGCCCGCCGGCGATGTCGTGATCGTCTCATCGCGCACGGGCTGGCATCTGGTACGTGTTTCCGACGCGACGCGCCGCACGATCGTGGCGATCACCGACACTATTCGCGGTCCGCGCCTGACGCTCGCCGACTGGAGTGCTGATGGTCGCACCATGTTGCTCGGCATGGCGTCGCGTACGGACTGGAACCGCGCCTTGCTGCGCGTCGACGTCGCCACCGGCGCCGTTGACACGCTCGTGCGCGATGGTCGGTTGTACGGCCAGCCGCGTGTGAGCCCGAACGGCGCCAAGCTCGCCGTCACGATCGGCGCGAATGGCCGACCGGCAGATCTCTGGCTCGCCGACGCCGCGTTCCGGGCACCGCGTCGGGTCGTGCAGTCCAATCCGCAGCTCGCGTCGCGCGCGATGCCGACGACGAAGCTGGTGGAATATCTCGACGCCGACGGTCGCCCGCAGTTCGGTGTGCTGACGCTCCCCGCCGAGGCGGTCGGCCGATTGCCGACGGTCTTCAGCGTGTACGAAGACTTCTTCGACGACGGTTTCGACGCGACCACGATGTATCTCGCCAGCCGCGGCTACGCGGTCATGAAACCGTCGGTCACTTTCGAGACCGGCTACCCGGGTGAAGCGTGGCTCAAGGGTGTTACCGCGTCGGCGAACAAGCTGATCGAGATGGGCATCGCCGACAGCAGCAAGCTTGGCGTGCACGGAACCAGCTATGGCGGATACGCGACCAACCTGCTCATCACGCAGACCAACCGTTTCAAGGCCGCCATCAACATTTCCGGGAAGGTCGATCTCGTCTCCTTCTACACGGATTCCCCACGCCTTGGCGTGCGCAACGTGAACGCCGCCGAAAAAACACAAGATCGCATCGGCGCCACGATGTGGGAGCAGCCGCAGAAGTACGTGCAGCACAGCGCCGTGATGTTCGCCGACCGGATCAAGACACCGCTGCTGCTGGTCACCGGCGGCGAAGATCATAACGTGCCGGCGATCAACACCCGTGAGATGTACTTCGCCTTGCGCCGGCTCGGGAAAACGGTGGAGTGGGTGAATTACACCAATGGTGGCCACGGTATTCCGATGACGAATGCCGGTGAATTTGCGGATTGGCACAATCGTCTCACCGGGTGGTACGATCGCTACCTCAAGCCGGGGACCTCGATACCGGCCTCGCAGCAGGAGCTGCCCAAGTAACGAGCGGCTATCATTCAGCGATGCAACGTGACCTGCTCGACTCGCTCCGCTGTCTCGGACCACATGACGAAAGCTGGCTCGTCGCGGTCGTGCATGTGGCGTCCGGGTCCGAACTGATCGAAGCAGAACTGGCCTGTCCCGTGTGTGGCGCTGAGTACCGCGTCGCACACGGCGTCGCGCACTTCAGCGACGACACGGCGCCGGAACACGACACGTGGCCCGCCGATGAGCAGTTGTTGCGCCTCGCCGCCCTGCTCGGCGTGGTCGAAAGCCTGCAGCCAGTCGCATTGGTGGGGCGCTACGCGGCCAGCAGTGCACCGCTCGCGTCGTATGTCGCGAGCCCGCAACTCGTCGTGAATGCCGCCGGTGGGCGACGTGCCGTGGGCGCGTCCCGCATTGTCGTTGCCGACAGACTTCCACTCGGTGTCGATACGCTGGCGGCGGTGGCCGTGGACGCCGCGAACGCCTCGGTGTCGATGCTCGAGAGTGCGGCCCGCGCACTGCGGCTCGGGGGACGCCTGGTGGCGCCGTCCGATGCACCGATCCCGGCCGGCATGCGCGAACTCGCGCGTGATGAGACCGAATGGGTCGCGGAAACGATCACGCGCGCCAGCGGGCTCGTTGAGCTCCGCCGCCGCGCGCCTGAATCCGTACGGTAGCGACTACTCCTCGTACAGGCTGTCGATACGCCGTTTGTACGTAGTGTCGATCACGCGGCGCTTGACCTTGAGTGTCGGTGTCAGTTCGCCGCGTTCGACGCTGAAGTCATGCTCCAGCAAGGCGATCTTCTGCGGCGTCTCGTAGTGCGCCAGTCTGGACAGCTGCCCCTTCACTTCCTTCTCCATCTTGGCGTTGATCGTCGGCATCGCCACCAACTCGGCGCGGCTGGTCCAGACGATGTTCTGCGACGCGGCCCATTTCTCGAGCTGATCCCAGTTCGGCACCACCAGCACAACGGGAAACTTGCGCGTGTCTCCGAGCATCACCGCTTGAGAGATATACTTGTTCGTCCTCAACATGTTTTCGATCGGCTGCGGAGCAATGTTCTTGCCGTTGGCCGTCACGATGATGTCCTTCTTGCGATCGGTGATACGCAGATATCCGTCGATCAGTTCGCCGATGTCGCCCGTGTGGAACCATCCCTCTTCGTCGATCGCGTCCTTCGTCGCTTCGGGATTATTGTAATATCCGCGCATGATGTGTGGTCCCCGTGACAGAATCTCGCCATCGGCTGCGATCATCACTTCCACACCGGGGATCGGTCGGCCCACACTACCCAACCGGTAATGTTCGAACGTATTCGTCGAGATCACCGGCGACGTCTCGGTGAGGCCGTAGCCTTCGAGGATGATCAGGCCCGCGGAGTAGAAGAACTTTGCAATCTCGGGCGACAGCGGCGCGCCACCCGACACGAAGAAACGCAGGTTCCCGCCCGTGCGCTCCCTCAGCTTCGAGAACACCAGCTTCTGCGCGAGCGCGTACTGCATCGCGAGCAAACCGGCCGGTTCGCGACCGGCGAGCTTTTCGTCGGCCCACTTCTCTCCGACATTCTTCGCCCAGAAAAAGATGCGCTGTTTCAGCGCGCCGCCAGCCACGGCGTTCTCCACCACGCGCGCATAGATCTTTTCGTAGAGGCGCGGCACCGACATCATCATCGTCGGCTTCACCTCACTCATGTTCACCGGCACCGTGTCGATCGACTCGGCGTAGGCGATCCGTACCCCGTTCGCGAACAGGAAGTAGTCGCCGCAGCGCTCGAAAATGTGGCTGAGCGGAAGGAAGCTCAGCGCGAGATCGCTCGTGCTCACCTGTAGTGAGCTCTTCGTCGCGATGACGTTCGAGTACAGGTTATCCTGCGTGAGCATCACGCCCTTCGGATTTCCCGTCGTGCCCGACGTGTAGATCAGCGTGACGAGTTGGTCGGGGGTGACGGCCAGCGCATCATGCTTGAAGATGGTGGCGCGCTCGGCGTTGTCCACGGCGGCGCCCTTCGCTTCAATCTCGGCGAGGGTAAGATCGCAGCCGTCGGCTTTCGTGGCCGCGAAACCGATGATCCACTGCAGCCCCGGCACCTCACCGCGGATCGACGCGACCTTCTTCGCCTGATCAGCGTTCGACACGAAGATGGCGCGCGCCCCCGAATCGTTCAGCAGATACGGCAGCTGGTCGGCGGGAAGCGTCGGGTAGATCGGCACATCGGTGATGGCGCTGCAGATGCAGGCGTAGTCCGCGATCAACCACTCCGGACGGTTCTCAGAGAGGATGGCCACACGATCCTGCGCCGCGATTCCCAGCTCGGCGAGGCCGAGGGCGGTGACACGCACGCGTTCCATGATCGTGCGGTGCGACATCGGTTCCCAGACGCCGCGCACCTTCGTGCTGAGCGCGTAGGCACGGTCGAATCGCTCGATGGCATCGAAGAACAGTGCGTTGATCGTGCCGCGCGGGGGACGTGGTCCACCGGAGGTATAGCGTGACGAGGTCGGAAGACCGTTCATCGTCACGTTCAGGGCGGGATAGGAATTAGCCGTGACCGAAGTCATCGCCATCTCCGACTGGAGCAAAAGGCAGGGCGGAGGCGCATCGGTACAGCGAACCGGAGCGACGCCAGGTGGGATACAATGAAATTGCTGCCGAACACCGCCCGGCGCGAGTCCCCTGGACTATCGGGCCCCACGACGAACGGGGGCGGTGATCCGAACGGGTGAGCCCTTGAGCGGCTGGCCCTTGTATGTCACGGTGGCGCGGACCACCACCGACTCCACGGCCGCGCCGACCGGAAACAGCAGCGCACGCACGCGGACGCGCCGCCCGGCGCCGCCGTTATCATCGGTGGTATCGAGGGAACTGGCGCGACCCTGGTCGTCCACCAGATAAGCGGCGGCCATCGTGTCGTTGGTCGGGTTGGCCGGCGACAGCAGCTGAAAGCGCACGGGCCACGAGCGAGCCGGCGTGACCGCGCTGGCCTCGCGATGCCGCACGGTCACCGTGAGCGCCCTGGTCGAGTTGCTCTCTTGCCCCTGACGACCGGTGTCAGGCAAAGTCGTGCCCAGAATGTTGGTGAGGCTCGCGCCGTCAACGGAGTCCGGGCGGGTCACGATGCGAATGCTGCGCAACACCTGCAGGGAGCCGCCGATGCGGGCGGCAATGCGCTTGTCGCCGGAGACAAGCTTCTTTGCGACGACCCTGCCGGTGGCGGAGTCGATCGCCAGCGCCGAGTCGATGTTGAAGTCGGCGTACAGGTAGCGCGGCGTCGCGTCGCTGATGACATCGCCGCGCACGTTGAAAACGCGCGCGCGTATCGGCGTCACGATGCCATCGAGATTTCGCAGCGTATCACCGACCACCACCGCGGGCGACGGGAACGGATCGAGCTCGATCGCCGCCGCTTCATTCGGACTGAGCCCTACTTCCGCACAGGCCGTGCCGATGCCAGTGGCGACGATCACCGCCGACACGAGCAGCGCTCGGGCGCGACGACGAGCGCTGCTCGTCGCCGTCACGCGAAGCGCTCGGCGAGTCGCGTCGCGATGTTCACATACGCCTGACTGGCGGCATCGGCCGGATTGCGCAGTACGACCGGCTGACCGGCGGCGAACGCGTCGGCCGTGGCAGGCGTGCGCGGAATCGGTGTGTCGAACACGAGATGCTGCGGCAGATGTTCCCGCACATAGTGCACGACACGTTCCGACGCCGGATTCCCCGCTTCGAACATCGTGAGCAGAATGCCTTCGAGTGTGAGCTCGTCGTTGATGCTGATCACATCCTGAATCGCGCGCAGAATTTGTGGCGTGGTCTGCAACGCGAGCGGTTCGCACTGCAGAGGCACCAGCACATGCTGACTGGCCGCGAGCACGCGCCGGGTGATCGCACCGAGCCCCGGCGGCGTATCGACCACGACCACGTGACAGCGTTCGCGGGCCATCGCCAGCAAATCGGCGAGCACGGTGCTCTCGCCGACGCGCTGCTGGAAATCCGAATGATCAGACGACTCGCTGACGCTGCCGGCGAGGATCACGCGGAGCCACGGAAGCGCGGTGGGCAGAATCACTTCACGCAGCGATTTCTCGCCACGCAGATAGTCATCGAACCCGACCGTGGGGTGGCCTCGCCGCAGTCCGACACCGTACCGTACCGCACCCTGCGGATCGGCGTCGATCAGCAGCGTCTTCAGTCCGCGGCGAGCAAAAGCGACCGCCAGGTTGACGGCGGTGGTCGTTTTGCCGACGCCACCCTTCTGGCTCACTATGGAGAGCACGCGTCCCACGTCAGCCCTCGTCCGTGTAGGCCGATCCGTCGTGATCGCCCGATGGCGCCGAGGGATCCTGATACTGCCCTTCGGAATTGTCCGGAGGACCCTGCAACTGCGCCAACGTACGCTCGGCGTGAGCCCGGAACCGTGCAGACGTCGGATCCTGCTCGGTACTGAATTGGAGGAACGACTCCAGGTGCATGGCGGCGTGCGCCGTATCACCCCGCTTCAGGAGCAGAAACGCGAGACCGTAATGGGCCCCCGGCGATTCTGCATCGAGCTGCAGGGCGCGACGATACGTCCGAATGGCCTCTTCGGGCTGCCCGGTCTTGGAGAACGCGATGGCGATGTTCTGCAACACGCCGAGGTCATCGGGTCGCTCGCGCAAGGCGAGTCGATACGACGTCAGGGCGTTTGCGTAATCGCCGCGCGACTCGAGATCGAGCGCTTCAGCCAGGAAGTCCGTGTGGCGCGGATCGCGCCCGGACGAGCCGCCCACGAGGCGGCGCCACCAAGTCATGCGCTCGCAGTGGATCAGAGAAAGGAGAAAGGAGAGCTGCGATCGATGCGCAAAGCTATCGGGAGAGCGCGTTGCCAACAAGTTGCTGCAGGGCACTCTGAGGGCTAGACTCGGGTACCACTGCGGGATCTCATACCGGAGCGCCTCAATGACCGCACCACAGCCGTACGCACCTGATCCGTCGAAGGGCGTCATGATCGTGGATTGGCCGCTTTTCGGGGAGCTCGCTCGCGCGCTCGCCGTGCGCGTCGCGCGCGAGTGGAGCCCGGAACTCGTGGTCGGCATCGCCACGGCGGGCGTTGTGCCGGGTGCTGCGGTGGCGGCGATTCTCGATCTGCCGTTCCACTCGATTCTCGTGTCGCGTCGCTACAGCACGTCCCAAATTCGCGAAACACCGGCGGTGTTCGGAGCCGCGCCGACCGAAGTGCGGGGAAAGCGGGTGCTCGTGGTCGACGAAACCTGCGACTCCGGTCAGACCATGCGGCTGGCCATTGGAGCTGTCGGTAATGCGGGCGCCCAGGAAGTGCGCACTGCCGTGAGCTTCAAAACCGGTAGTTTTGCCCCCGATTACTTCGCGCTGGCCACCCAGAGCATGATCGTGTTGCCTTGGGACCGCGACATCCTGATCGACGGTGAACTCCGGCCAAACCCCAAGTACGCTGGACTGATCCCCGACGTCTGATCGAGAGACCGGCCGCCGACCGATCCGGACGACGATCAGGCGCTGGTGGCGGCCCGCTCATACGGGATGCCGCGCTCCATGGCCTCCCAAACGTAGTTGAGCACGTCGACCGAACCGAGCAGGAACCGGCACTGTCCTCCGCCGCTTGCCGACTCGGGCGTCACTTCGAGCACCGAGATCGGTGCGTCGGCCAGCCGGCCGAAGAACCCCGCGAAGAGCCCCGTTGATACCGGGCAGCCGTTCGTGTCATCCGCCGCTTCGCCCCAGTTGTTGGCATCAAGCACCATGACCGCGTCGCTCAACGACGCGAGCTGGACGAGTCCCCAGCCGATCTCGAAGAAGTACTCCCGAAGCAGGATCGGGAAACGGTCGTCGACCAAGTCGTCGGGGCCATGCTCGCTGCGATCCGCCAGCCACGCGGAGAAGTGGTCGAACAGCGCCTGGCCTGCGGCATAGCCTGCGTCACGGACGGCATCGACCGGAATGGCCGGATGCGCCTTCTGCATGGACCGGCGGAGCCCGTCGAAGAATTCGACCGGCACCGTCACGGTGCGGGTGGTCAGAAAAGGAAGCGAAGGGCTCATGATCCCGTGACGCTCGCCCAATGAAGCGGTCACGTCAAGCGGGGACGGCGTGATGGACGGTGCCCGCCGTGTGTCGGTCATCGTCCGGTACGCCGGATCAGCTCGGCTTCGTCGATCACGTCGATGCCCAGCTCAATCGCCTTGTCGAGCTTGCTGCCAGCCTCCTCGCCGGCCACCACGAACGTGGTCTTCCTCGACACGCTGCTCGTGACTCGCCCGCCGGCCGCCTCGACCAGTGCGGCCGCGTCGGTCCGCGAAAGCGTGGGCAGAGACCCGGTGAGCACCACCGTCGCCCCGGTGAGCGGTCCGTCGGCTTGCACCGCGTTCGGTTCATCGAAGCCGACGCCCCGTTCGCGCAGCCGGTCTACGAGCGCGCGCGCGGTCGGATCGGCGAAATACGACGACACCGACGTGGCGATGGTGTCGCCGATGCCGCGCACGGCGCTCAATTGCTCCCGCGTGGCGGCGATGATCGCGTCCATGCCGCCGAACTGCTTCGCCAGCAACTGCGCCGCCTGCGCGCCGACATGACGGATGCCAAGTCCGAACAACAAGCGCGACAGCGGTTGTTGCTTCGCGGCCGCGATCGCGGCGACCAGATTCTCGGCGCTCTTCGTGCCGAAGCGCTCGAGCGACACCAGCTGCACCACCGTGAGGCCGAACAGATCGGCGAAGTCAGTGATGAATCCGGTTTCGAGTAATTGCTCAATGCGCGCGTAGGAGAGTCCGTCGATGTCGAGGGCGTCCTTGCTCGAGAAGTGCACGAGCCCTTCCAGCTGACGTCCTGGGCAGGCGACATTCGCACAGTACGTCGCGACATCGTCGCCGTAACGATGGGTGGGCGAAGCACAGCGCGGGCAGTGCAACGGCATCGTCCACACTTGTTCGCTGCCGTCGCGTCGCTCCGGCACCGGCCCGAGCACATACGGAATGACGTCGCCGGCGCGCACCACTTGCACCTGGTCCCCGCTGCGCAGATCCTTCTTCGCGATCTGATCGGCGTTGTGCAGCGAGGCATACGTAACCGTCGCCCCGCCCACATCGATCGGCTCGAGCACCGCGAATGGTGTGAGTACGCCAGTACGTCCCACGCTCACCTCGATGCGGATCAGTTTCGTCACCGCCATGTCGGGCGCGAACTTTCGCGCGATCGCCCAGCGCGGCGTGCGATCGTTGCGCACACCGAGTTCGTCCTGTAACGACATGTCGTTCACCTTCACCACCCCACCGTCGATCGCGAAGCCGAGGGTCGCGCGCGTCTCGTGCTCGACGGTGTGCGCCCAGGCCGAGACTTCAGCCATCGTGTGGCATCGCTCGCGGTGGGGCGCCACCGGAATGCCCCACGCGCTCAACCGTTCGAGCAGCGCCCACTGACTACGGGCGGGCGCATTCCCGTCGGGCAGCACGGCGGCGTAGCCGAAGAAGCGTAAGGGACGCTGCGCGGTGATCGACGGATCGAGCTGGCGCAGCGCACCGGCGGCCGCATTCCGTGGATTCACGAACACCGGCTCGCCCGCAGCCACCCGTGCTTCGTTCATGGCTTCAAAACCGGCGAACGGCATATAGACCTCACCGCGAATCTCCAAAAGCGGCGGATGACCATCGCCCAGCAGCCTCAGCGGTACTCCGCGAATCGTGCGGATGTTCACCGTGACATCCTCGCCGTCGGTGCCATCTCCCCGCGTCGTACCCGTCACCAGCACGCCGTCGCGATAGGTGAGTGCGATCGCTGCGCCGTCGATCTTGAGCTCGACGGTATACCCACCCTTATGCACCGAGGCGCCCACGACGCGCTCGATCGACTGCTCGAAGGCCAGCAACTCGGCATGGTCGAAGGCGTTGTCGAGCGACAGCATTCGTACCAGATGTCGATGGCTTTGGAACGCGCTTTGCACTGGCGCACCCACACGCAGCGTGGGAGAATCTTCCGTCCGCAGTGTCGGATACTCCTGCTCGATGGCCTGCAAACCGCGGAACAGCCGGTCGTACTCGGCATCCGAGAGAGCGGGACGGTCGAGCACGTAGTACTCGTGCTGCGCTCTCGTCAGCAGTTCGCGCAGTTCCGCAGCGCGCTGCGCGGTGGGGGATGGAACGATGCTCATGTGCGCAATGTATCTCTCAGGGAGAGATGCGTCATCCGCCGCCGATCCGTCGGCGGCGCTACACCCGTAGGAACGGATACCACCGAACTATTCACGCGCTCCGGCGCGGGAGGTCGCATGTTCAACAGCAGTACGCGAGATCGTGGTGATCAAATGGACGGCCGTGCACTCGGGCTTGGACTCCTCATCGGCGCCGCCATTGGGGCAGGTGCCGCCTTGTTGATGGCACCCGCCACAGGAGAGAATACCCGCCGACAGCTACGTCGTAATGCGCGTCGACTGGCGGAGCAGGGAGGTGACACGCTCTCGAACTGGTGGGACGATGCCGACGAATCGGCCCGTCGACTAGCTCGTCGCGGAATGAAGCAGGGCCGCAAGGCGGCTGTGCGTGTCCGCGAGCGGGCCCGCGACGTCGCGCCCTGGTAGGCTCGCTGGCGCCCCTACCCAGCGCCTAGCGCAGCTTCGCGAGCTCCTCTTCAGCACTCTTGCGATATTGGTCGTCGTTCGCGTCCTGGAGTGGAGCGCGTAGTGCGGCATGATAGGCGGCACGCGCTTCGTTCGGACGCCCGGCGTCACGGTGTACGCGTGCCAGATCCAAATAATGCACCAATCGATTCGGCTCGGCGGCGACCGCAAGCTCCATGTACCGAATCGCCTCCGCCCAGCTGGCACTTCCCAGCACCTGGCCGCCCAGAAAGGTTTTCACAACCGCACGCATAAAACCGTTCAGTCGCATCACTTCGGCGTTCCACACACCGAGCACGTGCAGCGCGCCGGGATGTTTGGGTTGCAGTTGGAGCGCCTTGAGCGCTTCGTTGCGCACGTCGAGTGCGTACTTCACGCGATCGCGGGGATTCGCTGCCAGCGCCGTGCGGCCGACCGCGCGGGACAAATGGAAATGCCCTTCGGCATCGTTGGTATTTGCTGCGACCGCCCTTCGCGCGTAGTCCGTGGCGCGCGTATACAGCGACGTGCGCGTGTCGGGATTCCTCTCGAACTCACCGAGATCCACGGCTTCCCGCGACGCTTTCCAGAGCGCGACGTACAACGTGGGCTCCGCTTTCACCGCTCGCTCGTAGTTGACGAGCGCAGCCGAGGGGCGACGCGCGATACTCTCGCGATCTCCGGCGCTGAGCAGGTCACTTACGCTCTGCGCGGCGAGTGCGTACGGCGCCAGCGGTAGCCCCGGCAGCCCGACGGTTGCGAACCCGACAGTGAGACCGACGGCCCATCGGCGTGCGGTGCGGACGGCGAGGATGTAGGTTGGCTGCATCATGAGCACTCAATGTTGGCACGCGCGCTGATCGAGCGAAAGCGCGACGGCGGTCGAATTACTCCCGCCGAGTGGCGCACGCTCATGTCGCAGTACGCGACAGACGAAGTTCCGGACTACCAGATGGCCGCCTTGGCGATGGCCATCTATTTCAACGGGCTTGATCGCGACGAGATCGGCGCGCTCACCGACGCCATGTTGCACAGCGGCGCGATGCTCGACCTTGACCATCTTACCATGGCGCGCGTCGACAAGCATTCCACCGGCGGCGTCGGCGACAAGGTGTCGCTGGTGCTGGCACCACTCGTGGCATGCCTCGGTGTCGCCGTCCCCATGATGTCCGGTCGCGGACTGGGGCACACGGGCGGTACCCTCGACAAGCTCGAATCGATCCCCGGTTTTCGTACCGATCTTTCGTTGGTGCGCGCCACAGAGCAGCTGGAGCGCATCGGCTGCGCCTTGATTGGACAAACGAACGAGATTGCGCCGGCCGACCGCCGGTTGTATGCCCTGCGCGACGCGACGGCGACCGTGGAGAGCATTCCATTGATCTCGGCGAGCATCATGTCGAAGAAGCTCGCGGAAGGCCTCACGGGCCTCGTGCTCGACGTAAAGCGCGGCTCCGGCGCGTTCTTGCCGGAACTCGATCGCGGACTGGCTCTGGCCCGCACTATGATCGCGCTTGGTGCCGACCACGGTTGCCCGGTGGTGGCACTCATCACCGCGATGGACCGGCCACTTGGACGCGCTTGTGGCAATGCGCTCGAAGTCGAGGAAGCCATCACGGCACTCCGCGGTGAGGGGCCGCCCGATCTCATGAAGGTGACCTTCGCCCTCGGTGCCGAGATGCTGGTGCTGGCGGGCGTGGCGAATGACCGCGATGACGCCCTCCGCCGCATGGAGGTCGCCATTTCGAGCGGACGGGCGGCGGTCAAGTTCCAGGAGATCATCGCGGCCCAGGGCGGAGACCCGAAGGTGGTCGACGATCCGTCGATCCTGCCGCAGGCGGCCGAGTGCGAGCTATATCTGGCCCCCCGCGACGGGGTGATCGCGCAGGTGGAGCCCAAGGCCATCGGCCGCGGCATCACCGCGCTCGGCGGCCAGCGCACCAAGGTCGAAGACGGCGTGGACCCCAGCGTGGGCTTCGTGATCACGGCCCGACCGGGTGACATCGTGCGGGCGGGGGAGCCGTTGGCGACGGTGTTTGCCAAAGATCGGAACGGTGTGCAGGCCGGTCTCGCCGCCCTGCGTACGTCGATCACGATTGCCGAAGACGCCGATCCGCCGTTGCCGCTGATCTCACATCGAGTCACCGAGGCCGGGGTCGAGCTCTACGAATAGGCGAAGAGAGGCACTCCCAGTACCAGCCCGCTCTGGATAGTTTTCGTTTCGGCCGTGCACCGGCTGCCTTTTGATCAACGACGCACCGCGTCCGCGTCCCCGTCGCCATACCATGATCGCTCCGAAGACGAACAGTCTGCTCAGTCTCGTGGCCGCCGCTTCCGTGCTGCCTCTTCTCGGTCTCTACGGGCTGCTGATGTACATCGCGACCCCGAGCCCGACTGGTGGCATGGAGCCAACGGTCACCACGATCTGCTACATCGCGTTCACGGGCATCTTCTCGGCATTGATCATCGTCGCGCTGAACTTCTCGAAGCAGCTTTCGCGGGAAGCGAAGGGTGTGTACCTCACGCCGTAAGTCTGGCGCGAATGATGGTGTGAAAAGCGCGGGATCAATATGATCCCGCGCTTTTTCTATGCTGTTCGGGGTTTCGTGTGGGTGACTCTCGGCCCGACGGCCCGCTGCGCTGCCTCACCGAACCTGGCCGCGGATAAGACGCACTGTTCGCTGAACTGATCACGCAGAGCACGCGGAGGTGCAGAGCACGCAGAGCAACCGTCCCCAAAAAGAACGCGCGGCGTTCCGTCGTTTCACGCGGCTCCGATCCGCATCGTGTTGGCGGAGAAGCACTCACACGAAATCCCAAAGAGCCATAAATGCAGGTGCCGTTGTGTAACGACCTGTCAGCACGAGACCTCTGCGCCTCTGCGTTCTCCCAGTCTCTGCATGATCAGTTCTCGGCCTGGCCGAGCATCGCCGCCAGTGATCTGCCGCTAAACGGATCACTCGTCGCATTGTTCGCTGAACCATATCCCGAAGGCTCTTTTTCTACAGGACCAGGCGCCGACACGTAGGGTCATGTCGAGGACTTGGTGTTCAGGATCACAACACGCGAACAGCCGCGTTCGATTTCCTCGATCGAGGATTCCCACCCTGTCCCATCCCATGCGCCACGCCGCTGGGATGAACGCACCGGCCGCTTCAAATCGCCGTCGTTGCGCGCAGCATCGCCGAACGCGCGTCCCTGATGGCTTTCCTCGGGACATTGACCGACACCACGTTTTTGACGGATGTACGGTTGTCAAATCCATTTGCCCAGTAAAACAACAGTGAGCCGTGGGTGATGAGTAAAAGTTCCGGGTCGCGAGTGAAAACTCACAACTCCAGACTTCAACTCAAAACCCACGACTCACGTGAGTCCCGCCCTACCACCAATCCCGCGGCCTAGACGTCGAGATTCGTCACAAATCTCGCATTCGCTTCGATGAACAACCGTCGCGGTTCGACTTCGTCGCCCATCAGCGTCTGGAACGTCTGGTCGGCGAGCACGGCGTCGTCCATCGTCACGCGGAACATCGTGCGCGTTTCCGGATCCATCGTCGTCTTCCAGAGCTGGTCGGGGTTCATTTCCCCGAGACCCTTGTAGCGCTGGATGTTCACGTTGCCGCGCCCTTCCGGACCACCGAGACGCTCTACGTATCCGTCGCGTTCCTTCTCGGTGTAGGCGTAGTACTCTTCCTTGCCCTTGGCCACGCGATACAGGGGCGGCTGGGCGATGTACATGTAGCCGGCGTCGATCAGCTCCGGCATCTGACGGAAGAAGAACGTGAGCAGCAGCGTGCGAATGTGCGCGCCGTCCACGTCGGCGTCGGTCATGATGATGATCTTGTGGTAGCGCGTCTTCGCGAGGTCGAACTCTTCTTTGATGCCGGTGCCGATCGCCGTGATGATCGTCCGGATTTCCTCGTTGTTGAGCACCTTGTCGAAGCGCGCCTTTTCAACATTGATGATTTTACCACGCAATGGTAGAATCGCCTGGAAGTCGCGCTTGCGTCCCTGCTTGGCAGAACCGCCGGCCGAGTCACCCTCCACCAGATAGATCTCGCAGAGCGCGGGATCGGAGAGTGAGCAGTCGGCGAGCTTGCCGGGCAGGTTGGCCACGTCGAGCGCCGACTTCTTGCGCGTAAGGTCGCGCGCCTTGCGCGCCGCTTCACGGGCACGCGCCGCCGACATCGCCTTGTCGATGATGATGTTGGCCGACTTCGGATGCTCGTCGAGGTATTGCGTGAGCAGTTCGTTCATCACGCTGCGCACCGCGCCTTCCACTTCCGAGTTGCCGAGCTTGGTCTTGGTCTGACCCTCGAACTGCGGCTCCAGCACCTTCACCGACAGCACCGCGGTCAGGCCTTCACGCACGTCGTCGCCGGACAAGCGCGTTTCCTTGTCCTTCTTGTTGAGTGTCGACTTTTCCTGGATGTACTTGTTGACGACCAACGTCAGCGCGCTCTTGAAGCCGGTAAGGTGCGTGCCGCCTTCGTGCGTGTTGATGTTGTTCACGAACGAGAACACGTTTTCGGCGTAGCTGTCGTTGTACTGCAGCGCCATCTCGATACCGATGTCGTCACGCGTCGTGTCGATGTAGACCACGTCCTGGTGCAACGGCTTCTTGTTGCCGATCAGATACGTCACGAACTCCTTGAGGCCGCCACGCGCAAAGAACACTTCCTCGCGGGCCTGACCGTCCTTCATTTCGTCGGGGCGCTCGTCACGCATCGTGATCTGAATACCTTTGTTCAGATACGCGAGTTCACGGAGACGGCTGGCGAGTGTAACCCACTCGTAGCGCAGCGTTTCCTGAAAGATCTCCGCATCGGGCTTGAACCAGACGCGCGTGCCCGTCTCCTTCGCCGCCACGCTGCGTAGCACCTTGAGCTTCGTCTGCGTGATGCCACGCGCGAAGTCCATGTAATGCTCCTTGCCGTCGCGCTTGATCCACACCTTGAGCTGCTTCGACAGCGCGTTCACCACCGACACGCCCACACCGTGGAGACCGCCGGACACTTTGTAACTTTCCTTGTCGAACTTGCCGCCGGCATGCAGCACCGTCATGGCAAGCTCGACACCCGGCATCTTCTCGATCGGGTGCATGTCCACGGGGATACCACGACCGTTGTCTTCAACGGAGATGGAGTCGTCTTCGTGAATCGTCACGAACACACGGTCGGCATGGCCGGCCAACGCTTCGTCGATCGAGTTGTCCACCACTTCGTACACGAGGTGGTGAAGGCCGCGCGCCGACGTGGACCCGATGTACATGCCGGGGCGCTTGCGGACCGCTTCGAGCCCCTTGAGAACGGTGATGCTGTTTGCGCCGTACCCGTTCTCGGGCTGTTCGCTGCTATTCGCCATGGGGTGGGGATGTCCCGAAGAAATGAACTGCTGCGGCCTTTCCACTGGCCTGCAAACACAACCCCTGAATGTACTCAATACCGCCTCGGCAAGCAACTCTGCTTTTATATCGCAAGTCGTTGTCGGTGAACGGTTTGCGAGCGGAGCGGGCTCAGCGCTGCAGCATCCAGCGAAGCTTGGTGACCGGCGGGCGCGACGGGTCCCGGTTCAGCGACCGCAGCAGTTCGGGCTCCAGGAACGTCAGCTCCTGCATCCAGGCGTGGGTTTTCACCATCACCACCAGCGTGCCGTCCTGCTGCAGCAGCAGCGGCTCCGTCACGGTCGCGATCTGCGATCCAACCAGCGACGGCCATTCCGGGATCACCGCCGCCTGCGCCACCCGATCGGTCAGGCCCGCATGCTGCAACACCGACGCGAGCACATCGCCGAGTTTGGCGGGCGCACGTTTCTTCGGATCGGTGCTCATGCGTGACTCACGAGGTTCCGCACCAACGGCTGCAGCGCGCCGTCGCACATGGACCGCTGTTCGAGACGGGTGAACGCCGCCGGAATGTCTTCCACGCGTGGGACCGCCAACAGCACCTGCGAGGCACCGGCGTCTTCCAGCAATGCCAGCACACGCCCCGCGCGCCCAAGATCGAGTTCGGCGAAGGGGTCGTCGAGGAGCAGCAGTGGCGGATAGCCCACGGCGTCACGCAGCGTGGTCAGCTCCAGCAGACGCAGCGCGATTGCGGCACTACGCTGTTGCCCGGCCGATCCGAACGTACGCAAATCGCGGCCGCCCAAGAGCAGCTGCAGATCATCTCGGTGCGGCCCGACCAGCGTGATGCCGCGACGCAGCTCCTGCGTGCGCTGCTGTGCGTACGCGCGCCGATAACCCTCGGCCTGCGCGTCGGCACTGGTGAGCTGTTCGTCCGATGACGCGCCGCCGGTCGCGGCGTATTTCATCATCACGGTCTGACGCTCACCGATCGCGGCTGAGAGCTGCGTAAATCGCGCCGCGTGGTCGCGCACGAAGGCGTGCCGTGTGGCAGCCACGAAGCCGCCGTGCTCCGCCATCGCCGGCTCCCACACACTGACCCGTGCCTCGTGCTCGCTACTGCGTGCGCCGTCGCGCTGAGCCGTCCGGAGCGCGGCGTTGCGTCGCAGCAGGGCGCTGCGGTACACCTGCAGCGCCTGCAAGTATGCCCGCGACGACAGCGCGAGCATCACGTCGAGATAGTGCCGACGCTCACTCGGCCCGCCGGCCACCAGCGCCACATCGGCCGGTGAGAATTCCACCGACGGCACCGCACCGAGCGCATTGGTGAGTCGTGGTTGCTCCACGCCGTCGAGCGTGGCGCGCTTGCGTCGCGTGCTGCGCTCGAAACCGACGGTGACCACGTTGAAAGCCGACGGCGGCTTCAGTTCGGCGCGCACATGAAATGCCGGCGCACCGAAGCGCACCACGTCGGCATCCCGCCCGCCGCGGAACGAGCGCAGCAGCGCGAGATACGCGACCGCTTCGAGCAAGTTGGTCTTGCCGTGCCCGTTCTCGCCAATCACCACGAGCCCGGTCGAGGGAATCTCGAGGTCGAGCTGCGTGAAGTTGCGGTAGTCCTTGGCGATCAGTCGGGCGAGCACGTCGTCGGCGCGATCAGCGCCCGGTGAACTGGGGAGGGCGCTTCTCGAGGAACGCGCGCATCCCTTCCTTCATGTCGGCGGTGCTGGACAGCAATCCGAAGAAGTCGGACTCGATCGTGCAACCTTCTTCCAACGGCACGTCCTGGCCGCGGTTCACCGCTTCGATACAGCCAGCGATCGCCAGCGGCGCGTTGGCCAGCATCGTGGTGAGCAGGGCACGCACCGTGGCGATCAGCTCGTCGGGCTTCGTAAGCTGATCAACCAGACCGAGCCGGTGCGCTTCGGCGGCGTCGATCATGTCGCCGGTAAGCAGCAGGCGGAGCGCCGCGCCACGGCCGATCAGACGGGGCAGTCGCTGCGTGCCTCCGTAGCCCGGCACGATGCCAAGCTTCGCTTCCGGCTGACCCAGCTTGGCCTTCTCGCTCGCGACGCGCATGTGGCACGCCATCGCCAGTTCGCAACCGCCGCCGAGCGCAAAGCCGTTGATCGCCGCGATCGTAGGCTTGGGGCTCGTTTCATAGCGACGGAAAATCACCTGACCCGCCCGGGCGCGACGCCGGGCTTCCAACGGCGACTGACTTTCCAGCTCTGAAATATCGGCGCCCGCCACGAAGGCTCGGCCGGCGCCGGTGAGCAGCACCGCGCCCACATCATCGCGCGCGTTGGCCTCATCGATGGCATGCCCAAGTTCGGCGATCGTGGCGTCGTTGAGGGCGTTCAGCTTGTCAGGACGGTTGACCGTGATCGTGGCGATACGGTCGGAGACGTCGAACGTCAGGAACTGATAGGACATGGCGGACGGGTGCGGAGCGGGGTGGCCTGTGGGAACGATGAAATCTATACGCCACGCTGCCGCCGACGCTGCCGCGAACGCTCCGGCCTGCTACGTTTGGCCCGTGCTTCCCCTCGTCGCCGTCGGCTGGTCCCCGGACCATCGCGCCCTCCGCATTCTTGATCAACGTCATCTCCCCGGCGCCGAGGTGATGCGGGACCTCGTCACGCTCGACGAGGTGATCGACGCGATTTGCACCCTCGCCGTTCGCGGCGCGCCCGCCATCGGCGTGGCCGCCGCGATCGGGCTGGTCGTTGCCCTAGAGCATGAGAGCGAAGGCTGTGGGGCGCGCGCTCGAGCGGTTCTGATGGGCCACGCCGTACGGCTCATCGCTTCGCGCCCCACCGCCGTAAATCTCTCGTGGGCTGTGGGGCGACTGCTGGCCGTCGCGGCAGCGGTGGGAGACGACCGTTTGCTGACAGCACTGCGGGCGGACGCCGAAGCCATTCGGGCCGAGGACGTCGCCATGTGCGACGCGATCGGCCGATTCGGTCTCGACATCGTTCCCGACGGGGCGCGGGTGCTCACCCACTGCAACGCCGGCTTGCTGGCGACCGCCGGCATCGGTACCGCCTTGGCGCCGGTGCACCTGGCGCATCGTGAAGGGCGCCGGGTGCATGTCTATGCCGACGAAACGCGCCCACTGCGTCAGGGCGCCCGATTGACCGCATGGGAACTGCAACGCGCCGGAATACCGGTCACCGTACTGCCCGATGGCGCGGCCGCGTCATTACTGCGGAGCGGCGCCGTCGATCTGGTAATCGTTGGTGCCGACCGGATCACGGCCAACGGCGATGTCGCCAATAAGATCGGCACCTACGGCGTGGCCCTCGCTGCGCGCGCCCACGGCATACCGTTCTACGTGGCCGCGCCGTGGAGTACGATCGATCCGGCCACCCAAACCGGTGCCGACATCGAGATCGAACATCGACCCCCCGACGAGCTGGGCGACCTTCCCGTTGGCGCGCGGGTATGGAATCCCGCGTTCGACGTGACACCGCACGAGCTGATCAGCGGATACCTCACCGATCGCGGCTTCGTGAAGCCGCCCTTTTCCGGAGTCACCGGCGTATGACGTGCGTACTCGCCATCGATCAAGGCACCACCGGCACGACCTGTCTCGTCGTCGGGCAGAACGGACGCATCCTCGGGCGCGCGTACCGCGAAATCACGCAGCACTATCCGACGCCGGGATGGGTGGAGCACGACGCGCACGAGATTCTCGATCGCACCGTCGCCGCCGCCCGTGAGGCGATCGCCGACGCCGGCGTGGACCCCATCGCCATCGGCCTCACGAATCAGCGCGAAACGATCGTCGTGTGGGAGCGCGCGACCGGCCGCGCCGTGCATCGCGCCATTGTGTGGCAGGATCGTCGCACCGCCGATCGCTGTCTCGAGCTCGCCCCACAGTCGAAAATGATCGCCGAGAAAACGGGACTCGTGACCGACCCGTACTTCAGCGCCACGAAGCTCGAATGGTTGTTACAGCAGCCGGGAATGCGCGAGCGCGCGGCGCGCGGCGAACTGGCGGCGGGCACGATCGACAGCTGGTTGGTGTGGCATCTCACCGGCGGCGCGTCGCATGTGACCGATCATACGAACGCGTCGCGCACGATGCTCTACGACCTTGGCACGCACGCCTGGTCGCCCGAGCTGTGCGCCCTGTTCGACGTGCCGACCAACATGCTGCCGCAGATCGTGCCATCGAGCGGGTACATCGGCACCGCCGTTCCCTCCGTGTTCGGTCTCGAAATTCCCATCATGGGCATCGCCGGCGATCAGCAGGCGGCCCTCTTCGGGCAGGGCGGCTGGCACACCGGTTGTGGCAAGAATACCTACGGCACCGGAGCCTTCCTGCTGCTGAATACCGGCCGTGTGCGTCCGCCGGGTGCCACCGGTCTGCTCACCACGATTGCCTGTGATGAGCGCGGAGCGCCGGTGTATGCGCTCGAGGCGTCCATTTTCATTGCCGGCGCCGCGGTGCAGTGGTTGCGTGACGGGCTCGGGATCATTGCCGAAAGCCGCGAGACGGAGCGATTGGCGCGGTCGCTCGCAAACAATGAGGGCGTCTACTTCGTACCGGCATTGGTGGGGCTGGGCGCTCCCGACTGGGAGCCCAACGCCCGAGGAACCATCTTCGGCATCACGCGCGGCACCACCCGCGCGCACTTTGCCCGCGCCGCCCTCGAGGCGATGGCCTACGCTACCAACGATGTGCTGGGGGATATGCGTACTCAGGGTGGTGTCCCGTTCGACAAACTCCGGGTCGACGGCGGCGCCACCGCCAACGACTGGCTCATGCAGTTCCAGGCCGATGTGCTCGGGGTGCCGGTGGAGCGCCCGGACATCGTGGAGACCACGGCCATGGGCGCGGCGGGGCTGGCCGGCCTGGCCGCTGGGCTCTGGGCTAATGGGGACGAGTTTCTGGCTGGGCGGCAATTCACACGGTTCACCCCAACTGATGACGCGACCGCGACCGCAGGATATGCAGGATGGCGTCGCGCGGTGCGCGGGGCACTGACCTGGGCTCGCGATTCCGATCGGGCACCCTGATGTCCGGGCACTGTGGCCTTCGCGACGTCGTTGACCAGACGGGTGACGCCTGACCGTCCCACCGCTATCTTTTTCGAACACCTTCCGAACGACGAGGACGGGTCCCGTGAAAGCTCGAAACAAATTTCTGTTGGGTGGCGTGCTGGTGGTCAGCACGGCCAGTTATCTGATGGCCAGCTCGATCGACGAGACGGCTACGTATTATCTCACGCCAACTGAGCTCGCGAGCAAAGTGTCGGAGAACCCGCGCTTCGTGAAGAACGGTGTGAAGATCGGTGCCCGCGTTGTCAGCGGCACCATCGTGCGAGAGCCGTCCGGCCGGTCGGTCGCCTTCAAGATGACCGACGGTACCAAAACGTACGACGTGAAGCACACTGGCATCGTGCCCGACACGTTCACCGATGGGGTCGATGTCGTGGTCGAAGGCCGACTCGATGCCAACGGGACGTTCCAGTCCACGATCTTGCTGGCCAAGTGCGCGTCGCGCTACGAGAACGCTCCCGATAAGTACCCGGATACGCCCGGCTACAAGCCGGGCATGCCGGCAACCCCGCGCGCCTAGCTGTTGCGCGCCTGCGCGTGAGCGCGAGGCAACATGATTCTCGTAGGTGAGCTGTCGCTCTGGGTCGCCCTCCTGATGGCGGCCTGGACGACCACCGTGTCGTTCTCCGGGGGCCTGCAGGGGCGCCCCGATCTGGTGAAGAGTGGTGAGCGCGCGTTGTACGCGACGTTCGGGTTCACCCTGCTCGCGTCCATTGGACTCTGGACCGCGCTCTTCATGCATGACTTCTCGATCAAGTTCGTTGCCTCGTATACGAGCACGAACCTCCCCAAGATCTATACCTTCACGGCCTTCTGGGCCGGACAGTCGGGGTCGATGCTCTTCTGGGCGCTGATCCTGACCGCGTATTCGGCGATCGCGGTCTTCTCGAACCGAAAGACGAATCGCGCCATGATGCCGTACGTCACCGGGACCTTGGGCATCATCTGCCTGTTCTTCCTGATGACGATGTGCTTCGGCGCCAATCCGTACGAGCGACTCGACTGGATCCCGCCCGAAGGCCGCGGCATGAATCCGCAGCTGCAGAATCCAGGCATGGCGATCCATCCGCCCATGCTCTATCTGGGGTTGGTCGGCACGGCGATCCCGTTCGCGTTCGCCATCGGTGCCCTCGTCACGCGCCAGCTCGACGCGCAGTGGCTGGGCGCTGTCCGTCGCTGGGCCTTGCTGTCGTGGTTCTTCCTCACCATCGGCATCGTGCTCGGCATGTGGTGGGCGTACGTGGAGCTCGGCTGGGCCGGCTACTGGGCGTGGGACGCCGTCGAGAACTCGTCGTTCCTGCCGTGGCTCACGATCACCGCGTTCCTGCACAGCATCATGATCCAGGAAAAACGCGGCATGCTGCGCAAGTGGAACGTCACACTGGTGGCGATGTCGTTCCTGCTCACGATCCTCGGCACGTTCATCACGCGCAGCGGCATCATCGAGAGCGTGCACGCGTTTGCGCAGTCCCCGGTGGGCGACTGGTTCCTGGTCTTTCTCATCGGAGCGGCGGTGGCCACGGCATATCTCGTGTCCACGCGCCTGAACGATCTGCAGGCGAATGCCGAGCTGGAAAGCATGGTGAGCCGCGAGGCCGCCTTCCTGTACAACAATCTGGTGCTGATCGGCATTTGCTTCGCCACACTGTGGGGCGTGCTCTTCCCGATCCTCAGCGAGTGGGTGAAGGGTGACAAGATCACGGTCGGTCCGCCGTTCTTCAATGCAGTAAACGGTCCGCTCGGCCTGCTCCTGCTGGCACTCACCGGCATTGGTCCACTCATCGCATGGCGTCGGGCGTCGACGACGAACCTCAAGCGCCAGTTCACGTGGCCCGTGATTTCCGGCGTCGTCACCTTCACGGTGCTGTTTGCGCTGGGCATGCGCCAGATGTATGCGCTGGTGTCGTATCTGCTGGCCGGCTTCGTGTTCGGCACGATTATTCAGGAGTTCGTGAAAGGCATCGACGCCCGTCGTCGCATGTACGGCGAAGGTCTGTTCAGCGCCTCGATGCGACTGGTCGGCCGCAACCGTCGTCGATACGGCGGCTACATCGTGCACTTCGGTGTCGCCATTCTGTTCTGCGCGTTTGCCGGCCTGATGTTCAAGAAGGACCTCACCGCCACGCTGAAAGCCGGTGAGTCGGTCAAGGCGAAAGACGCCTACGGCAGCGAGTGGGTGTTCACGAGTCAGGGCATCTCGTCGTTCGAGCAGCTCAATCGTCGGGTGGTGGCCGCGTCGTTCAACGTGACGCGCGACGGCAAGAACATGGGCATCCTATCCAGCGAAAAGCGTCAGCACGTGAACGCGGCCGGTGAGCCGACCTTCGAGCCGTCCACGGAAGTCGGTATTCTCGAATCGCCGAAGCAGGATGTGTATCTCGTGTTCACCGGCGCAGTCGACCGCGAAACGGCAGCGATTCACATCAACTTCAACCCGCTCGTGTGGTGGGTATGGTTCGGCGGCATCATCATGGCGTTCGGTGGACTGATCGTGATGTGGCCGCAGGCGGTGCGCGCCGAGCGCGAGGGGGGCTACGTGGCCGAGCTGCCGTCGGAGTCGACGTTGACACTGGTAGGGGCGGGCGCGTGATGGTGTCCGGTACGTCGGCGCGTGATTCGTTGCACTCGAGCCGCCGTCTGTTCCTCACCCGCGCCGGCTCGGCCGCGGTGGTCGTGGCGGGATCGCTGCTGCTGGCGCGCACGGGCTGGGCGCAGGATGCCGCGACGCCGCAAGCCGCGACGGCGCCCGGTGGCGAGGAGATGACGTCGGATTCGTACAAGCCGGTGGTACGGCCGGCGAAGCCGAATGCCGTGAAGCAGATGGATGAGAAGCAGCTCGAAGCATTCGAGCGCAACCTCGCCTGTCCGTGTCCGTGCACGCTCGACATCTACACGTGTCGCACGACGGACTTCAACTGTGGTATTTCTCCGGCTGTGCACGGCGACATTCAGCGCTTGGTCGACGGCGGGCACACCGCCGACGAAATCATGGCGGCGATGACGCAAACGTACGGCGATTTCATTCTCATGCAGCCTCGCAAGCAGGGTTTCAATCTGCTCGCGTGGTTCGCGCCCTTCGCGGCCATCGCTCTCGGTGCGGTGGCGATCGGTGTGTTACTGCGTGGCTGGCGTCGCAACGCCGACGTGGCCGCAGCGAAGCGTGCCTCGGAGCCGGTAAAGCTCGACGCGTCGATCAATGCCACGCCCGATGAATTGG
The DNA here is from genome assembly GCF_041689975.1 of Gemmatimonas sp. GTDB lineage: Bacteria > Gemmatimonadota > Gemmatimonadetes > Gemmatimonadales > Gemmatimonadaceae > Gemmatimonas. Next base: position 52,261 of record NZ_JBDNFF010000064.1, read on the forward strand.
CGCGCCTCGAGGCCGCACTCCGGGAGGATCGTTGATGACGCTCGTCGCGTTGCCGGAAGGTTCTGTTCCGCTGGTGCTGGGGACGGTACTGGCACTCGGGGCGCTCACGTTGGTACTCTCGCCGCTACTCAGCGGTGAGGTCGAAGTGCGAGCCGACGATGAGAAAAGAGCCGCGACAGAAGCGGCGCGCGTGAAGGCCGCGCGCGCCAAGCGGTCCGGCCGCGCGGAAGAACAGCTGGACGGTGCCGTGGCTGCCCTTCGCGAAATCGAATTCGACCGCGAAACGGGAAAGCTGTCGGACAGCGATTATGCGGAGCTGAAGGCGCGCTACACGCGAGAGGCCTTGGCCGAGCTGCGCGCGTCGGACGCGCGCGAGGCATCAGCTGCTGGTGCCGTTGCCAGACAGGTCGTGGTGGCGGATTCAAGCCTGGCTGACGCCTCCGACCCGGTGGAGGCGGCAATCCGTTGGGCGCGCGACAATCAGCGTTCGTGCGGCGTCTGTGGGCCGCGGCCCGAGCCCGATGCGACGTACTGCTCGAGCTGCGGACGCTTTCTTCCCGGCGCGTGCTCCAAATGCGGCACCAGTGTCGACCTTGTGGGGTCGCGATTCTGCAGCGGATGCGGCGATCAGCTGGCGGCGGCCTAGAACATCTTGCCCTTTCGGGTGGGCGGCGCGTCGGCTTTGCTGGACGCTTTGGCCTCGAGGAGGGGAAACGTCGCGCAGCCTGTCTTCACGGGGCAGATCCCGCAGCGCGGAACGCGGGCCGTGCACACCAGCGCCCCGAGCTCCATCAGCGCCTGATTGTGCGTCCACGTGGTCTTGCCCGTGCGCGGTAAGAGCTGCTCGGCGATCAGCCACAACTGCTTCAGCCCCGGTCCGGACTTCGGATGCAGATGCGGAGCGAACACGCGCTGCAGCACCCGGGCGACGTTCGTGTCCACCAATGCCGCGCGCCTCTCGTACGCGAACGACGCCACTGCGCCGGCTGTATAGGCACCCACGCCTGGCAACTCACGCAGCGCGATCGGTTCGCTCGGAATCACACCATCCTGCTCGGTCGTGACATGCTTCGCCAGCGCGTGCAGGTTCCTCGCGCGGGCGTAGTAGCCGAGCCCCTGCCATGCTTCCATCACCTTCTTCGGTCGCGCGCTGGCCAGCGAATACAGATCGGGGAAGCGGTCGAGAAAGCGCCCGTAAAAATCGAGCACTCGCGAGACCTGTGTCTGCTGGAGCATCAGCTCCGATACGAGGATCCGGTACGGATCCCGTGTCTGTCGCCAAGGCAGGTCGCGCGAGTGCCTCTTGAACCACGCGTGCAGCCGCCGACGAAAAGCCGTGGCGGCATCGGGCGCGACCGTGAGGTCGATCGGGGCAGGACGTTTTTTTGCCATCGGGCAAAAACCTAGCGGTGCGACACGCGAAAGAACAAAAC
>NZ_JBDNFF010000065.1:0-3436 GCF_041689975.1 Gemmatimonas sp.
GGGCGCGCCGAACCACCACTCCTGTGGTTGCTGTGCTTCGCGGGCCTTCGCGATCTTCGCGGACTTCGCGCGAACGGCGGTGCGTGCGGCTGCTTCGGAGCTGTCGGAGAGTCGGCAGGTTCGCGCGAAGCTCGCGGAGCACGCGAAGAGACGCGAAGCACAGCAACACTGAACGATACCGGCATCGCGTCGGCGGACCCGGGCGTGCCGCACCACCACTCCTGTGGTTCCGGTGCTCCTGTGCGTGACCGTCCCGCGCGCCTCCGCGCAAACGACCGCCAGGCAGCGCCTCGCCGTTCACGTCGAGATCAGACAAAACGACCCCATTCCCAAAACACATCGATAACGGACGCCGTTCCAATGCCAGAACGTCAGGATGTTACTGCAGACAATCCAGAACTATTTGCTGCACTGATCAGTAAGTGCGTGTGAGTCTCGGCCCAAAGGCCCGCTGGGTTGCCTCACCGCAGATGGCCGCTACCATGCCGCGGCCAAACGAAAACACCCTCAACAACCACGAGCCGGAGGGCCGAGATTCACCCAGACGAAACCCCGAAGAGCCTTCTTTTCTCTCTGTGATCAGTTCCGACGAACTTGCCTGATTCGCCACGCCGCTATTTTACCATGATGATGATGCGACGATTTTTCGTTCCGCTCCTCGCAGTGACCCTTGTGACCACTGCATCGCTGCTGGCTCAGGGTTATCCACCCAGTCAGCGCGGGACCGTGGCGCAGCGCGTGGCGTTCACCGATATCTCGATCGCGTACGGGCGACCCACGGCGCGTGGGCGTGCGCTGTTCGGTGCGCTGGTGCCGTGGGACAGCATCTGGCATCCCGGGGCCGACGTTGCCACGCAGATCACGATCAACCGTGATATCACGCTCGATGGCGCGCCCGTGGCCAAGGGTACGTACACCGCGTGGCTCGTTCCGCGCGAGGCGGGCCCGTGGACATTTATTCTCAATCGCAAGAAAAATATTCAGCATACGCCGTATCCGGGCGCCGCGTTCGACTTGCTGCGGCTCGAGGTCGTTCCGGATCAGGCGACGTCGGTGGAAACGCTGACGTACCAGTTCCCAATGGTGCTGCGCGACGAAGCGACGCTCAGATTGCAGTGGGGAACGACCGGCATCTCGATGAAGGTCAAGGCACCGTACCGACCATGACCGTACTTCGTGCGCTCTTTGCTTGTGCGCTCGCGCTGCCGGTCGCCGCGCAGGCGCAACCGTCCGCACTGGCCGCGCGTCTCGACCAGCTGGTCGAGTCTCGTCGCGATAGCCTCGCGGCGGATCTGGTCCGTCTTGCGACCATTCAGTCCCCGTCCGGTGAGGAAGCGGAACGCGCGCAGGCCGTCGCGGCTCAGATGCGCGCGATCGGTCTGACGGATGTGATGGTGGACAAGACTCCGAATGTGACCGGACGAATCCGCGGTTCGCTGCCCGATGCGTCGCGCCGCGCCATCGTGTTCGTAGCAACGCTCGATGATCTGGCGCCAGTGGCACAGCATCAGCGTAGTGCCACACGCGCGCCGTATGTGAGCGGTGATCGTGTGATCGGCCCCGGCACCAATACGTCGAGCACCACGGCCGCCGTGCTCGGCGCCGCCCGCGCGCTCGTCGCGGCCGGTGTACGGCCGCAGCATGACCTGGTGTTCGCGGCGGTCGCACAGGAGGAGACGGGACTCATCGGCATGAAGGCATTGTATGCCGACTGGAAGTCGCGAGCGGATGCTTTTGTCGATGTCTTGGGCGACGGTCGTTCGCTCACGTACGGCGCCATCAGCATTCACTGGTGGCGGGTGTGGGCGTATCATCAGGGCGGGCACACGCTCACCGGCGGTCTGCCGAACGTAAATCAGGGAATCGCACGCGCGGTCGACCGTGTCCTGGCCATTCCGCAGCCGCCCGCGAACAGTCGCTCGGTGCTCAACATCTCGATGATTCGCTCCGGCGATGTCGTGAATCGCAAGCCCGACAGCGCGTGGTTTTCCGTCGACATCCGGGCGCTCGAAGCACCCGCCATTGCACGCAACGAAGCCACCGTGCGCGCGGTGCTCGACAGTGTGTCGCGCGAAACCGGCACGCGCTTCGACATGCGGCCACTCCAGCAGACCGCCGGTGGCCAGGTCGCCGGCGCGGATACGTCGAAACTGGTGCGCGCGTCGGTCAGCATCGCGAAAGCCCTCGGCATGACACCGCAGCTCGGGATTGCCGGTTCTTCGAACCTGAATGTGGCGATCGCCGGTGGGACGCTGGCAATCGGCATGGGCGGAGAGCGTGGAGGCGCACGCGCGGAGCCTGGTGAGTTTGCCGATATCCCGGCGATGCTGCGCAGTGCTAAATTCGTGGCACGACTCGCAGCGGTGATGGGCGTGCGCTAGCTGTCATTCCAGAAACGGGAGACCACATGTTCAAGAAGTTCGCCGCCGAGGCGCTTGGTCTCAGCGACATCGGTGTCATCGTCGAGTCCAAGGACTTCGACAAGGTCGATGCCGATGACTATCTCTTTCACGAAGACCAGGAAAAGATCTACTTCCTGATCAAGTCGAGGAAAGACGAGTACTGCTTCACCAACCTGGCGCTCATCCACGTGGACGGCGAGTCGGCCATTTCGGCCAAGCGTGTGATCCGTCGGTACGAGTACGCGCAGTATGCCATCGCCCATGTGTCGATCGAAACGGCGGGTACCGTGGACCTCGACATCGAGCTCAAGTTCACGATCGGCGACAAGCTGTTCAGCATCGATGTGCGCAAGAGCCATCTGGAAGCACTGAAGGACATGTACAAGGCGCTCTACACCATCGGCAAGCTGCAGCGGCGCGATGAGGTCGGACGTGCGCACGCGATGGCGGCGGCGTCCATCCTCGGCTCCATGATGAAGCTGAACAACCCGGTCATCGATCCGGCGGCCGTGGTGAGCCACTACCGCGCGGTGCTCGATGCGATGAACGATGCCGTGCGCGACGATCACACGCGAAAGGACTTCAGTGCGGTGTACGAGAAGTACATCCACGCGTAGGGCGCGGTTCGCATAGAGCTACCTGAGACGGACCACCTCGCCCGGCAAGGCCGGTGTAGTTACCGGCCGCCGGCGAGCGCGGGTCAGTTGCTGAGATCCGGGAAGCCGGTCAGGTTGGCGAGGTTTCTCGCGTCGGCGGCTAACGCATCGGCCATGGCGTCGATGCGCTCGGGCTTTACCGACTGCGTTGGATAGACGATCGCGTCCAGCTGAATCGCAGCCAGCAGGCCGGTCACCACGTCGCGCATCATTGGCAGCGCATGATCACGCACCGAGCGATAGCGGTAGTCGCTGGTGTCGCCGCTGGCAAGTGGCCGCGAATGCTGCCGCCGGTGTCGGTGCCGAGTCCGAATTGCGCGAAGGCCGCCGCGATGGCAGCTCCGGTGCCGCCGGACGATCCACCGGGCGAGAAGGCCA
>NZ_JBDNFF010000066.1:0-5756 GCF_041689975.1 Gemmatimonas sp.
AAACGGCGCCAGGAGTAAACGGCGCCAGGAGTAAACGGCGGAACGGCCAGGAGCGCACGCGCTTTTGGCCGTTCCGTTTGCCGCAGTTCACGCCGTTTACTCCTAGCGCCCGTAATTCCTGGCGCCGTTTATTCCTGGCGCCGTTCATTCCTGGCGCCCCTAGCTGTTCACCCCCTCGTCACGTCCGCGCCGCATGACTTCCGACCCTCCGTTTGTCCCCTTGGCCTTCGAGCGCGTCACGCCCGGCCAGTCCCTCGCCCGTGCCCGTGCGTACTACGCGCAAATGGATCGGCGCCGCACAACGCGGCATTTCAGTACCGACCCCGTGCCGCGCGAACTCATCGAGCTGGCGATACGTACAGCGGGAACCGCGCCGAGCGGTGCGCATCAGCAGCCGTGGACGTTCGTCGCCGTGTCGGACGACATCCTGAAATCGCGAATGCGCGACGCAGCCGAGGAGGAAGAACGTGCGTTCTACGCCGGCCGTGCGACGCCCGAATGGCTCGATGCCTTAGCGCCCCTTGGCACGGACGAACACAAGCCGCATCTCACGGACGCGCCGTGGGTGATCGTGCTCTTCCGCCAGTCGTACGGATTCTTTCCCGACGGCGAGAAGCGCACGCACTTCTACACACAGGAGTCCTGCGGTATCGCCGCCGGTTTGTTTATCGCTGCGATCCACACGATGGGGCTCGTCACGCTGACCCATACGCCGAGCCCCATGGGCTTCCTCGGCGAGTTACTGGAGCGGCCGGCCAACGAGAAAGCGATGCTCGTGATGCCGGTCGGCTATCCTGCGGTCGATGCGAAAGTCCCCGACCTGTCGCGCAAGCCGCTCGACGAGATCGTGGTATGGAAGTAGAACTCGCCCCCCGTGCGGACGTCCCCCGCGTAGGCGTCGCCGTCGTCGTCGTCCGCGACGGCTGCGTGCTCGTGGGCCGCCGTCTCGGCGGCACGCAGGGACACAACACGTGGCAGTTCCCCGGTGGACATCTGGAGTTCGGTGAGTCTGTCGCGAACTGCGCCATCCGCGAGGTGGCGGAAGAGACTGGACTCGTTGCCACCGTGACCGGCTTCGGTCCGTTCACCAATGACATTTTCGAAGCGGCGGGCAAGCATTACGTCACCCTCTTCGTGCTCGCCACGGCGCCGGTTGGGTCTCCCTGCGTGCTGGAGCCGGAGAAATGTGCGGAATGGTGCTGGTGCGGGTGGGACGACATTCCCGAACCACGCTTTCTATCGGTTCAGCATCTGCTGGAGCAGGGCTATCGCCCGCCAGGCGTCCATGAGTCCGACGCTACGGTACCACGACGGTTCTGACGGGAGCCTCATGCCGAGCGAGGGCGTCCAGCACCGCGTTGATATCGCGGGCCTGAAGCGGCACCGTGTTCGTCACCACGTCGGTGAGGTCGAGAATGCCCTTTTCGGCCATCTCGACCAGTTCGTACAGCTCGCTCAGCAGATGATCGTTCGACCCGATCAGCTCCGCTTCGCGGCCGATCAGGTCGCGATACGTATCGACCGGCAGGTTGATGTCGGACAGTCCGACCACCACCGCGCGACCCAGTGGCGCCAGCGACTGCAGTGCCGTTCGCATCGTGTCGGGCGATCCCACCAGCTCCAGCGCCACATCAACGCCGCGCCTATTGGTCATGTCCCGCACTTGCGTCACAACCTCTTCAGTCGAGAGCTCGGTAGCGCGGATCGTACGTGCGCCGAAGCGCTCGGCCAGCGCCAGCTTCAGCGGGTCCCTATCCACGGCGATCACGTCCGAGGCACCGAGAGCCCGGGCAAGCTGCACGGCCGACATTCCCAGTCCGCCGGCGCCGACCACGAGCACCGTCTCGCCAGCCTTGAGCCGGCCTTTACGGAGCGCGTGCAGCGAGGTCGCCGAGGAGCACATCATGATCGCGCCCTGCTCGAACGGCACGCGATGCGGTAGCGGTACTGCGTTCCGGGCCGGAACCACGATGTACTCAGCCCAGCCGCCGTCGGTGAAGTGCCCGATCATCTTGCCGGCGGCGCAGAACTGCTCGCGGCCGGCGAGACAATCGTCGCACTGTCTGCACGTGACCAGATAATGCAGGCAGACCGCGTCGCCGACATTGTGGTTGAGCACATCATGGCCGACTTCGACGATCTCGCCCGCGACTTCGTGTCCGAGCGTGAGGGGAAGCGGGTCGACGCGCGAGCGCCCGGCTCGATAATGCACATCGGAATGACAGATACCGGCGGCGCGAACACGTACAAGGACGTCACCGGGACCGCAATGCGGCATCGGGACGTCGGCATCTTCAACGGGGTGACCGTGTGCACAGAGGCGGACAGCGCGCATGAGGAGGCTCGAGCCTGATGTGATCGAACGTGGATTGTGAAGCAAGGTTCACTCACCGCGGCAACCTGCGCGTGGCCCGTCTGCCGCGCAGTGCGAATCCGCACTGCGCTTGGAACGATGTGACGGAGCTACTTGTGGCGGAACGTGATGCGGCCGCGGCTCAGATCGTACGGCGAGACTTCGACCGTGACCTTGTCACCGGCGAGGATGCGGATGCGAAACTTGCGCATCTTTCCTGCCATGGTGGCCAGCAGTGAATGTCCGTTCTCGAGAGCGACACGGAACATCGCGCTGGGCAATACGTCCGACACGACTCCCTCGAATTCGATGGCGTCTTCCTTCATAGAGCCTCCTTGGTCATGCGCACGTCGTACTAGGTCGTGGAACCGGAGTCGATCGGCGCGTCCTGAAGGAGCGCCTCGAGAGCCGTCCGGAGTTGATCGATACAGCGGCTTGCGAGTTCGAGGGAAGCGTAGCCTTCGCGTTCCAGCGACTCCGGATGCCAATGCCACGTGGCTTCGCTGGTGGCGGAGGGAAGACAGGTCTCTTCCCAAACCGACTGCGGAGTGGCCGGCACCTGCCGCCATCCACGCCGTTCGGGCGCATGTTCACCGCGCGGCGCGATCACGCCACGCCACACGATGCACAGTAACTGACCGGCCGCCGGGACATCGGTGCCGTTGCGCAGCCACGCGACCGTGAGGGCGACGGGGCCGAGTTGGACGATACAGCGATCGGGCGACAGGCGAACCGTAGGCGGTTCGATCGACGTCTGAACCGCGAGGACCTTTGTGGCCGCGACGAGGCCTTCGGACAAACGAGCAAACTCGCGCGTGCAAACGGCCTGAGCGCGGTGTGAGGACAGGAAAGAAGTGCGTGCAGCCGTATCGCGCGGATCAAACGCGCGTTCGGCGGGTGCGCTGTCAATCATGCGTGGTTCCCGGTGAGAGGGGACAACGCCGAAGCGCCGTGTGGCGGACAGAGGTCCGGGCACACGGCGCTTCGGGACGTCATGCGTGTTTCGTTTTACGCGAAGCACTCATGACGAAAGAGCTGAAGGCCCGAATTAGCGACCCATCCGCGTAACGTTCTCAGCGGCCGGACCCTTCTGGCCCTGCACGATATCGAACTCAACGGTCTCGCCTTCGGTCAGCGACTTGAATCCGCCGCCTTGGATGGCGGAATGGTGAACGAAGCAATCCTTCTGCCCGTTCGCCGGGGTGATAAAGCCGAAGCCCTTGGCATCGTTGAACCACTTGACTGTGCCGGTCGTACGCATCGCGATACTCCTGTTTCTGATTTGGTGCTGGTGTCAGTCGGAGCACGCGGACAGACGAGCCGATGCAGAACGGAACCAACCACCTGGTACTCGTGATCAACCTCACGACGGTCGCCACCACTCGGTGACTACGATGCAAACAAAAAAGACCCGCTCGATTTGGCAGGCCCGTTTCTATCGGAACTTGTCCCTACGCCGAGGCGCATGCATCGCTCTGAATAAGGTACAAGGTGTTCCCCGGAAACGCAAATAGTCGAACGGCTATTTTTCAGGATTATGGTTGCCTAGCTCCATATGGCACGGCGACTTGCCTCCATCCACGAGCGGTCCGAAGGCCCACGACCTTCAGCAAGGTCGAGCTCGCCCACTTACCGCCTCCCGTCGGGACGCCAGGGCTATAATCAGGCATGGCACGAATTTCCCGGGATCGAGACGACGTCCACATCGCCCTTCTGCGTGGCGTCAACGTTGGTGGTTCGAAGAAAGTACCGATGCTGGAGCTCCGCGAGCTCGCGCGCAGCCTCGGCTTCGGCAATCCGCGAACGCTGTTGAACAGCGGCAATCTGGTGTACGCCGCGCACGGCAGACCGACCGAAGAAGCGGCGATCGCCCTCGAGCAGGGCATTCTGCAGCGTATGAAAGTGTCGACGCGCGTCCTGGTGATCACCGCAGCGGAGCTGGACCGGATCATCGAGGAGAACACGATCGACGATGACGACGTGGACCCGAGCTGCCTGTTCGTCTCGATCTGGCGCGAGATGTACGATCGACAGGCGCTCTTGGCGCTGCTGGAACAGGAATGGGGTGAGGAGACGCTCCATATCGGCTCGCGCGCCGCGTATCAGCACGCGCCGGACGGTGCCTCGGAGAGTGAGCTCGTGCTCGCGGTCGCCAAACTGCTCGATGACCGCGTGACCGCGCGCAACTGGAACACCATCGGCAAACTGCAGGCGCTGGTGGAAGACGTCGCCGCCGCCGCAAACGAAGACGCGTAAACTGTGACCCGCGCTGGTGTTCGCGTTCGGTCGTTCTACTTGCTCCCGATCGTGCTGGTGCTCGGTGGTTGGCTGCTGCTGCGACCGCGGCCGCCAGCACTCAGTGATCGTGATCAGGCCTCGGTGCAGCGCGCGGCACTGCTCACCCTGTTCGAGTCGCGGGAACACGCGAAGCAACTCGTCTTCTGGAACGACGGGGCGAACCTGTCGCCTGCGCTGCAACTGCTGCGCGAATCCGGTGTGTCGGTCGAGGCGCAGCAGCCGGATACGGCGACACTCGCGCTGCCCATGCCGGTGCATCTGGAGACGTTGGCAACACTCGAGCAACAGTTCCGCGCACGCCCTGATGGATGGGAGTCGTGGTTCGCGCGCTTCCCCGCCAGCAGTGGCCTTGTGGCCCTCACTCGTCCGGTCGTTCTCGGATCCAACGCCGTCGGTATCGAGCGCGCGACTGTAGTGGTGGCGCGTACCTGTGGCGAGCACTGTCACTCGGCGTGGCGTGTCACGGTGGTACGCGACGCGGGACACGCCTGGCGGACCCGTGCCGTCGAGCCGCTCAAACTGCCGCGCGACTGACGTCGCTCGTGTGTGGGACACGGGTAGCGCCGGTGCGGCCCGCTCCGCACTATATCACTCCTCCCACGTCCTCCCACGGCCGAGATACCTATGCTCAAGATTGTCGGCATCATCCTGCTTGTTCTGCTGGGCGCGTTGTTGCTCATGGCATCGCAGCAGCCGGATGCGTTTGCGATCGAACGCTCCGTCATCGTGTCGGCGCCCGCTGAGGTGATCTACCCCCGGATCGCCGACCTGCACCGATGGGACACGTGGTCGCCATACGAGAAGCTCGATCCGCAAATGAAGAAGGTCTTCAACGGCACACCCGGTGCCGCTGGTGCGAGCTACTACTGGAGTGGCAACGCGAAGGCCGGTGAGGGCACGATGACGGTGCGCGAGCTGATGCCGCCATCGAAGGTTACCATGCAGCTGGATATGCTGAAGCCGCTCGAAGGGCACAACGTCGTCGAGTTCAATCTCGAGTCGGCAAACGGTGGCACGCGCGTCACGTGGGCGATGCGGGGCGCGAATTCCTTTCTCTCCAAGATCGTTGGGGTGTTCATGAACATGGACACCCTGATCGGCAAAG
>NZ_JBDNFF010000067.1:0-20181 GCF_041689975.1 Gemmatimonas sp.
CTGGGGGCGCAACCCGATCAAGTTCCATACCGAGTACATGGGCTTCCTGCCGCTCGCCCTCGCCGCGCTGGCGTTGGGTGACAAGGCGCGTCGTCGTCTCGTGATCGTGATCGGTGTCAGTGCGCTGTTCTTCCTCATGTTCTCGTTTGCGGGTTACACGCCCTTTTACAAGCCGTTCTACGAACTGCTGCCGCTCGTGAAGAAGATCCGTGCGATGGGTATGGTGTTTTACCTGCCGGCATTTCTGGTGTGCGTACTGGCCGGTGTGGGAGTCGATCGGCTGCTGGCGCGCGCCGTGCCGATGCGCACGGTGCTGATCGTGGTCGGCGGTGCGGCGGTGTTTGCACTGCTGGGCACGGTGGGGGGCCTGCAGGGGCTCGCGGAATCGCTGGCTATTCCGGAGCGTCTCGAGGCGGTTTCGGCCAACGCGCCGTATCTGCGGAGCGGTGCCCTGCGATTGCTGGTGTTCGTGGTGCTCGGTGGTGCGGTGCTCTGGGCCACTGCGGCGGGTCGTATCGCGCCGCGCGTCGCGACCGCTGCGCTGCTGGTGTTCCTGGGAATCGATCTGTGGAGCGTCGACCGTCAGTTCTTCACCTTCTCGGCACGAGCCAGTTCGCAGTTCGCCGACGATGCCGTCACGACGTACCTGAAAAAAGTACCGCCGCCGTATCGCGTGATCGACGGTGGTAACAGCTACGGTCAGTCGATTCTCATGGCGTATCGCATTCCGAATGCAATGGGCTACCACGGCTTTCAGCTGCAACGCTACAACGAACTGGTCGGCGCGAAGGACGGATTCCGTAACCTGCTCACGCCGCAGATGTTCGATCTGTTGTCGATACGCTACATAATCTTGCAGGACACACAGCTGGTGGCGGGTTTCCATCAGGTGGTGCCGCCGTCGCCAACGGCATTCGGCACCACGGCCACGCTGTACGAAAGCGATGCCGCGCCGGCGTATGCGCGTGTGTTGCCGGTGTCGGCCAAGCTCACCGAAGAGCAGGGGCTGGCTACCGTGATCGATCCACGTTTCCCGATCAGCAGCGTGGCGTTGTTGCCGGATACGTCCACGGCCACGTCACCGGCGGCGACACCGCCGTTCCCCACGCCGCAGGTGAAGGCCGCGGTGACCGAGTGGAGCGCCGGCAAGATGCGTATTGCGCTGACCGGTGCCGAAGCGGCCACGAGTCAACTGCTGGTGTCGGAGAACTGGTATCCCGATTGGCACGCCGAAGTCGATGGCAAGCCGGGAATCGTGCGGCGCGCCGATCACACGTTGATCAGCGTCGATATTCCGCCGGGTGCGAAAACCGTGCGCTTATGGTTCGAGTCGGCAACGTATGCGCGCGGCAAGATGATCAGCCTCGTCTCGCTGCTGCTGGCGGCGGCGATGATGTTCGTGCCGATGTTCGTACGGGTTGGTACGAAGAAAATCTCGTAACGCGACGCGTTACGTTTCCAGCGTGCGTCCCATCGGTTCACCCATGCGCACCGGCACCTCAGTGGCCCACTGCCCGGTAAACGCCACGCTGTTCAGCGGGAACAGCAGTACTACCGTGGAGCCAAGCAGAAAGCGGCCCATCTCGTCACCCTTCTCGAGATGGATGGCCTGATCGGTGTAGTGCCACTCGCGCACCGTGCCCGGGCGCGTGGAATTCACGATACCGTGCCACACGGTGGCCATGCTACCCACGATCGTGGCGCCCACCAGCACCAACACGAACGGCCCGTGCGCGCCTTCGAATACGCACACCACCCGCTCGTTGCGCGCGAAGAGCCCCGGCACGCCGCGCGCGGTGGTCGGATTTACCGAGAAGAGATCGCCCGGCACGTGAATCATGCGCACGAGCCGCCCATCGCAGGGCATGTGAATGCGATGATAGTCCTTCGGGCTCAGGTAGATCGTCGCGAAGTCACCGTTCGCGTACGGCGCGGCGAGTGTCGCATCACCGCCCACCAACGCGGTGGTCGAGTAACGGTGCCCCTTCGCCTGAAAGATCTGATCGCCGGTGATCGGGCCGAACTGACTGATTGCGCCGTCCACCGGGCAAGTGAAGTCCGCATCGGCAATCGGACGCGCCCCCGGCTTCAGGGCGCGCGTGAAAAAATCATTGAACGTGGCATACGCCGCGATGTCGGGCTCGGCGGCCTCGCTCATGTTCACGCCGTACTTCGCGACGAACCAGCGGATCACCGATGTCGTCTGTTCGCCACGCGTGGCCGACGCGAAGGCGCCCGCCAATGACGTGAGGGCCTGCTTGGGCAGCAGGTATTGGGCGATGACGAAAAGGGGCGAAGCCACGGGAGCGTGAGGAGCGATGAACAGGCCGGCGGACGGACGATGGAGGATTGCACCATGGAGGTGCCCGCCGCCAGTGGGAATGGGAGGCGTAACGGATACTCCGGTCTGCGGCACGTTGGTGAAGCCAACGTTGTACGCGCTCGCAGGTGGGGTGAGTAACGTCGGCTGGCGCGGGGCCCCTGATATGAGACATATCATATGCTACGCACGTCTACTATGCTTCACAGGCGGAAGGCACGCCGCGTTTTCGAACCTTTGCGAGTTGAACTTTCGATGTCGCTCCGTCATGCCATCCTCGGTTTTCTCTCGGTGCGGCCGATGAGCGGGTATGATCTCAAGCGCACCTTCGACCAGTCGGTGCGTCACTTCTGGTCGGCTGATCAGGCGGCGATCTATCGCATGCTGAGCGAGCTGGAGGCGGCCGGGCTGGTTGCGCATGAGCGGATCGCGCAGGAGACACGCCCTGACCGCAAGCTGTTTCACGCCACGGCCAGTGGGCTTTCCGCACTCGACGAATGGCTCACTGCCTCCGCTCCCGCCGTGCCTCGCCGCGAGCCGCTGTTGGTGAAGCTGTTCTTCTCCGGGAGACTGACGTCGGATGAGATGCAAGGATTGCTGCGCGACGAGCTCGACGCGGTAAACGTGGAGATGGGTGCGTTCAAGACGTACGTGGCGCACATGGGTGCGAGCCTAGCGTCAGCGGACGCGGAGCGGCGTGCGATGATGGTCGGCCCGCTCGTCACGCTTACCAACGGCGTGACGTTGGGTGTTGCGTATCGCGCGTGGCTGCAGGGGCTCCTGCGCGATTCGAGCGCGGGGACACTGACCGCCGAACGATTGCTGGACGCGCTACGCTCGACGCTCGACACGGAGTAGTTCGACATGTCTGCTCTTCATCTTACGTTGCTCTTGGCAACTGAACCGCCCGGTATTTCGAGGAGATTGGTGTCGATGGTGCATCAAGTTTGCATTCGTTCTCACCGTATCCGTTCAGCGCTAGCGTTCATGCGCTACCATAATCGGATGTGTAATCAGATGCGTCGGCCTCTCGGTTTCCTGATGCGGCTCCTGCTACTCTTGCTCTGCGTCGCGACGACCGCCGTCGCGCAGGGTCGCATTCTCGTCGACACGATCCACTCCAAGGCCATCGCCGGCAATGCCATCGGCGATACGCCGAATCGCGAAGTGTTCGTATACACGCCACCCAGCTACGACCGCACGCCCAACCGGCGCTTCCCCGTGTTGTACCTGTTGCACGGCTTCACGTCGCATCCGCGCGAGTGGCTCGACGGCAGCTATCAGGGGCTCGACCTGCAGCAGACGATGGACAGTTTGTGGCGCGTCGACGCCGGCGAATATCTGGTGGTGATGCCGAGTGCCGACAACGCGATGGGTGGCACGTTCTATGTGAATTCGGCGGCCTTCGGCAAATGGGAAGAATTCGTGGCCGATGAATTGGTGCGCTTCATCGACGCCCGCTATCGCACGCGTCCCGAACGATTATCGCGTGGGCTGGCCGGACAATCGATGGGTGGCTTCGGAGCGCTGTACCTCGCGCAGAAGCACGGCGAGCTGTTCGGCTCGGTGTACGCGATGAGTCCATGCTGCACGGCGATGGTCGGCGAGTTGGCTGCATCCAGTGACGTGTGGCGCTACGTACGGGATACCACCACTGTGACACCGCCGGCTATGGCCGTCAGTGTGCGCATCGCCCGCGCCATGACGGCGGCGTTCGGAGCGCCGTACGACACGCCAAATACATGGTCGCAGTTCCTGCCCACCGATCTGCTGGCAAAAGATGCCACGGGCATGAAACGCAGTTGCGCCGTCGTGATCGAGTACGGTCTCGACGACGCAATCACCAGCGTGTCGCTGGGATCGCGAGCGTTCGCCGACGAACTTGCCCGCGCGAAAATTCCCTTTCGGCTCGACGTGTTTGCCGGCGACCACACAAATCGCACGCGACAGCGATTCGAGCAGCGCGTGCTGCCGTTTTTCGCGCAGCAGTTCTCCGGAGTTGCACCCAACGGGAACTGCCTGCCCTGACGCTGGCGATCCGCCATCAGTGGCACCGCATGTGTGCACCTACAGCGTGACCGACTTCACATCGCCGATCTCCGGCCGCTCGCCGGTGACTTTACCCTTGAGCAGCTCGAAGAGTACGACAGGCTTCGACTTCTCCTGCTTCATGTAGAGCACGCTTTCCGCAGTCACCAACACGAGCGTCAAACGCGGATCATCGGGACCACCGTCGCGCACTTCGTCGAGTTCGCCGAACCACATTTTCCAGTCGGGCTGGTAGAGCTCGCGGATCGTGGCGCGATCAGTCGAAACGGTGGCGGTGCCGGACACGGACACCCACTCGTAGGTCTTGGTGCTGAAATAGCTGAGGTTGATTCGCGGATGTTCGTCGAGTTCGTCGATCTTGTTCGATTCGACGTCAGTCACGAACCACAGATCGGCTATGGGATTTCGCTTCTGAGTGGCCATCGGCCGGGAAACGAGTTGTCCGTCTCCGCGCTGTGTGACGAACATCGCGGTTTCGATGCCGTCGACCAGTTCATAAAGATCCTCGATGCGCTTTTGCTGCTCGTCCATACAATCTCCGGATTGTTTGAGTGAAGACCCCGGTCCATTGCAAAGCAGGTGCCGTGCCACTGCTGGCCATGTCGGTCATGCGGTCGTGTAGAGCGTGGCGAGCCCTTGTATTTCGAGCGGTAGGTTGAGCGGCCGGCCATGGTGGGCGCGAGGGTGGTGCTTCAGCTGGCGGCGTGGCGGATCGAGCGTTCAAAGAACTGGTCACGCTGAGGCGCTGAGAACGCCGAGGCGCAGAGAACTGCAGAAAGTTGACCTCGGCGCGCTCTGCGCCTCGGCGTTCCCAGCGTTGTCTGTTCAGCGATCTCAGCCCGACACCGGCCCAAGCCGCGCCGCGATCTCCAGCAGCATCTCGTCGTTCCCGCGCGAAGCGATCATGGAGAGACCGATCGGACACCCGTTCAGCGTGCCGAACGGCAGATTTACCTGTGGCAGTCCACCCAGCCCCGCGATGCACAGCAACGCCAGTGCCCGCTCGCGAAACGCGACCGTCTCGGCCGGCGGGAGCCGCAGCAACGGTGCGATGTCCGGCACCGTGGGCAGCAGCAGCACTGCGTTGTTCGCAAGCAACGCGTCCAGTCGCGAGGAGATCTCGATGCGGCGCTCGCGCATGGCCGCGACCTCGTGCGCCTGCACCTGCGCCGCCGCCTCGAAGCGCGGGCCGACTTGCGGACCGAACTTCGGGCGCACGCGTGTGACCCACGCGCGATGCGTGGTCCAGATATCGTCGTACTGCAGCACGCGAAACACGTCGAACCACGCGGGCAGTCCTTCGTCGCTTACCGTAATCGGCTCGGCTTCGCCGAGTAGGGCGGTCACGCGGGCCAGAGCGGGGGCGAGCGCTTCCGTCGCACCAGGGAGCGCGAGGGCGAAGGCATCGGTGGCCAGCAACACACGACCGGGGGTGTTCGGCGAACCACCCAACAGCACATCGCCCACCTGCGCCAGCAGCGACGCGTCGCGTGCGAACCAACCGCAGGTGTCGAAGATCGGTGCGAGTGGACACGCGCCATCGAGTGAAATCCGGCCGTGCGTGGGGCGGATGCCGTAGATGCCGCAGAAGCTGGCCGGCGCCCGGACGGAGCCGCCTGTATCACTGCCGATGGCGAAGTCGACCAAGCGTCCGGCCACGGCCGCCGCGGACCCACTGGACGATCCGCCCGGCACACGATGCGGCGCCGCTGGGTTGAGTGGCGTGCCGTAATGCGCGTTCTCGCCGGTCAGACTGAACGCCATCTCTTCGGTGTGCGTCTTCCCGGCGAGAGTGGCGCCGGCTTGGAGTAGCAGCGTGGCCACGGTGGCCGTGCTCGACGCTTCGCCATGCGTGTCGAACCAGTCAGGACTGCCGAAGCCGGTGCGATGTCCGGAGACATCGAAAATGTCCTTGAGGCCGAACGAAAGGCCGCGAAGCGGACCGTTGCCAGCGCCGGCGCGTTCCACGTGCGTGTGTGTGCAGAACGCGCCGAGATGATCACGTTCGAGGATGTTGTTCCTGAGGGTCATGGACAGAGAAGATCGGGCGTGGGACGCCTTTCGGGAATGCCGCAGCGGCCTGTCACGTTCCTGACATGATCGGGCCGTAGCCTTCTACCATGCCGTCACGCCCTCCTCCGACCCGGTTTTCCATTCCGTGCGTATCTGCGTCCTACCCGCGCTTGACTCTTCGTTGGCTTTGGACGCTTCTTGCGGCTTGGATGGTAACGATGCCGACGATTGCCGGCGACGCACAGTCGGTGCCCGAAGCGGGGTACCATGTTACGAAGACGATCCCGATCGGTGCCGATGGCGGGTGGGATTACCTGACGATCGACGCGGAGGCGCGACGACTTTACGTGTCGCACGCGACGAGAATGGTGGTCGTCGATATCGATCACGACACGGTCGTCGGTGAACTGCGCGATACACCCGGCATTCATGGTGTTGCTCTCGCGCCAGCGCTCGGACGCGGCTACGCCAGCAACGGGCGCGACAGCTCGGTCACGATCTTCGATCTCGAGAAGCTGTCCGTCCTCGGACGCGTCAAGGTGACCGGGGCGAAACCCGACGCCATTCACTTTGACGCGCTCACGCTGAAGGTCACGGCGCGCGCATCGGTCATTCCCGGTACCTCCGCGATCCTTGTGTTGGATCGCCTGTAGCAGATGGCAGGCCGAATGCGGGGTGGGAGGCGACTCGTCGTCATGTGGGTCGCGGGCACGGGCCTCGGTACCTTGGCCCATGCCCAGTCGGCAGCCTCGGCGCGCGTCGTGACGCGCGCCGAGGCCGTCGCGAGCGCGTTATCGCGCTCGACGCGACATACGATTGCCCGCCTGGACTCCGCTTCCGCATTCGCGCAACTGAGTGCTGCGCGGCAGTACGAAAATCCGGAGCAGTTGGTGATCATCACGGCAGGGGTCGAGGGGCGTGCATTGAGCGCCGTGATGGCCGATGTGCAGGGTATCCTTGCGTCGAACGCTGCGTCGAACGCTGCGTCGGCCGGTGTGCGCGTTGAATTGGGCGGACGCTATGCCAGTCAGCAGGCTGCGTTCTCCACGCTGCTGCTCGTGTTGGCGCTGGCCGTCGTGAGCGTGCTGTGTGTGATGGTGCTCCAGTTTCGGTCGTTCGTGGAGCCGATCGTGGTGCTTCTCGCGGCGCCATTGTCGTTTGGCGGGGCCTTCGCACTGCTTGTACTCACCGACGTGTCGCTGAACGTGTCGAGCTTCATGGGGTTGATCCTGCTGGTCGGACTGATCGTGAAAAACGGCATCATCCTGCTCGACTTCACGCGGCACCGCATGCTTGTCGATGGCGCCGATTTGGAAACGGGCATTCGGGATGCCGCGCGCATTCGCTTGCGGCCGATTCTTATGACAACGCTGTGTACGCTCTTCGGCCTGATGCCGCTGGCACTCGGGCTTGGGGCCGGCGGCGAGATGCAAAAGCCGCTCGCGATCGCCGTCATTGGTGGTCTGGCGCTTTCCATGCCAATCACGTTATTCGCGGTACCTATGCTGCTCGTGGCCGTGCGCGGGCGGGACTTTCGACTCATAACCACGGCAGCCCTTTCATAACAGGAACACATTATGCGGATGATTACAGGAAGTCTGATCGCACTGGTGGTGGCATCGTCGACCCTGTCAGCGCAGGCCGTCACTGTGAAAGAAGAGAAGGCCGGAATGCTCAAGCTGGCCAAGGTGACGCCGAGTGCCGCCACGGCCACGGCGTTGGCGAAGGTACCGGGTGGCAAGGTGCAAAGCGCCGAGATCGAGAAGGAGGACGGAAAGCTGGTGTATTCGTTCGACATCGAGGTCGCGGGCAAGAGCGGTATCGATGAAGTGCTGGTCGATGCGACGAGCGGTGCCGTGGTGAGCGTTGAGCATGAGAGCGCCGAAGACGAGGCCAAGGAAGCCGCGGAAGACAAGGCGAAGGCCGACAAGGCGAAGGCCGCGGCGAAAGTGAAGAAGCCGGGCGCGTAGCCGAGCAGTAGTGTGCTACTTTGACCGCCATGCGAGTCCTGGTGGTGGAAGACGATGCGGAGGTTCGCGACTTTCTGCTGCGGGTCATTCGTGAGGCGGCCTGGGCGCCCGACGGCGTGTCGGACGGTCGGGCCGCGCTCGTTGCGCTCGCACATGGGACGTACGATCTCGTCGTGCTGGATGTCGGCTTGCCCGACATGGACGGATTCAGCGTCTGCCGTGCGCTGCGCGCTACGGGCGATCGTACGCCCGTCCTCGTGCTGACGGCGCGCAATGCGGTGAACGATCGCGTGCAGGGTCTTGATGCCGGCGCCGACGACTATCTCGCCAAGCCGTTCGCGGTAAGCGAGCTGCTGGCCCGCTTGCGTGCATTGGCGCGTCGTCCGGCGGCGGCATTCGAACCGGTACTTCGCCTGGCCGATCTCGAACTCGACAGCGCGTCGCATCAGGCCACTCGTGCGTCGGTGCCCGTGGTGCTCACGCAACGTGAAGTCGCGCTGCTCGAGTATCTGCTGCGCAATCCGCGGCGGGTCGTAAGTCGTGCGCAAATTCTGGATCATGTCTGGGACGACAACTTCGATCCGGTGGCGAACGCCGTCGACGTGCTGGTGGGACGACTGCGACGGAAGATCGATCGGGCCGGGCTCACGCCGTTGCTGCATACCGTGCGTGGCAGCGGCTACGTCCTGACGGACCGACCACGAGGCGACCATGGCAGTTAGTCGGCTACGCCTGCGGCTCGCGGCAGGGTTCGCGTTCGCGTTCGCGGTCGGTATCGGGTTGCTCGCGACGGGGGCGCTCGCGTTTCTCACACGAGAGTCCACTCGGCGTTTCGACGCACAGCTCGACGGTGTCGGCAACGGGCTGCTTGCGGCACTCACGCGCGAGCACGATGAGGCCCCGGATTCTTCCCTCCATTTCGTGGCGGGTGCAGTCGTCGCCGAATGGCCGGATAACGGCGATGCGTTTCTCGTTCTCGACGACTCCGGCGCCGTGATGGCGAGCCGGGATCCCGACGGCATCAGCGCGCGGGTGTTAGCCGGCGTTACGGCTGCGAGCACGACGCGTTTCGATATCGATCGTGATGGGTCCGATCTTCGTGCGCGTTTGTTCGACAGCACCATCATGATCGCCGCCGCCTCACCATCGACGCGCCGGGCTGTTCGTATTGTGGTGTTCGGATCGACCGAAGGGATCGAGGCCGACACGGAACTGCTCGGGATCGCGATCGTTTTTGGTGCTCCGGTCATTCTGTTGGCGAGCCTGCTGGTGGGCTATCTGTTGGCAGGCCGTGCACTCGCTCCCGTGCGCCAGCTGACTATGGACATTGCGAGCATCGCGCCCACGGACCTGTCGCGTCGCCTGGCGCCGCAGCATGGCGATGGCGAACTGGGGGCGCTCGCTGCGGAATTCGACGCGTTGCTGGTGCGACTCGCCGACGCACAGCAGCGCAATCGACAATTCGTTCGGGAGGCCGCGCATCAGATACGCACACCACTCACCCTCGTGTTGGGCGAAGCGGAGCTTGCCCTCGATACGGTACTGACGGTCGGCACCACGGAGGCGGAGACCGGCGCCGCGCGGCTTAGCGCTACAATCGCTCGGATCCGCACTGCGGCGGAACAGATGCGCCGGCGCGTTGACGAACTGTTTCTCTTGGCCGAAGCGCGCGCCGGCGAAGTAGTACGCCTGGAGCAACGAGTCGAGCTCGATGGACTGGTGCTCGAATGCACCGATTTGATGCGGGCCCGCGCGGCCGTGACGGGGCACAGCCTGGCCATCGGTGAGGCTGAGCCCGTAATCGTGCTGGGAAATGCGGCGCTGCTACAGGAAGCGCTGCTCGAGCTGATCGAAAATGCCTGTCGTCACGGTGTGCCGCGCGCACCGATCACGGTATCCTGCCGCGCCGTTCAAGGTCGCCGGGAGGCGGTGCTCGAGGTCCGTAGCGACGGCGCCGCGCTCAGCGATATCATCGCGCAAGGTCAGCCTGACAACGCGCAGGTGCAAGCGCACGATCGTGGGATGGGTCTCTCGATCGTGCGCTGGGTCGCGATCTCGCATCACGGGCGCTTCGAGGTTGCGCACGAAGTCCCATTCAACGGCGTGGGCGCCTACGTGGGGCACAACACCGTGCGCCTCATCCTGCCCACGATTCACGGCGTGTGAGTCGCGCCCTCGGATCGCAGGAAGTCGATGCCGCCCGCCTGCTGTCCAACATCCACCGACGCCACTTTCTCGAGCGAGGCGAGGTCGATCACATCCACGGTGCCGGGTTCGGATCCGACACCTTCAACCGATATGAACGCGTAGCGGTCATCGTCGGACACCGCGATGCCGTGCACGACTCTCCGCGTGGTAGGAATGCGCGCGAGCTCTTTTCCGCTCAGCGCGTCGAACACAGACACCGACGCGTCGCGCTTGTTCGTGGCGATCAGCCGCGCGCCATTGTGGGTGATGGCAAGGTTGTACACGCCGGGGCCGGCGGGAATACGACGCACCAGCGTCCACGATTTTGTATCGATCTCCACGAGGTCGCTCGATTTGTTGCACGCCACCCACACACGCGCGCCGTCGCGTGACGGCTGCGCCCAGGTCGGTGAGCAGGAGATGTCGCCCGGCTTGGGTGGCTCCATGCCGTGGCCCGACATGTCGCTGTTCGCTCCGCTCCGCGTGTCGCCATGGGCGCCATGCTCGCTCACCCCGCGCTCGGGCGGCGCTCCCGTCATGCCCATTTCCTTCCCCTTCGTCAGGAAGAAGTGCCGGCTCACCGACAAGGTGCTGGCATCGATTTCGACCAACGTCTCGTCCATCATGCAGGCCGAGTAGTGTTTGTTGCCGTCGCTCGAGAGGCGCGACCCGTGGGGCATGGTGCACGTGCGGATGCGCGCGATCTCCACCATCTCCTTGGCCGCGACCACTGAAACATCGCTGGTCTCCATGTTGCCGTGCAGATTAAAGTTCACGACGAACACGAGCGCGCCGTTGGGCGATACCTGTGCCGTAGCGGGAAAGTTGCCAAGCATCACGTTACCGAGCTGCGCGTCGGTGGCAGCGTCGTACTTTACGAGCTTTCCGAAGGGCGTACCGTGCGCGATCGTCACGAAGTACTCCCTCGCATCGGGCGCAACCGCTAAACCATGCGGGCCGGCCACTTCCATCTTTGACCAACCCACATACTTCTCGCGCTCTACCCGCGCGCCAGCCGGACCGAAGCGCACCAGCGCCACGCGGTCCACCGATTCGCTCGCCACCAGCACGAGATAGTCTCGCGTGGGTGGCTGGGTGGCCGACTGCGCCGGTACGACACACGGTGCGCACAGCACCGCCGTCATCGTCGATGTCAGCAGCGCGGTGCGCACGGTCCACCTGCTCACGGAACGACCTTCTTCACTGGCTTGGGTTCGATCCGGACGATCCACAGGCCGTTGTTGTCATCGTTCACATAGGCGAGTCCGTCCTTGGGGTTCACCACCACGCCCCACGTCATTGCCGCGTTCTTCACATGGCCGTCCATATCGGCGGTGTTCAGGTGTCCGATCTCGCGCCCCTGCGCGCGGAGATCACCGCGAAGTTCACCCGAGATGTCGAACACGCGGAAGCCGGCGTTGTACGCGCCCATGTACAACGAATCACCGGCCACCCACACGTTGTGCACGCCGCCGTACTCAGGCTCGTAGAACGCCACGGACTTCGGATTCGCGATATCGGACACGTCCACCACCTGCAGACGGCCATACGCACGACCAGCGGCTGCGTCCTTGGTGCCCTTGGGCGATGCCGCCGGAAAGACTTCATCGGCGATGAATACGTAGTTCTTGTGACGCCACGCCGTATGAGTGCCGCGGATGAAGCCCGGGCCGCCGTCTACTTCGACTTGCTTGTACATCGCGTTCAAGTCGTACTTGAATTGCGAGACCTTCACCGGGTTGGACGGCGAGCCACCCTTGATCCCGTTGCCCACATCGAGCACGATCAACCCGTCGTTCCAGTAGCTCGCGTACAAGAGGCCGTCGCGCAAGTCGATGTCGTGCAGTGAGCGGCCAGCATCGGGACGCCCTTCCGTTTTCCAGCGCGCTACCTCTCTTGGATGATACGGATCGTTCACGTCTATCACGTGCAGCGCGCCGGTACCGTCGTTCGTGAGGAAGATGAACGTGCCGAACTTCTCCTGCTTGTACACGAACGCCGAGTGCACGCCACCGGTCACGCCTTCAGTAAACTCGGCAATCGGCTTCGGATGCGCCGGGTCATCGAGTGACGCGATCACGATGCCGTTCTTCCGGTCGCTGGCCCCTTCGCGCGTGAACACGAGGAACTTGCCGTCGGGGAATGTCATCACGTCGTTCACGCGCCGCGTGTTCGAGATGATCGAGTCGGTAACCTTGGGGTCGGCCGGGTTGCTGATGTCGAGCGCGTACAGCACATCGCCACCGCCGCCCGAGCCGAGATAGGCGTGCTTCCCGTCCGGATGAATCCACACTTCTTCGGTGGTAAAACGCGTGCGTGGCAAGCGGCCGACCAACGATAGCGGCCGGCGCACATCGCGCGGCGCGAGGGTGATCGTGCTCTCCACGCTGCGCGCGCCGAACGACGCCGTGATGGTGTAGTCGCCGGGCTCGTAGCCCACGAAGGCGCCATCGGCGTCGATCTGCCCCTGTCCGGGCGAGAAGCTCCAGGTCGGCGTGAGTCCGGTGATCGGCTTGCCGGCTGCATCCTTCGCGGCAATGGCGAAGCGGAGCACGTCGCCGGTGCGCGCTTCTACGTGCCCCGGTGTCAGTGTCAACGACGACAAGGCGGACGCGGCCACCAAAACTGGCAGGCGCTGCGACACGCTGCCCGCGGTGGCCACGATGGCCGTGCGGCCCGCTTTGTGCGCGGTAATGAGCCCGCTCGCGCTCACGCTCGCCACCAGCGGGTTCTCGCTCGTCCACGTGACGCGATCGCTGCGCACGTCTTCGTTGGCGGAGAACGCACGCGCGGTGGAGCGTACGCGCTGGCCCACCACGAGCTTGGGAGCGGTCGGCGAGAGTTCGATACGCGCGGCCGGTCCGGGAACGGCGGTGATCTCGATAACCTCGAATATCGGCGCGGCACCGGGCATCGTGGCCGTTATCGTTACCGGCAGAATCGCCGTCGAACTGGCCGTGACCAGACCGGTAGAATCCACGCGTCCTTCGAAGCGCGCAGCGCCGCCGAGTCGATAGCGGAAGGTGACGCCGGAGAGCACGTTCCCCTGGGCGTCGCGCGCTTCCGTTCGGAGTCGCATGGTGTCGCCCGCGGTGACCGTCCGGCTGGCGGGCGTGATCACGAGGCGGGCAATTTTCGGCGCTGCTTGGGCCGGAATGGCAAGCGGAGCCACCAGCGCCAGCAGGACCGGTGCGACCGTGAAAGAACGCTTCATGCGCGGGGAGGCTTGGGGAGGAGACGAGCAGTAGGTTTGCAGAGACTAATAATGGGCGCTGGTCGCAATCCCGGCGAGCGCTGCCCGGTCTATTCCTGAGAGGCACCGCATGCAGCGCACGTTTCTGAGCATCATGGTTGGAGGCCGGTCCAAGGCGATCACGCTGGCCTTCACGGTAGCGAGCGTGATGCCCGCCGGTGCGCAGACGGCGCCGCCGCGCCAGACCGACGCCGATGCCTACACCCGATACGAATTGTTGGCGCCGGGTTCGGCCAAGTTCCGCATTGTGTACGACGTAACCGCCACAACCGCCGGCGCCACGCACTACTTCAATCCGATTCGTGCCGGCAGTATCGCGACCGATGAGCACGTGAGCGATCGCGCTACTGGCAAGCCGCTGGTGTTCGACGTGGTCGGTGCTGCCGTGGCGCGCACCGGTGGTGTGCGCGTTTCCGACAGCGTGCAGCAATACATCCGCGTCACGCTGGCGCGACCGGTGCCGGAGAACGGTGGCGAAGCGCGCGTGCTGATCGACAAGACCTACGAAGACGCCAGGAGCTACTTTACCGACGGTACGACGATCGTGTTCAATCGACCGCTTGGCATCAAACGCAACGCGGTCGTGTTGCCCAAGGGGTACGAGCTCGAGTCGTGCAACTACCCGTCGCAGATTCTGCAGGAAGCCGACGGCCGCATTGTGATCAGCTTCTGGAACGGCACACCTGCCGAGGCGCCGTTGATCCTGCGCGCGCGCCCGACGGCGTCGCTGGCATCATCGACCGGCACGGTGCGATCGAGTGTTCAAGCGCGACTCGATGAGCGCGCCAGACAGTCTCGGGAGATCGTGTACTTTCTGCAGCAGCCGGAAACGCACGCGTTCGACCTGTATCACGACTACACGGAATCGCGCGCCGGTACCGATCACTACATCAACGTAGTGCGCGCGGGAAGTCGCGTGTCGAATCCATCGGCGCGCAATCTCGACACGGGCGAACCGTTGCGTCTCGATGTGCTGAAGGGCGTAGCAATAACGGCCGCGAAGCTCGAGATCGGTGAACCTGTCACGCCGAATACCGAGATTGTGGTGTTCCGGTTTTCTGCGGTCGCGGCTGGTGCTACCACGCGCTTGCGTATGTCGGAGACATATACCGACAGTGTCCGCTATCGTTTGTCGGGTGACGAGTTGGTGTGGGATCGCAGCTTCGGACGCCCGGCGAATGCCGTGGTGTTGCCGGCCGGTTGGGTACTCACCAACAGTGCCATCCCGGCGATCGTGAGCACGCTGCCCGACGGGCGTGTGCGCCTCGACTTCATCAACGCGCGCCCGGATGACATCGCGGTGCTGATCACAGCGCGCCGTCGCTGATCCTTACGGAGAATCCGCACGCGGTACCCGTCTTCACTCTCTGCCAGTCTATTCATGCAATGGTCGATCGTCGGGCTCAACTTCCTGTACGCCACGCTCGGTGTGGTCCTCATGTTCGCGGCGTATCGTATCATCGACCTGCTGACCCCTCAGGTCGACTTTGCCGAGGAGTTGAGAAAGGGGAACGTGGCCGTTGGCCTGTTTGTCGCCGCGATCTTCATCTCCGTGGCGATCGTCGTTGGCGGTGCCCTCAATTGATGCGTCGCCTGCGCTGGGGTGTGCTGGTGCTGTTCGCCGCGGGTGCGGTGCATGCGCCGACCGTATCCGCGCAGCCGCGCGCTCCGGCCGACCGCTACGATGATACGTTTCGCAAGGCCGCGAAGCGCTCGTTCGGTCCGGCGTTTGATTGGCGTCTGTTCAAGGCGCAGGGTATGGCCGAAAGTAATCTCGATCCGCTGGCGCGCAGTCGCGTCGGGGCGCGCGGATTGATGCAGTTGATGCCAAGCACGTATCGCGAAGTCACGTCGGAGAATGTTGATGTCGGCATGATCGACAATCCCGAGATGAACATCGAAGCGGGCATCGCGTACGACCGACGACTCTGGTTGCGCTGGGAGAATGATTCGATTGCCGACGATCGGCTACAATTCATGTTCGCGAGCTACAACGCCGGACGAGGGACCCTGCTGTCGGCGCAGCGGCGCGCCCGTGAACGGCAGTTGGATCCACGGCAGTGGCGGAACATCGAGAAGATTGCCCCGTCGGTGCTGCGCTGGCGTTACGTAGAGACCTTGGATTACGTACGCAAGATCGACGTGAATATTTCGCGTCTCGACGATCGCGGCCGTGTCACGAAGCCTGGCGCGACCGCACGCGGATTCAAGCGATAGCCCGGCCGCTGAAACGCTCGGGCGAACAACAGGGGCGTCGGGAGGGGGCCGATGGGTCAGCGGCCATCTTGCGTGAAGCAACACCGCGGGCCTTTGGGCCGGGATTCACCCACACTGAACCCCGAAGAGCCATGTATTCTGGACCGTTCCTCTGCGTGCTCTGTGCCTCCGCGACCTCTGCGTGATCAGTTCAGCAGATTGTCCGTCGACAGCTGATCCGTTCAGCGGCCATGGTCGGTAAGGCAACGCAGCGGGCCGTCCCGCCGAGAGTGACCTACACGAAACCCCGAAGTGCCTTCGGCCTTAATGTGCCCACCGCTACTGGATGATGTAAAACTGGCTGCGACTCAAGTCGGTGGCACCCGTCGCGATGAGCTCGAGCTTCACGACGCCACCCATGCTCACCGAGATTATCGGTGATGTCCAGGACGAGCGTCCGCCGATGGCCCGGGCCTGCAGCTGCATCAGTGCGCCAGCTTGCAGGTACGTTTCCCGCACTTTGAACGTCACCGTCGCGCCGCCGTTCACGGTGCCCAGTCGTACGCCGCGCGCGCCTTCGCTGCGCACGACATAGAGGTTGACATCAGCGAAGCCACGATTTTCCACGACGAGCGCGACCGTGCCTTGTGATGAGCCGCTTCCGCCGAGTTTGGCGGCGCCGCAAGCGGAGAACAGGGCCGGCGTAAGGAACACGATGCCGCTTCTCACTGCCGTTCCCACGCGACGCTTCGTTGCGGTCAGCATTGCTTGCATCGACCTCTCCGGCCAAACGGGATGATGGGTGTTGCGTTGCACCTATGCTACTCCGTCGGCCACTCGGTTGTTCGTTACGCCAGAGGTTCCACAACCGCCAAATGGTTCCCCGACGCGGGGCGGCGCAAGCCAGCTGCCATGGCCTTCACCCCCCGCGCAAAGCCGCCCTTTTGACCAGTCGCCCCGAACATGCCGCTGCGCTCGAGCGCGATGAACCCATGAAGAAAGGCCCACAGCGCGACCGCCGCATCGGCGTCGTCGGCCGATCCGGTGAGGTCACCGACAACCTGCAGAAGTCGCTTCCACACGGCGGTACGTGCTACGTGCGGGATTGAAGACGCGGCCGTCGACGATGGCTCGATGGCCGGCAACGATGGCTCGGCAACCGGCAGCCGCACCGTCGCCCTGGTAAGCATGGCATACAGTGCCGGCTGCTCGCGGGCGAAGCGCAAATACTCGTTGGCCATGAACAGCATCGGCATTTTGGGCGATTCAACGCTCGCCGAGCGCGGCGCGCGAGCGATGGCGGCATCCATGGCCGCGAGCAGGTCACCGGCAGCGTGCTCGGCCAGCAGTGACTGTAAGCCGGCCAGATCGACCACATGCTTATACAGCGAGGCAGGGCGCACACTGAGGCGCGCGGCGACCGCGCGCATGCCGAGCGCATCCACGCCCTGTTCCCGGATGAGGGCGAGGGCCGCACCCACCACGCTCTCGCGTGACAATTTCGACGGATAGACCATGTCACAGTGTGCGTCTTGATCGCCGAAAGCTCAAGCAGGCGCACGAACTTCCGGTGTCGCTGTTCTCCCTACCGACGCGACGTGCGCGGACCGGTCCAAACCACAATCGAGCCGCAGCCGTTTCGTGAATCGAACTGCGCGGGCACGTTGGACGTGCGCGAGTACACCTCGACGGCCCTGACCTCTTGCGAGTTCACGATCGCATCGAGGTTGCCATCGGGAACTTGCACGTTCATGCCATTCAGGAATACCGCAGGCGCACAGGTGCCGGCGTTTCCGCGCATCAGCACGCGTCCCTGCGCGGACTGTCCGGTCGCGATCGAGATCCCCGGCACCGTGCGGAAGATGTCGGCCATGAAGATCGGCGAGCGGTTGTTGAGCTGGTTCTCGTCGATGAACGAGCCGAAGCCCGAGCGACGCCGTTTCTCGAACTCCGCCAGCTGATTCGACACGCGATCGCCTCGTACCCGTACCGTGTCGACGGTGGCGATGAGCGCTTCGAGTGTGATGTCGGCGGTCGTGCCTTCTGTCGCGGGGACATCGACCACGACGCGCATGGGCTGGTAGCCGATCGCGCGCGCTTCGACCATCTGGGTACCGGTGGGAAGTCCGTCCAGCAGGTACTGCCCGTTCATAGTGTTCGTACCGTTACCGCTCGCGCCCCAGAGAACCACACGTGCGCCGGCGATCGTCTGCCCGCTCACACTCTTCACGGAGCCTCGGAGCATGCCCGTGCCCTTGTTCGTGGAGCCGAGCATGAGGTCACGCACCAGCAGACCGTTGCGCGGTACGCGCAGTTCGATGAACCCGGTGGAGTCGCCGCCGGCATAGGCCCGTGCGGTCACGGGAGCATTGCGCGGCACGCCGCAGAGCGCGAATAGCCCATCGTCGGTGCTGCTTCCGAAGCGCGACGGAGAGCGTCGCTCCATGCCACGCGGTCCCACCGTGACCTCCGAGTACTGTGCTCGCACGCGCGCCGCGGGCACCGGTTGGTTGGTCGCGGCGTTGCGCACAAATCCCATGTACAGTCCCGTCGGCTCTTCCGGGTTGGCCGGCCCGCACCGTTTGGTGATGATCGTCTCGGCCGACGGAATCGCCATCGGCACGGTGAGTTCCTCTGGCGTCGTGATGTTCACGCGAAAGAGTGGCGCCTCCATGCCCAGCTGATCGAGCCGTTGGTGGAAGAAGCCGATCAGGTAGGTGCCGATGGTGAGCGAATCGATGGCGAAGCGCCCGTTCGCGGCGGCGATCGCCGTACGCACATTCGCCGGGTTGGCCACGTCGACCAGTTGCACGGTCGCGCCACCCAGCCACTGCGTGGCCGCGCTGTCGAACACGGTGCCCACAAGGCGCGCGCGAAGGGGCGGCGGCGCTGGTGTGGCGGCGCGCACCTGTGCCGCCAGTACCGTGGGCGCGGCCAGCATCAACACGAGAAGTGATCGGAACATCGAAGATGAGGACAAGGAGATGTGAGCGACCAACAGAGATGAAACCTGAATTCAGAACGCGAAGGTGGTACCGACATACCCCCAATGCTCGACGTGTGCTCCACCGGGTGTGGTGGAGAGGAAGGCGCCGGGATGCACGGTGGCCCCTCCAACCAGCACGCGGAGATGGGTGGTCGCCCTCCAGGCGGCGGTGGGATCGACTTCGTCGGCCACATGACGGGCCGTGGATCCACTCGCCGAACGAAAGAGACCATTCTGCTTGTTGTACACGCCGTCGTCGAGATGGCGCCGATGGAAACGATACCACGCCGCGCGCACCGACAGCGTCGGCAGCGGGTCCCAACTGCTGATCGCATGCAGCTCGGTCACGTTGGGACGACCGATGACATCGGCGAATCCTCCGTGCTGATGCGCCGCCGGGTAGAGCACGGCAAAGGCCTCGTTCCCCGTGGTAGAAGGACGGTCGCTGCTGGCCTCCTCCACTCCGACCGCGAGCGACGGCAGGCCACGCACGCGTCGCCATTGCAGCTGTGTTTCGGCCACCCAGAACCACGCCTGTAGCTCACGCGCGCCGGCGTGGCCGTGTTGTAACGCGCCTTCGAGTTCCATGGATGTCACGAAGCGTGATGCCGACGGGGTGCCGAATTGCCACACGGTTCGCGCGCCGGTGGTGAGGCGTCGTGTGAGCGACGACGCGGTACGGATCGTCTGCTCGTACCAGTAGCCGTTCCACTGCGTCGGCACGCCGCGGGCGAGGCGCGTGGCGCCGGCAGCGGAGCCCAGCGATAGCGTGCGTATTCGGGCGGTACTGTCGGCCCGATTCCCGCGATCGAGTCGTACGAGCATCGGCCGGATGCTGGTGCCCTCGAGCAACAGGCGTCCGCGCACGAGTTGCGCGCGTGTGCCCTCCGAGCCACGACGCGTATTCGCCCAGTCGGGCACGCCCACGAGTCGCTCGCGGTTCAGGGAAACCTCCTGACGGCCGTAGCGCACGAACGAGCGATCGTAGGCCAGGTCCGCGTAGAGATTTTGGATGTCATGACGGTCGCCATCGGTGGGTCGCGTGCCACCCGGTAGCGTGCGGCTTAAGGCCTGAGCATCGCGCAATTCCGTGAGCATGCGGCCGTGGAGCCCGTTGGAAGGGCCGACTTGCAGATCGGCACCGACAATCAGTCGTGTCAAACCGTAATCGTCGTTCAGCGTGCCCACGCTGAAGCCGCGCATGAAC
>NZ_JBDNFF010000068.1:0-2250 GCF_041689975.1 Gemmatimonas sp.
CGCGTTCGACGTGGGGGCACCCGAGGCGAACGCTGATATCGCCGAGAAAGTCGTAGCGAAACTGCGCTCAGGTATGATGCCGCCAGTCGGCTCGGCGCGGCCAAGCGTGGACACGCTCTATGCACTTGTCACCTCCCTCGAGCGACAACTCGACGCAAGTGCCTTCGCGCATCCGAATCCCGGCCGGCGCACTTTTCAGCGGCTCAACCGGGCTGAGTATCGCGCGGCGATCGCCGACTTGTTGAAGCTCGAGGTCGACGCCACCGCGTATCTCCCGCCCGACACCAAGAGCGACAATTTCGACAACATCGCCGATGTGCAGGCGCTGTCTCCCACGCTGCTGAGCGCGTACCTACGCGCGGCGAGTGATCTGAGCCGGCTGGCAATCGGCAACGCGGCGGCGAGCGCCGCGGCCAACACCTACACGATGCCGAAGATGGCCTCGCAGGTGGAGCACGTGGAAGGCACGCCGTTCGGCACGCGCGGCGGCATGGCGGTGCTGCACACCTTTCCCGCCGATGGCGAGTACCGCTTCGACGTGAACTTCTTTCACGAGACCACGGGCGCCTTCGCCGGTGGCCTCGCGCGGGGGGAGCAGATCGAGATTTCGGTGGACGGCGAGCGCGTTGCGCTGCTCGGGATCGACCGTTTCATGAATGCTTCCGACCCGAATGGCGTTGCCATGGGCAGCGAGCGGGTTCGCATCACGGCGGGGCCGCATCGCATTGCCGCCGCGTTTGTCCCGCCCGCCTTTCAAGGCGTGGTGCAGGATCTCATCAGCCCACTCAAGTGGTCGCTGACCAGCACGTCGAATGCGGTGGCGTACGGCTTCTCCCTGCTGCCGCACCTGCGCGAATTCACGGTGAATGGCCCGTACGCAGTGACCGGCGTGTCGGAGACACCGGTACGCAAACACATCTTCAGCTGCCGTCCTGCTACGGTCACGGCTGAACGGCCGTGCGCGCAGTCGATCGTGAATCGATTGGGCACGATGGCCTATCGCCGACCGCTCACGGACGAAGATCGCGCCGGACTGATGTCGCTGTACGATTCGGGTCGCAAGGGCGGCAACTTCGAAACCGGCGTGCGGACGGCACTGGAGGGCATGCTGGCAAGCCCCGATTTCGTGTTCCGCTTTGAACAGGCGCCTCGCGATGTGGCGGCCGGTGCCAACTACGCACTGCGCGACATCGATCTCGCGTCGCGACTTTCGTTCTTTCTGTGGTCGGCGCCGCCCGACCAGGCGCTGCTCACCGCTGCCTCCCGCGGCACGCTCTCGCAGACGGCAGGACTCGAGCGTGAAGTCCGTCGCCTGCTCACCGACCCGCGCGCCAAGGCGCTCTCCACGCGTTTCGCCGCGCAGTGGCTACGCCTGCCCGATCTCGACATCGTACAGCCCGACGTGCGGCAGTATCCCGACTTCGACGAGCAACTGCGCAGCGCGATGCGACAGGAAACGGAGCTGTTCTTCGACGATCTCGTGCGCCGCGATCGTCCGTTGCTCGATCTGTATCGCGCCGATTACACGTTCGTGAACGAGCGGCTGGCGCAGCACTACGGCATGCCCAACGTGATCGGACCGCAGTTCCGGCGTGTAAAGTATCCCGATGCCGCGCGGCGCGGCGTGTTGTCGCACGCCAGTGTGCTCACACTGACGTCGCATGCCGGTCGCACGTCGGCGGTGGAACGCGGCAAGTGGGTGATGGAAGTGATGCTCAATTCACCGCCGCCGCCACCGCCACCGGGCGTCCCCGATCTCGAAGCGACCCCCGCCAGCGCATCGGGACGCCTGCTGAGCGTGCGCGAGCGCATGGAGCAACACCGCAAGAGCCCAGCGTGCGCGAGCTGCCACAAGATGATGGATCCGATCGGTCTCGCCATGGAACAGTACGACGTGACCGGACGACTGCGCCGACGCGACAACGGCATGCCGATCGACTCGCGCGGTGATCTGTGGGACGGGAGCACGGCGAGCACCATAGGGGAGCTGCAGGCGGCCTTGCTGCGCCGTGAGGATGCGCTGTTCCGTACGTTCACGCGCAACTTGATGGCGTATGCGATCGGGCGTCGGATCGAAGCGTACGACATGCCGTCGGTGCGCACGATCGTGCGTGACGCGTCGAAGCAGGAGCATCGCCTGTCGGCCTATATCCTCGGCGTCGTTCGCAGCCCTGCGTTCCGCATGCAGCGCGCGGAAGGCGCTATTCCGAAAGCCACCGACGCGTCATCCGGCGCGTCGTCCTCGACGTC
>NZ_JBDNFF010000069.1:0-4147 GCF_041689975.1 Gemmatimonas sp.
CAAAAGCTTCGGAAACCATCACCGGCATCAAGGGCGCGTGGGTTCAGGATCAGAGTGTCGAGGTCGCCAACGGCAAAGCGACGATGTACAAGGTCACCCTCAAGCTCACGTTCGTGCTCAAGGGTGATTGATCGCTGTTGACGTGCGGGGCGCCAATATTCGCCGTCGATGCGTCGTTGCCTTCGCCACGCTTGCGATGGCCGCATGGCGACACATTCTTTCGAAGGGGCAGGTGCTCGATCGTCGTCGGCTACTCGGCCGGGTCGTCGGTGGCCAGTTCGACCAAATGCTTCGACCACGCCTGGAACGCGACCCGCGATGGCGGGCGCGGGCCACGGCCAGTGCGCGCCTATATCGACCGTCGCGGGAGCCGACATGTGCTCTCAGTACTCGAGAGTGCTGAGTTCTGCGCTGACTTTTGCGAGATGAAGCCAAGCGGAACATCTCGAAGGTATCCAGGTCCTGTCGTTCGACGATGCATTGTGCGAGCAAATGGGTTTCACGCGTATTCACGAGAAAATCCGGCAGGATAGGGCGGAGCGCCTCTGCGTGCTCTGCGCCTCTGCGTGATCAGTCCCACTGCCCATGCGCACCGTACGCCGCGCCCGACTTTCGGCGGGCGGCGACGCACAGGCCGCTGAACCGATCAGGCAGAGGACGCGGAGGCACAGAGAACGCCGAGCAACAGGCATCGGCACCAATCTGACCGCATGGCTCGAAATGGGCGTCGTTCCGCCAAGCTCCTCTCCGCGACAGCTCGACGTACTCCGTCAGCTTACCGCGCGGTGGATCGATGCGTACGAACGGCAGTGATGTCGCACTCGAGCGGGCAAGAACTCGACACTCTCGAGCTCAGTAGTGTTCCAACGTTTGTCAGAGGAGAACGAGTGGAATGGTCTCGAATTCAGCGTCTGAATAACCAGGTGGTGGCGTACGTAGTTGATGGATCGGGACTTGCGCGAACAGGACCAAATTCAGGATCTGTACAATTCTGTACATGCTCTGCCGGTCTTGCGGTAGACCTTGCTTCGCACCGAGATATGCTGTTTTTCGCGTGCCTTCGCGATCTTCGCGGACTTCGCGCGAACGGCGGTGCTGGCGGCTGTCACGGAGCGATCGGAGAGCCAGCTGGTTCGCGCGAGGCTCGCGGAGCACGCGAAGAGACGCGAAGAACAGCAAAACGATGGAAATGGGCATCGTGCCAACGGACGAAGGCGCGGTGAACCACCACTCCTGTGGTGGCGGTTCTTCGGTGCATAACGGTCCCGCGCGCCTCCGCGCAAAAGACCGAGATGCAGCGCTTCGTCGTTCACGTCGAGACGGGACAAAACGACGCCGTTCCCCAGGCAAATCAACCACGTACACCGTTCTAATTCCGAAACGTCGGGACGCGACTGATGTGCACTACATCAGGGTGATGACGATCGCGCCGCAGGTGCCGGACACCATCGGCAGCCCCGGCATGATCGAGGTGAGGGGGTACACCTCCACGCTTTGCCATTGCAGGGGGCTCATGGTCGCCACAAAGTCCACGTCGACGGGCATTCGATTCAGGTAAAACTGCACCTGGCACGGCGAACCCGCGACGGCGAGTGTGCCCGTACCCGCACGGCTAGCGAACACGGAGAACCCCTGCTGCTCGCGTCGGGCCGTAATGCCCGGAATGCCCATCAGCAAGTCGACCATCGACTGTGGCCGTCGGGAGAGGATGCTGTCGCGCGTATACAACCGTCCGGTGCTCACGCGCATTTGCATAAGTCGTTCCGCCATCGCCATGGCGTCATACTTAGCGCCGTCAAACGTGGCTTGCACCTTCACCGTCGACAACTTGCTCGGCAACTTGCGCAACGCGAGCGGAATCGTATCGGGTCGGCGTGAAGAAATATCCACGGCCCGAGTCACGGGCGCGTAGCCCAGGGCACGGGCGCCCAGGACACGCGAACCACGCGGTGGATCGGGAAAGATCCAGAAGCCGCGAGCATCAGTGCGTGTGGTGAACTCGGTGCCGGCCAGATAGACTTCGACATTCGCCATCGGTCGACCGAGGGCATCGACGACGTCGCCGAGTAGCGGCGCCGCGCCTTGGGGTATCAAATCAGCGGTCGGTGTTGGTGGCGTCGGCGGGCGCGTTTGGGCGCCACCGGTGGCCGCCACGATAAGCGCCGTCGCCAGGAAAACGCAGAGGAGTGAGCGTGTCCGCATCTGCATATAATACCACGCAGCGCATGGCGCGCCACCCACAGGTACCGTTGGCGCGCGGGCATCGGCGTTTCGTCTCGCACAGTGCGCTTTTGAGTCCGGATTCGTCGCGTGTTGTCGAACGCTCTTGTCAGCCCTGGGGGATACCGATCGACGGGGCAACATTCTATCCCGCGAGAATATCGTGTATCGACCTTGTGACGCGATGACTCATGTACTTCGTTACTCACCGTCACCCGGAAATTCGTCCATCCGTCGCAGTGCGTCTGCGCAGTGCGTCTGCGCAGTGCGTCTGCGCAGTGCGTCTGCGCAGTGCGTCTGCGCGCTACCATGGCGAGTTCCGCCACATCCTTCCCAGATCCCGATGCCGACTTCCCACCCCTGGTCACGAGTGCGTCACTGTGCGCTCATGGCCGTAGGCTCCGCCGTGCTGTTCGTCGGTACGCTCAGCGCGCAGCAGGCGCCAGCCACCAACACCCGTCGTGCGCGCGTTACCGGTCGTATCACGGAAGCCGCCAGTGGTCAGCCGATCGTCGGCGCTAGCGTGCAGGTGGTCGGCACCGCAGTGACTGCCCTCACCGGCGCCGATGGCCGTTATGCCATCGCCAGTGCGCCCACGGGCATTTACAGTCTGGAAGCGCGCCGCATCGGCTTCGGCAACAACGTCACCGCGAACGTCCGCCTGATTGCGGACAGTGTGATCACCGTCAACTTCGCGCTCACGACGAATCCCCTGCGTCTCACGGAAATGGTGGTGTCGGCCACCGTCGATCCGACGTCGGGGTTGAAGACACCGTACACGGTTGACAAGCTCACGGCGGCCAACCTGCCGGTCGCCCCGCTCACGTCGGCCGCCGGCGCCATCATCGGCAAAGTAGCCGGTGCAACCATCATTGCGGCCAGCGGTGCGCCCGGCTCCGGCGTGAACATTCAGCTGCGCAGTCCGGTATCGCAGTTCAACTCGAACAGTCCATTGTTCGTGGTCGACGGCGTGTTCCTGAACTCGACGCAGTCGGTGACCACGCAGGACATCGAGTCGATGGATATCGCCACCATTGAAGTGATCAAGGGCGCCGCTGCCGCGTCGCTGTATGGATCACGCGCGGCGTCGGGCGTCATCTCCATTACGACCAACCGTGGACAGGGACTGAGTCTCGGTCAGACGCAGATCACCGTGCGCAACGAGTATGGGCAGAACCTGGTCGCATCCAATCTATTGAAGCCGACCGCGCACCAGTTCCGCATCAATACCCAGGGCCAGTATGTAGACGTGGCCGGTGCCGTGGTGCCGCGCAATCAGCGTGTGTTGCAGGCCAACGGGATCATGGAGAATTCGTACATCGACCCGTTGTTCAACCACATCGATCAGTTCTTCGAGGCCGGTGGCTTCAACACGCAAACGCTCACGGTTCAGCAGAACAGCGCCACTACCAACTTCAATCTGTCGTATACGCGCAATATGCAGCCGGGTGTGATCGAGGGGTCGGATGGCTATCAGCGGCAGTCGCTGCGGGCCAACGTGGACGTCCGTATCAAGGACAAGCTGCAGTTGGGGGCGTCGCTCTTTCATCAGCGCGCCAGTGAAGATCCGTCGTCGGTGGTGTTCTCCGACCTGTTCCGCATCAATCCCGACGTAGACCTGCGGCAGCCGGATCCGCTCGGCCGGTTCAGGTACAACATCATTCCCGACTCCACCGAACTGCGCACCAACCCGTTCTATCGCCAGACATTCAACGACAACATCACCAAGCGGATGCGGTCGCTGATCAGCCTCAACTCCTCCTATCGCCCGGTCAGCTGGCTCACCCTCGACGCGATCGCGAGCTACGACCGTGGCGACCGACAGGTGACCAACTACATCGCGCGCGGTCTCACGAACCTGAATGGCGACGGTACGACGATCGGATCGTTGGCGATCGCCGATGACGATGTGGACGGCATGGTGGCG
>NZ_JBDNFF010000070.1:0-4698 GCF_041689975.1 Gemmatimonas sp.
TCCTCGGCCTCGGTCAAATGCTGCTGGCCGACCACGACGGTCCGTGGGATCGGCGGGACTGGATCGGGATGGTGCTCGGGATCATCGCCGTGACGAGCTCGGGCGTCGTCGTCACGATGATGGCCGTTGTGTTCGGTGCGACCTGGGCGCGCCGCACCTTGCGCATCGCGCTCGCACAGGTCGGTCCTGCCGCGTTCGTCTACTTGGCCTGGTCGTCGACCGCCGGTCGCCGGGAGGGTGGTTTCGGCACACCGGGCTCCATCTGGCGGTTCGTCCACATGCACGCCTGGGGTCTGGTGCAGTCGTTGAGCGATACGGCATGGCTCGCTCCGTTGTGGATCGGATTGGTGACCCTGGGGCTTGCGGCGACCGTCATTGCGGTCCGCCGACAAGGCCGCCGGTCACCGGTCGTGCCCGTCGCTGCCCTCGCAAGCGGAGCACTGCTGTTCTCCGTGTCGACGGGTGCCGCAACAGAGATAGTCCCGTGGTACGACGTCGTGTGGCCGGCCCCCCGCCACCTCCACGTCCTGGCAACGTTCCTGCTGCCAGCGATGGCGGTGGGCGCCGATCGGATCGTCGGTGATCGTCGTGCGTGGCGTGCTGCGCTGATCGCGCTGGTGCTCATCCCGTTGCCGCTCGGTTTCGTCCATCTCGGGGAACAGCGGGCGAGTTCGTCCGCGGCGTACTCCAGTAACCCTCGCCTGATCCTCGGGATACCCCGCCTGTCGTTTGCCGAACAACTGCCCTCCGACCTCGAGCCCGACCGTGCGTTCCATCCGGGCGCCACCGTGGGGTGGCTGCTCGACCTCGGGCGGCGTGGCCTGCTCCCCGAGCCACCTCCGACGAGCCCGCGCGAGCGAGCAGGGATCGCCGCCGTGGTAGCGCTGGCCGAGACCCGCTACGACGGTTCCACGTTGAAGCGCTGCACGACGCTCGGGTCATCCACAGGAATGGTTCTACAAGCAGGGGACCGACTGGTGGTGGTGAATGCTCCAGCCGCCGTGCAAGTGGTGTACGAGGGTGTGGCGTCGGTGCCGACGACAGTAAAAGCGGAGCCGTACTACCCGGGCGTCCGAACAGCACGAGTGGGGCCACTGACGTTGAAGGTGACGTCCATCGAGCCGGATGATCCGGTGACGGTTTGCACGCTCCCCTGAACGGGACACGTGCGGGGGAGTCGGAACCGGCGTGGAACTCCCTCACAGCGGATGCGGCGACATGGGCTCGGCTTGTGTTGCGATCACAACGCTGTGGTGCACAGTGACTCTCCGGGATCGTCAACCGGACCCAGGGGCTTGGCCAACACTCTGGACCGATCTGGGGCCAGCCCCCCGGGGGCCTTCGGAAGGAGCGAACGGCGAGCGACAAACAGTCGTGCGCCGCAGCTGTCCGCCGCTTCGTTCACTCCATCCGCGCGCAAAGCGAACCAAGTGGCTCGTCAAGACGATGACGATCAGATCAAGAACCTGGCCCGAACATCCTGCGCGGGTCCGGCTGGGCTACTGCTGGCGCGTCGAGAGGTCAATCCACTGCCGGTGCCACGCTCCAGCGACATTGTCGGCGCCGCCCTGCATCAATGAGGAACCGGCTCGTCAGCATCGCGACTTGGAGGCGAGAGTCGGACGGCTCACCAGGGGCTCGCGTCGGTGCTGGCTGCCGCCCTGCACTCGTCCGTTACAGAAAGCGATGAGCTTTCATCCGCTGCTTTCTCGCACGCAGCGACTCATCGCCTACGGTTTGCTCAGTGTGCGCACTGTTGAGGGGATACGGCAGTACCGACATGATCGTTCCCGTCGATGCCTCACGGTTGCTCATTGACAGGTAGGGGTGGCTCGACATCGAGCGGCATTCGATCGCGGATGTCCGGTCCATTCTTTGGCGAGCTGAGATGAGCGAACTGAAGGCGATCCGACCTCTTCCCGCTCGCGTGCCCGCTCTCGATGGCGTGCGCGGCGTCGCCGTTGTGCTGGTAGTTCTCCTGCACGTATCGGAGCTCCACGTTGGGGGAGGGCGGAGCCCGCTCGACGCTGGCGGTTGGTTCTCGGGAGGGTTCATCGGCGTCGACATCTTCTTCGTCCTGAGCGGCTTTCTGATCACGTCGATTCTCGTTCGCGAGCATCAAAGGACGGGGCGATTGGACCTCGTCCGGTTCTGGCGAGCACGTATCCTCCGGTTGGTGCCGGCACTGCTGTTGCTGCTCGCCGCCTTTGCCCTGTACTCCGTGCTGGCTGATCATCCGGGAACCGGCGACCCCTCCACGATGACGAGTTCGATCGTGGCGGCGCTCACGTTCACGATCAACTGGAAAGGCATCAGTTCGCCCGAGACGTTGGCGGGAGAACTCGGTCACTTGTGGTCGTTGTCGATCGAGGAGCAGTTCTACCTCCTGTGGCCGTTGGTGCTCCTGGGCCTGGTGGTCGTCGTTCGTCGGAGGCGAGTAATCATTGGGGTCATGGGTGCGACCTTCGCACTCGTCGCCCTGCGCCGGTACCAACTGTTCTCATCTGACGGATGGTTGAGCCCGTACCTGCACACCGATGCACACGTGGACGGGTTGATCGCTGGCGCAGTGGGCGCGCTCTTCGTTTCGAACGGAACGCGCCTCGGCCCGGTTGGCAGGTACCTTGCTTCGGCAGCGGTTGCCGTTCTCGGAGCCATCGTGCTCTTTACCCCTAACAGTGCTGCGCCCTTTCTCTACAAGGGTGGATTGTCGTTGGTGGCGATCTGTGCGGCGATCGTGGTCGTCGTACTCGCCGGAGATGAATGGCTCGTGGGCCGGCGCGTCTTCGAGCTTCGCCCGCTGCGTGCCCTCGGAATGGTGTCGTACGGGATCTATCTCTGGCACTTTCTCGTGATCAAGGTCGTTGTCCATGTCGGGCAGACGTGGACTGGATGGCTGCGGCTCGTGGTGGCGCTCATTTCGACGGCATGCGCCGTGCT
The DNA here is from genome assembly GCF_041689975.1 of Gemmatimonas sp. Taxonomy (GTDB): domain Bacteria; phylum Gemmatimonadota; class Gemmatimonadetes; order Gemmatimonadales; family Gemmatimonadaceae; genus Gemmatimonas. The sequence goes on from NZ_JBDNFF010000070.1 coordinate 2,941, forward strand.
GTTTTCCTGGTTCGTGGTCGGACGGCCCGCCTTCCGATGGCGCTACCGTCTTGATCGTCGAAGAGGGCGGGAACTGCGATCCGGCAACCCCCAATTCGCGCCGGTCACCTGGATCTTCGTCTCGGTCGGAGCTGCGAGCGTTGCCATTTCGGCTTTCGGCGGTTTGCTCCAACCGGTGTCCGCAGTCGGAGCAAACCTTCCGCACTACGCATCGTTACGGGCTGACGCTTTCCTCAACCTGAGGGAGAGTCCGACATCGGGCCAAACGCTTGCCGACGCGACAGCCGTAGGAGGTTCAGGTGCCTTTGACGCCGCCAATCTCGTCACCACGCTGCTACGCGTGCCGGTCCAATCGACCTTTGCGGGCCTCAACGACTGGTTCCTGACGATCTCATTGGCGGGTGCCTGGGCTTTCGGGGTAATCGCTATTGGACTGCTCACTCGCGAGATTGCGCAGCGCGCCTTCCCAGCGTCGCCGACGAGCCGACGACGGCTCCGCTCGTTCGCCGTGTCGGCCGCAGCGGCGGTGTGGGGTCTCTCTTACTTTTTCGTCGAACGTCCGCAGAACATTGAGCCTTCGGCATGGCTGATCGTTGCCGTTGTGCTCTTGTTGTGGTCAGCGATGTTGTTTCTCCGGACTGGTACATCGTTCGCGTCGGTCGTTGCCTCGGCGACCTTCGTTGCTCTGTGCCAACCCGTCGCCGGTGTCGTGGCTTGCGTCATTGGAGTTGGGCTCTGGGGTTGGCGGGCCCGTCCACAGTTCCGCCGAGTTCGTTTGGTCGGGCTCGCAATGATCCTGGTACTTCCTCTCCTGGCCACGACGCCGGGCATCGACCGTGCCACCGGAAAATCCCAGGTAGCCGCCACCTCGCTCGGGTGGCAGCTTCCTGAACAAGACCAGGAGGCCGCCCTATTCGTATCCGGTGATTGCAGGGGCCTCTACAACGGCAGAGGATCCGTCGCAGTTCCCTGGGCGGCGGCCGGATTCTCGTGGTTACGTTTCATCCTCGATCTGTCGGGTGGGGTGAAAGGTTCTGGATCAGCGCGACTGCTCAGATTCATCGGCCAGCCGCGCACAGATCTCATTGTCAGGACGACGAGCTCGACTGGCAAGAGTCGATTCGAGCTTGATCGAGATGGTGCTGCAAACGATGAAATCGGACCATGGATCAATACGGAGTTCGGCAGACGACTCGCGGTGCGCATCGACGTCACGGATGGGTCCTTCACAGTCACCGCTGACGGCCATTCGCTCGGCTCAATACCGTTCCGCGATGCAAACTCGACGGCGCGCGGGCCCGCCTTGTTATATGCCGAACTGCCGCGACTTGTTGCGCTCGGCATACGCCTCGAGCCGCTGGAATCCATCGAGCCCGCACTCTGCGACCAGGTACTCACGTCATTGATCGGCCGCGAATCATGGTCCGCAGCCTTACCAGATGATCCATCGCAAGCCGGTGTACGTGTCGTCGGTGCCTGTGCATCTCTGCTCGCTCGGGCCGAAGGCGCTGTACGCCCGTGGACCCTTGTCGTGGCCCGATCACTAGAATTCGATGTAACCACCACCGAAGATCAACTCGGAGCGTTTGTCCAGCCTCTTGCGACGAGTTCGGTTGATGGGCTTTCTACATTGTCGATCGAGTCCGATCGAAGCGGGCAGATCAGGTACCGCATCGACGGGCCTTACCGAGTTGTGGGCGACTGGACGAAGACTTTGCCCGGGACGACTCACCGACTTGCTCTGCGTCACTCCGGCGA
>NZ_JBDNFF010000071.1:0-16863 GCF_041689975.1 Gemmatimonas sp.
CGACATCATCCGTGTGCAGACCGTGACCCGACCATGAATCCTATCCGCGCCGTAAAATTCCTCCCGATCGTGCTGGTGGCTGTGTACTGGGGCATCCGCCCTGCGCCGATCGAGGAAGCGTTGCCGCCTGCTCCCGCCACGCCGGTGGCATCGAGCGGGAACGTGGCGGTGTTGCCCGATTCGGATTCAGTGATCGTGCTGAACTGGCGCCAACTCGCCGACCTCGATTACCTTCGCGGTGCCGTGCCGCCGACGCTGGCACAGCTCAACGGACGGCGTGTCCGCCTGCCCGGCTTCATCGTTCCGTTGGAGGACTTTCAGGAGACGGCCAGGGAGTTCCTGCTGGTACCGTACTTCGGTGCCTGTGTGCACACGCCACCACCACCGCCCAATCAGATGCTCTTCGTTCGCATGAAGGGTGGACCGAAAGCACTGTCGATGTGGGAGCCGGTGTGGATAGAAGGAATACTGAAGATCGCGACGTACGACAGCCCATACGGTGCGGTGGGTTTTCAGATGACAGGCGAACGGATCGCGCCGTACCGGGAGGAGTGATGAGAACACTGCGACGTGCCTTCGCCGCCATGGTCATGAGTTTCGCGGCTCGCGCAGAGGCCCAGCATACGCATGGGGAGGCGCAACTCGACATCGGTATCGACGGCACCTCGGGCGCGATGGAATTGCGCATTCCCGGCGATGACCTGTACGGATTCGAGCATCAGCCCCGAACCGCGGTCGAGCGTGCGAAACGCGATTCCGTCGTCGCGAAGCTGCGCAGCCAGGTGTCGTCGCTCGTGCGATTCGATGCGGCCTTCGGTTGTGCGGTCACGCCAGGTCCGGTGCGTTTCTCAGCGGGCAAGCATGTCGAAGTCAGTGCACGCTACACGTTCAGCTGCCGCCGTGCACCGATTGGCCGCGATATCCGCTTCGGTGTCACGTCGGTGTTTCCGTCGGTGCACATTCTGCGCGTGCAGCTGGTCACGGACACTGCGCAGCTGAACACAACGATCACCGACGACAAGGGTGTAATACGACCGTAGTGCGACGGCAAGCATGATCACACGACCACGTCTTCTTCGACGTCGTCATCCACTTCCACGTCACTCCACTCCGGGAACGGGTCGGCGAACGTCTGCCACAACGCCGGCCCAGCGCGGAATTCGTATTCGGTCACGAGGCAGGCATCGAGCATGGCCACCAGCGATGGCTGATCGAGCCCCTGGCCGATGATGGCGATCTCCTGCCTACGGTCTCCCACTTCAGGGAGCCAGAGCGCGTCGATCACCGCGCGCTCTTCATCATCGACATCCCAGTCTTCCGGCTCACTGGCCGCGTACCAGTATCCTCCGGGATTGACCTCGAGCAGCTGACCGGCCTGCGACCACGTGCCGACAAGATCTGGCCGCGTGGCCGTCCAGAAGAACCCTTTGGCGCGCAGCACGCCGGGCAAGCCGATGTCGACGGCTGCCCACAGTCGCTCCGGGTGAAACGGCCGACGCGCTCGATATACAAAGCTGCCGATGCCGTACTCCTCGGTTTCCGGCACGTGCTCGCCGTTCAACTCCTTCTGCCAGCCCGGCGCGGCTTCCGCCTGCTCGAAATCGAAACGCCCGGTGGCCAGAATGCGCGACGGCGACACCACGCTGCGGGTGGCCACGATGAGCTCCGCTTCCGGGTTGAGATGATGCAGCAGCGCCTGCAACTCCCCGAGCGCCGTGTCGGTGAGCAAGTCGGATTTGTTGATCACGATGACGTTGGCGAACTCCACTTGATCGATGAGCAGATCGGGGATCGTGCGCTCATCGTCGTCGCCCAGTGCAAGCTGTCGCGCGCGTAGGTCATCGAGTGAACCGAGATCGGTGCGGAAGCGATGCGCATCGACCACGGTCACCATGGTGTCGAGGCGAGCCACCTGCGACAGCGACACCCCTTCTTCGGTTTCGAACGTGAACGTGGCCGCCACCGGGAGCGGCTCGCCGATACCCGTGCTCTCGATGAGCAGATAGTCGAAGCGCCCTTCCGCAGCCAGTCGCGCGACTTCCTTCAGCAGATCGTCGCGCAGCGTACAGCAGATGCAACCGTTGGTCATTTCGATCAGCGTTTCCTCGGTCCGCGACAGCGCCGCTTCGCCGCCGCGCACGAGCTGCGCGTCGATATTCACTTCGCTCATGTCATTCACGATGACCGCCACTCGCAGCCCGTCACGGTTGGCGAGCACATGATTGAGCAGCGTGGTCTTGCCGGCGCCGAGAAAGCCGGAAAGGACCGTGACAGGCAGGCGGCGGTCGGTGAGGATCTCGTTTGGTGCATTCACTTGGACTCCTTGAAGATCACGTGCCGCTGCAAGTGCGGATTGACTTATGGTATTGCGAACGTAGTATCAGTAATACATGGTCACGCAAGCCCCCCGCCCTCTCCGCTTGTCCACGCTGCTCGATCAGCAGCTCTGGTTTATCGGCCACGATATTCGGCACGCCGATGGCAACGCCCTCACGCGCTTCGGCTTCGAGCGCCGACACGGCTCGGCGGGCGGCACGACCTGTTATCAGCTGGCCTCCGAAGATCCCGCGCGCGACTTGGTGTGCTGGGGGTTCGGCGTGTACGTGGGTCCGGTGGACAATGCCGCGCGTCCGGCGCTGCACGACACGCCGCGAGAAACTCCACGCGGGGTGTTCCTTCAGCGGCACTCGCTCACCCCGCGATTGCTGTCAGGCCCCCTCGCACTGCCGCTGCACCAGCCCAGTGAACTTCCCTTGCTCCGGTCGCCGGTGACCCCGCACGACTGGCACGAGGTTCAGTCGGCGCTGGGACATCTTGCCGCCGAGCTGGCGCGATACGAACAGTGGGCGCGCGACACACTGGGTACGACGCATCGGGCGCAGGTGCTTGCGCAAGTGCCGCGTCACAAGCGGCGACGCTTCTGTGCGGCCACCGATCTCGCCGCGTCGTGGGACGCGCACGCTATGGTCTCCACGACGACAGATGTCCGCCGACGGGAGACGACAACGCGGGAGACGACAACGCGGAGCATAACCATGCGGCGCGGCGCAACGCCGCGTTACTCCACACCATTCAGCGGCGCGCGGTAAGCCAGCCGCGAAACAGCGCCAGCGCACCGGTGCTGTCGGGTTGAATCGCGGCGCCGCGCGCCTTCACATACCGCGCGTATACCGGTGCGGCCGCCGCCCGCAAACGGCCTTCCTGTTCGCTCTCCGGCGCGCCCTTGGGCACGGCAAACACAAAGCTGGACATCGTCGGCGCGGCACCAATGCTGGCCGGTGACTTGTACCACGTGTCGATACGACGGAAATCACGGGGCACCAACGTCCCGTTGGCGTCACCCTCCTCGCCGGCGCGTACGAAAAAATCCACCGCGTCGTCGGGATAGCCGAACAGGTATCCGTACCCACGCCAGCGCGGTGAACGCGGCGCATTCTCCACCGCGAGCACCACTTCGCGCGGATCGGTAGATGGCGTCACGCCCAGCATCGCAAAGAACGAGCGGTGCGCCTCGATCGTACGACGCACGGCGGCGCGATGGAAGATCACCATGGACGTGTTGCGGACCTCCGACGAATCACGACGGCGCTGTGTGGCGGTGAAGACCTGTACGAACACGCCGATCTCACCGCAAGTCAGCGCCGCCGCCACGCGACGTTGCTGTTCCAGCGTGACGAGGGCACTCGTATCCGGCGTCGGTGCGATGCGCACCAGAAGGTCGCGTACATCACTCGAAATGGGTTTGACCCCGCCGCCGAGCGTGTACAGCCCTTCCCGATCGGCAAACTCGAGCAACACCTGTTCAGCGACACGTCGATCTGCCGGTGCCAAGGTCGCTACCGAAAAACACGCCGCCGCCGTAGGCACTGTCGATCCCGACATCGCGGAACGCGCCGTACCTCGTGGCCCCACGCAAGCCGTACCGATAACGATCATCGCGAGCGCCATGCCAGCGCCACGCGTTATCCCCTCTCCAGACTACACGCGCTCCCGAGCCACACGGCTCTCAGTAGAATTCCACCATCAACGTGAGCGCTTGCGCCGCCAAGGCACGGCGTCCGTCGAACAACATCCCGCGGGTATGTCGCGCCGCCCCCGACAGGGACAATCGCGACGCCAGCGCGCCGTTTCGCACACGATCCCAGGCCAGCATCAGGTGCCCGCCAACAGCTGGCGCCGCAGCCACGGCGTAATCGGCGTCGGTCAGGATCGGCGTGAGGCGCGTGCCGCGAAATGCCTCGCGATCGGCCCTCGACACGGCGTCGTTCGAAACCCCGACTTCCAGCAGCCACGCCTGGTCAGCCTGCCGCCATCGGTGTCCCCCACTCATGGTGATGGGCAACCGTGTCACGCGCCACCGTGTTTCGGCCGCGACATCTCGGCGTTCGAGCGTATGCCACGCACCGTGTACGGACAGCATCCACGACGCCAGTGGGCGCACACCGCCCTGCCACCACTGGGTGGTCACCTGTAGGCGTTGCCCTTCGTCGGTCGCGTTCACCGCCGCAAACACCGGATCGCGTCCACGCGACGTCTCCTGCTGCGCCAACACATCCAACTCCACGCCGCGCTCCGCGCTTTGCCTGCGCACGGCCAGACGCCAATCACCGCGCACCCGTCGCGTCTGTCCACCGTTCACCGGTGCCGCAATGCCGTCGCGTACCGAATCCTGCTCCAGGCGAAGCGTGGCGCCGGTGGCCACGAACCACTTCAACGAGCGCCACGCATAGCCGCCCTGCACGCCCACCACCCCACCAAGCAAGGCCCGTTCGGCCGAGATCAACTGCGTACGATCGAAGGTGGCGATACCACGCAGTCGGAACACCACCGGCACTTCGGTGGTCGTGCCTCCGCCAATCTCCAGATCCTCGCGGTGCCATCCCACGATGGCCCCGGCGCCGAGTTGATGCGCGCCGGACTGCCAACGCAACGACGGCGACAGCTCCGCCACGCGCCGCCGATAGAGCGGACGCGGGTCCTCGCGCCGCGCGCCTTGCCCCAGCCCGTAGTCTACCGGAAGCGCCACGGTGATCCCCCGCCACGAGGGCGACACCAGCGCTGCCGCCAATCCCAGCCGGTCGCTGCGAAAGGTGCCACCCACCGAGTCAGCCCAGACATACCCCGAACGCAGCGACGGCGCCGACTGATTGCGCCAGCGCACGTCGTCTTCGCGCTGCCGACCGAACGTCGCCTGGCCCCACAGGCGCCACCGGCCAACGGACTGCGCACCGTCGGCCACCAGCATCACGTCCTGGTCGGTGGCCGCGTCCTGCGGTCGACGCAGGGCCCCCGTAGTACTGCGCGCGCGCACTCCATACCGACGCCACGACCGCGGCAGATCACCGTGGGCAGCTACGAGGCGCGCCACGCGCATCAGCCCCGGCGCGGTATCCTGTGCCACGAGCAAGCTGGAGCCTGTCCGACAACAGATGTTGAGCGGCGAGGTGGCACCATAGGGCGTCTCCTGCGCCAGCGTCGGCATGCTATCCAGCACCAATCCTGCGGCCAAGCCGCCCGCCCGCCGAGCCCACCGAGACCACCGCACGGTGCGACGAAGCGTCACGGCGTACCGAAGCCGCGTGGCGTGGGACGCGCGATGATCTCGAAGTCGGCGCTGCTGTTGTTGGAGTCGCGGAGCACGCGTCGGGTACCGATGGTGGTCGACACGCGACGTCGCGCCGACTCACTCGTATACGTGCCGCTGGCGAACACGAATCCGGCATCGAGGGCCGCCGGCACCCGCTTGTACGATGCGCTGTTGCCGTTCTGCAGCGCCTCGAACGCGTCCACGACGATCTCGTTGGGCACGCGCGTGACCCACGTCCCGGTGGTGCCCGGCACCAGCGTCGAATCGAGCGCCGCCACATTCGGCGTGCGGAAGATCACCACACCGGGGCCGAACACCGCAAGCAACCAGTCGAATCCGCCGCGATGGACGATACGCGTGAGGTTCGGCACGGTAGGCGAGTCGAGATCACGACCATCGGGACGTTCGTTGAAGGTCTCCCAATCCGCCGTCGCGAGATTGACCGGGCTCGCTGGATTGCCATTGGCATCACCGCGGTGATCGATGCCATCTTGAGCGATCACGATACTCTGCCCCGGCGCGATGGGACGTTGGCGCCCTGTACCGGGAATCTGCCAGATGCTGGTGACGAACACACTTCCCGCCTGCGCCTGCAGCGGCGTGGGAACGGTGGTCGGATTGATCTGTCCCGCCGGCCCGAACGCGTCGGCGATGAGCAATCCATCGACGAACACCGTGTCGGTGGCATTGTTGTAGATCTCCACGAATTGATCGGAGAAGTACACCCCGCCGCTCGGCGTGCGCGAGGCCGGATAGTACACCTCTTTGATCACCAGATCGCCAAGACGAGAACCGCTCAGGCGCTGCACGAACGGCGTCGTGGGGGCGGTAGTGATGACCCGTGCCGGGTCGAGGGCGTTGAGCGTCAATGCGGTACGCTGTCCGGTGAGTGCCAGCGCGCGATCCGCATCGAGCACAAGGCTGCTGGCAATGATGTAGCTGCCGGGCAGCACCCGCGGAAAGCGGGCCAGCCCCTGCGCATCGGCCACCGCCGTGTCGGTCACATTACGTTCGGTGCTGGTGAGCAACACGCGTGCGCCGGACGCGGCCGGTTGCGCGAAGGTCGTCGGCAGGGTGACCTGCACGTCGATGACGAACGTCTGTACTTCGACGGCATTGTCGCCGCACGCGGCCGACAATCCGAGGATTGCCGTTGCGACGATGGGACGGGAGCGGGTCACGATACGCGACCGGAGGAACGACGAAGCGAACATGGTGGGGGAGGTCAGGGAAGAATGGGAAGTGCCGCGAGAAACTCGAGACCGAAAAAGGCGGGCTGATTACGTCGTTCGAAGCCGATCTGACGCTGCCGCTGATAAAGGGGCCGATCCGCCAGCGCGTTGTTGGCGAAGAGCGCCACCTGCGTGCGCCCGGGGAGCGTCTTGGTGAGACGCAGGTTGAGCAGATGCAGCGGAGGACGGCGCTCCCATCTGCCTTCGAGCGGCGTGACGGTGCGCACCAGCGCGGCGAACGCCGGCGACGTGGCCTGCTCCACCGTCAGCGTCGTAATACGCCCGCTGCGGTCGACGTAGCCCACGGGCACCCCGTCGGTACGTCCAACCGGCCGATCGTCTTCATGCCACGTGGTCTGCCACAACAGCGAGACCACGAGGCCGAGTGTGGGTGCCCGATGTACGAGACGCACGGACGTGAGGGCGCGCTCCGACTCGATCCCACGACCACCGGCGTACACCCCGACTCGCGCCGGCTGTACCGATCCGCTGATGAATTGCTCGACCGGGATGTCCACATCGTCATCGCGCGCCACGGTGCGAAACCATGCACCGCTCACCGAGAATTGCGTGCGAAGCCGCTTCCATTCCGGGCTGTCCGCCGTGAACTCCGCACCGGTGGTGGCAATATCACGACTATTGCGTGGCACGTCGTACAGGCCGACGAACGAATCCACACGGATCGGTACCGTGTTCAGCACCGGGGGTCGCCCCACCGGGAACGACGCCGCGCTGAACTGGGGGACAGCAATACCGATCGGCACGCGACTCGTACCGAACGCACCGCGCGTCTGCTCACGAAAGACGGCCACCGTACCACTACTCCGCCCTGCCTGCCAGTCGATACCCGTTTCTGATTTCGTCGCACGTGCGGAGCGCAGCGCCTGCGGCTGCACGTTGACCGCGCGCGTGGTGAACAGCACCAGTCGTTCGGCAGGATTCGCCGCGTAATAGTTGAACGACGTGAGATCGAAGTAGCGCGGCAGCGGGTAGAGCTGCGACAACGTGGGCGCTTTCGTGGTGGTACCGTGTGACACACGCCACGAGACATGACGGGTAATCGTCGTGCTGAGCGACAGACGCGGCACCACCTGCGCACCGTGCGCACTGCCGCTCACCGACGGATCGATGGCGTCGAGTCGCACACCGGCGCTGGCGTCGACGGCATGCCCGAGCACGAGCGCCCGCACCCGATGTTCGGCGTACGCCGCCAGTTGTGTTTGCGCCGGAATCTGATCGAACGACTGCGGTCGATCACCCACGCCGTAGTTCTGTCGCGGCGGCTCGATGGGATTGAAGAGCCGACCCGCTCCAGCGTTCTCGTCGAGGCGCAGCTCGAGCCCGAACACCGGGTCGTTTCGCGTACCACGCCATGATCGTGAGCGGCGCGTTTCCAATCGGGCATACCCGTTGCGCGGGTTCCCATCCACGGTGAGCTGCGCGAGATACTCGCTTCGCCCGTACACGCCCGGCGCCAGCGTATCGATGCGCGCGGCCGAGAGTGGGAAGATGTCGCGGGTTATGAGCTCTTGGTACGTGGACTGCTGCGTCGCCAGGTTGCCGCTGGCGGTGAGTTCGGTGACCCAGCCCGTGCGGGCGCCAAGCCGCAGCCGCAGGTCCATCCGTGCGCCCTGATCACGCGACGTCACGCGCCGTTGATAGCGCCGATCGTCCGGATCCTGTCGGCTTTCGTCGACGACACCGAACCCGCGGAGCCGCACGGACGCGCCAACGCGCGGACGCTCGTGCGTGAACGCCAGCTGCGTGGTGTAGCGGGTGAAGCGATCGAGCGTGGAGCGCGGGTCGTCCTGACTCGACACCACGTTGGCGTCGAACGAGAGTCCGTCGCGGGTGGCGCGTCCCCAACCGGCCACGGTGCTCGCTTCCAGCGTCTGCGGGTTGGCGCGTACCCGAAATTCCGGGGCCTGCGCACCCGCGCGCGATGTGACCAGAATGGCGCCGGCCGTGAGATCCCCATGACGGGCACTGGGCACCCCGCGAACGACTTCCACCGACTCGATCTGATCGGCCGGAATCTGGCGCAGATCGAGCCCGCGGCCGGCCGTGCTCGAGAACTGCGGCAGCGTGTTGGGACCACTGTTGAGAATCGTCAGCGTCGTCTGCAGATTGGCGTTGTTCGAAACCGGTACGCCGTCCAGCACCACACTGGTGCCCAGCGCGTTCGCGCGCTCGGCTTCCGCACCGGGCCCGGGATCACGGGAATTGGCGGTGGGCGCTTGCCGCAACAGTGCCTGTCGGGCGCCGGCCAGCGTCGGATTCACCGCCGCTTGACCAGGCACCAGTTGGAGCAAGTCGGCGAGACTCGAGGCTTGCACGTGCTCGATGGCATCGCGTCCGATGCGCGAAACACTGGACCCTTCGGCGGAGCGAGCGATTTCGGTGGCCGTGACCACGACCTGCTCCAATTCCGGAGCCCGCGCGGCGAGTCGCACGAAAAGCCGCAAGGAGTCGGGTCCGCAGGGGCGGATGGGGAGATACCGCTCCGCGAGCCCGGGCGCGGTGACATGCAACTGGGTCTGATCAGGACCGATGTCGGTCAGTACGAATCGGCCGTCAGGGCCGGTGGAAACTCGCCGCTCGCCGATAGCGACTTGCGCGCTACGCACCGGCGTGCGTTGCGGCAGGCGCTCGACGATTCCCGTGACTACTGCGGAGACGCACGAAGATTGCGCATGGATATTCGACCATGGCGTCAGCATAAGAGCAGCAACAAAGCAGTTACTTCTTTTCCGTAATACTGGGGAGAAGTGATGGTACAGAGCGGCGTTGGGATTGGACACTTGCGAACGATAGTTCAGTATCAATTAAAAGCAAAGCACCGGGCACTTTTTACGTGTTACGAGATACTAATCCGCATGCCATTTGAATCCCTTCGCGCTCAGCGACCCACGATCGGAGGGACCTTCACCGCGCTCGCGCTCTTGTCCCTCGCCGCCTGCTCCAGCTCGTCGGAGGCGCCCGTGCAGCCGCCCACGCTCCCCGACCCGCCAAGTACTGCTACGCCTACGCTCACCCGCACAGTCGTGATGTCGGGTCTCAGCAGTCCGTGGGATATCGCCGCTGCGAGCGATGGCACACTGTTCTTCACCGAACGATGCCGAGGGCTCTCCGTGCGGCATACCGACGGCTCTGTAACGCGCCTATTCGGTACCGCCGGGTCGTCGCTCGTGGCGGCCGATCTGCTCTGCCAAGGACAGAGTGGCGTGCACGGTATCGCCCTCGATCCGGCGTTCGCGACCAATCGCGTGGCCTACGTATTCATGACGTCGACCGCGACCACACCACGCACCAATCGCGTGGTGAGGCTCGTGCTGGGCACCGACCTGCGTTCGGCGAGCGGCCGCACCGACATCATCGCCGACATCGCGTTCAAGAATGCGGCGAATGCGCACGGTGGTGCCGGTGCGCACAGTGGCGGTCGACTGCGCTTCGGGCCCGACGGCTACCTGTACGTTGCCACCGGCGACAACCACAGCGGCACCATTCCGCAAAGCCCCACGGTGCTGGGCGGCAAAGTACTGCGCGTAACCACCAGCGGTGCCGCCGCGCCGGGCAACAACGCACCGGCCGGATTCGACGCGCGCATTTACTCCTACGGCCATCGCAACGTGCAGGGCATCAGCTTCCGCCCCGGCAGCGGGCAGCTGTTCGTGGCGGATCATGGTCCGAATCACAGCGACGAAGTCACCCCGCTCGTGGCCGGTGGCAACGGTGGATGGGATCCGCAGAACCGCCCGTCGTTGAACTGCGCCGACGGCTACTGCGGCTACGCCGGCAATGCAAGCACGATGCCGATGACGGACCTTGCGCGCTTCCCGAACGCCTTGCGCCCGTCGTGGTCAAACAGCGGCGCGTCACAGGGCATGGGGCCGCTCGTGTTTCTCACCGGCACGGCGTGGCGCGGATGGAACGGCCGCCTGGCCGTGGGCCTCATGGCCGGCCAGCGCATCGATGTGCTCACCATCGACAACGCGGGCGTCGCCACCGAGCGCGTGAACGCCGACCTGCCCGGCACGCGTTATCGTGCGCTCACGATGGGGCCGGATGGATCGCTGTACGTGGTCACTGACAGCGGCGAGATCTGGCGGGTGACGCCTGGGGTGTAGGAAAAAGAGATTGATGCGGCCTGCTCGATATCGCGTGCCGTATGGCCGCAGAACTGATCACACAGAGAAAAGGAGAAAGAGAGGAAAGGAGCACACGTCGAAGAAGGGCACCGTTGCTCACCCCGGAAACAGCCCCGTACTCAAATACCGATCGCCGCGGTCACACACGATGAACACGATCGTCGCATTCTCCACCTCGGCCGCGACCCGCAACGCGATCACACACGCCCCCGCCGCCGACGGTCCGCAGAAAATGCCTTCCTCCGCCGCCATTCGGCGCGCCATCTCTTCGGCCTCCGCCTGCGAGACCTGCTCGATACGATCCACTTCGGCCGGCAGGTAAATCTTCGGCTGATACGCTGGCGACCATTTGCGAATACCGGCAATCTGCGAGCCTTCCGACGGCTGCGCGCCGATGATCGTCACGCCTGCGTTCTGCTCGCGGAGGAAGCGTGACACACCCATGATCGTGCCGGTGGTCCCCATCGCACTCACGAAGTGCGTGACGCCACCCTGCGTATCGCGCCAGATCTCCGGACCGGTCGTCTCGTAGTGCGCGCGCGGATTGTCGGGATTCGCGAACTGGTCGAGCACGCGTCCCTCGCCGTTCGCTTGCATCGACATCGCCCGATCGCGCGCGTACTCCATGCCGCCCTGCGCCGCCGGCGTGAGAATCAACTCGGCGCCGTACGCCCGCATGGACGCGCGACGCTCCACGCTCAGATTGTCGGGCATGAGCAGCGTCATGCGATAGCCGGTCATCGCCGCAATCATCGCCATCGCGATGCCGGTGTTGCCGCTCGTTGCCTCGATCAAGCGATCGCCCGGTGTGATCTCGCCGCGCGCCTCGGCACCGCGGATCATCGACAACACCGGGCGGTCCTTCACCGAACCCCCTGGATTGTTGCCTTCGAGTTTCCCCAGAATCACCGTGCCGCCCGCGGTCACGGCGGCATCGGGAATGCGCTGCAAACGCACCAGCGGGGTGTTGCCAATCGTACGATCGATAGTGGGATACATCAGTGAGTGAACTGTACGGCGAAGGTCATGAAGCGAAGCGGTTAGCTGATCCACCCGCAGATTCGCGCGCCGGATGACGCGCGCGCCTCTCCGATAATGTCAGCATTCCCCGCCAACAGCAGCAAGGCGGCAACGAACTAACGAAAATGTTTGGTATCCGGATCCAGCGACGCCGGTTTCCCAACCCCTTCCGCGATCGAGTACGACGTCGCGATCGGCACGATGGCCGCTGCCAGCAGGGACGACCCCAACAGTCCGACCCCGAAAAAGAGCGTCGCGAATGATCGCAGCACCATCACCAACGTGATGAGCGTGCCGGCGGCGGTCGCGCTTACCCACGCGGGAAGCCCGCCCAGCGGGCCGGCGGCCGCCACACCGGCGTACTCGGCGCAGAGCGTGCCGACGGCGGCGAACAACTGCCTGAGCACCGCCACGGGAACTGCACCAGCACTACCGTGGATGCAGGAATGATTTAGAGCAGCCGGTAGCCGTACTCCGCACCCAAGATCGAGTACGTCGTGATACCGGCCGCATCATCGTCGGAGAGACCGGCCAGCAATCCGGGCCCCATCACCGCGAGCAGAGAGGCCAACGCGTTGGCCCCAGCCAATCGCATCGCCGCGAAGCGCGCAGTAATCCCCCGCTTATGGTGTGCAACAGCGTTGGTCGGAGCGCGCGTGACGCGGTGGTTCACTATTTGATGGTGATGGTGGGTTTGCGGTTATCAGGCACGAAGCGATCACGCGCTGGCATGCGCACGGCGCGTAGCGTCGCCGCATTGAGCGTTGCGGTGTCGGAGATTATGGCGTTGGCCGACAGCAGGTACGCGGTCACGGCGTACACGTCGTCGTCAGTCATCGAGCCGGGTGTAGCAAACGGCATCGCGCGTTTGATGTAGTCGAAGAGCGTCGTGGCATACGGCCAATAGTTGCCGATCGTTTTGGTCTTGTTGGTCGTGGAGAACTGAAACTCGGGCTTCGGAGCGTCGGCGGAGTCGCGTCCCACGAGCTTCGGGAACGTGGGCAGTCCTTCGCCCTTGGCGCCATGACACTGCGAACACTGCGCCGCGTACACGGCGGCGCCACGCGTCACCGTTCCGCTCCCATCAGGAAGTTCGAGTCCATCGGACCCGATGTCCTGATTCATGACCGCGATGGCGGAATCGGCGGCAGGATGACCCAGCGCATAAAGCTGCTTGGCGCCAGGACCACCGGGCACCTTCCCCGCATCGTACGACGTGAACGCGGCGTTGGACGACGCATTCATCGCCGCGTTCGGTGTGTTCGATGAGCCTGAGCAGCCGCAGAGCGCCAAGGCCGCGAATGTACAGACCACATGAATTGGTCGCATGATCAGGTGTCTCCGTGGAAAGTGACGGCACCGCTGCGATCGACCTTCCAGCCGACGATCTGATTGTAGTGATAGTCCGTGTATGCGCCGCGCTCGGCGACCATCGCCGAACGCGTGGGCTGCACGTAGCCAGCATCGTCGGTGGCGCGACTGAGCAGCACCGCATCGGCGCCCTGCCAATTCCACATATACTGAAAGCGCACCGTGCTCTTGGGCTGCGGCGTGTTCAGCAGCTCGGCGTCGTGCCATGTGGCGCCGCCGTCGATACTCACCTCCACGCGCGTAATGCGACCGCGGCCACTCCACGCGAGTCCATTCACACTGTGCCATCCACGCGCGGTGATCGTGTTCGGATAGCACGGTGACGTGATCACCGACTTGGCGTCGATCTCGAACGTAAAAATGCGCGCCGTGCCGTCGGGCATCGGGTCGGTGTACTTCGAGGTCTCCCAGCGTGTCATCCACGGCTTCGTGCCCAGTTCGAGACGACGGAGCCACTTCACATTGCTGTTGCCCTCGAAGCCGGGAAGGAGCAAGCGCATGGGGTAGCCCTGCGCCGGCCGCAACGGTTCACCATTCTGCGCCCACACGATCATGGCATCATCCCAGGCCTTCGCGATCGGAATCGAACGCGCCAGCTTGCACGAATCACCGCCCTCGGCCAGAAACCACGTGGCATTCGGCTGCACACCGACTTCACGAAACAGCGTGGCCAACGGCACGCCGGTCCACTCCGACGTGCTGAAGAGTCCGGCCAGCGGCTGTGGCGTGGTGTCCGGCTTGGGATCGCGGTATCCGGCGCCCCCGTTGCCCGAGCACTCGATGAAGTACGTGCGCGTGATCTGCGGGAATCGCTTGATGTCGCTCACGGTGAACGACATCGGGTGATCCACGAGCCCGTGAATCGTGAGCGTATGCCGCTCGGGGTCGAGCGTGGGAATCCCGGCGTGATGTCGCTCGAAGTGCAGGTCGGCTGGCGTAATGGTGCCGGTCAGATCCTGAAGCGGTGTGCGCGAACTCCCCACGGGTGTGCCGTTGGGGATGCGCGTGGGGGCGAAGTACTCCGAGCGTGCACCGAGCGCGGCCGTAGGCGCGCCGGGCATCGCGGTGGCGTCGAGGGGCGCCACCGGACGCGGGGGAGGCACGGCGGGCGCCGGAGGAACCGCGCCGCCCTGTCCTTCGACGGCCAGCGGGAGTCCAGCGAGGGCGGCGCCGCCGAGGAATCCGGCAGCGCCAGCAAGCAGGTCACGACGAGAGAGGTCGGTCATAGCGCAAACATACTGCGCGAGGACGGTCCCGGCAGGGAGGCGTGCGTGGTTGCCTATTCCTCGAACAGATATCGGAAGAACCGTTCCGGCGCCGCCAGGAAATCCCTCGTGATCCGAAAGTGGTCGGTATCGCGATAGTCGATCTGCTCGATAACTCCATTGTCGAGACTCAAAACCGTGGCCCCGGGAAACGCCAACAGCATTGGACTATGGGTCGCGATCACGAACTGCGCTTCGCGCGTGACGGTGAGTCGATGCAGGATCTGCAGGAAGGCCAGCTGGCGTTGCGGCGACAGCGCGGCCTCCGGTTCATCGAGCAGGAACAAGCCGTCTTCGAAGCGATGCTCGAAGAGGGACAGAAACGCTTCGCCATGCGACTTGGCGTGCAGCGAGTCGCCGCCGTAGCGCGCAAAGTTGCTGTCGAGCGACTCGAGCGTGGTGGCGAAGTTGAAGAACGTTTCGGCCCGCATGAAAAACCCTTCCGTGGTGCGCTGCCGCCAACCCAAGCGAAGCGCACGGCCGAGTTCACAGCCGTCAACGTTTTCGGCAAACTGATGATCGCGGTTGCCGCCCTGCGCGCCGAATCCCACGCTCCAGGCCAGCGCCTCGAGGAGTGTCGACTTTCCGGATCCGTTCTCACCCACGAGGAACGTGACCGGCGTGGTGAACTCGATCGACAGGCCGTGCTGCAGCAGCGGGATCTCGAAGGGATGCACGCCGGACTGCACGCGCTCCTCACGCAATTCGAGGTGCGTCAGGAAGGGACTACCGGGAGTGCCACGCATGGTGGAAGAGTGGCTGAGGGGCGCACCTCGGGGCAACAGCCACGGCTGCGCTTGCTTGTACACTCGGTTCGGCGCGAAATTGACCCGCCATAAGGGCAGTCAAGGTCATGAGGGTCACCGACGGTCACGGACAGGAGCTTTTCGCATGGCACGAACACACCCGCGCATCACGCAGGCGATTGCCCTCACCGGTATCGCCATCGTGGGCATCGCTACGGCGCGGTACGACGCACCGCTGGCGGCACAGGACGCCGCGCCCACGTTCACCAAGGACGTGGCGCCGATTCTGTACAAGAACTGCACCACCTGTCATCGGCCGGGCGGCCTCGGTCCGTTCTCGCTAATCGACTACGACAGCGCGAAGGCCAACGTCGACGACCTGCGCGATGCGGTGAAGTCGGGCTATATGCCGCCGTGGCACGCGGAAGGTCCGCACGGCACGTTCCTCAACGATCGTCGCTTGTCCGACCTGGAGAAATCGACGATCGTGCGGTGGATCGACGCCGGCGCCAGGAAGGGCGACGAGAAGAAGGCGCCACCCAAGCCCGTGTACGCCACCGGCTGGGAGATCGGCACGCCCGACGCTATTGTGGCGATGACGGAGGATTTCACCGTCCCGGCGTCGGGCACGGTGGAGTATCAGTACTTCGAGATCCCCACGAATTTCACCGAAGACAAGTGGGTATCGGCCATCGAGTTCATGCCCGGTGCGCGTGAAGTCGTGCACCACGTGCTCGTGTACGCGAAGGTGCCGCCGAATGCCAATCCCAATCCGAACGCCGCCCGCCCGGCGCCGCTATCGGCGGGTGCAGCGCGACCGAAGCCGTTGTTTGTTCGGAAGCCGCAGTACGACCCGCCCAACGATCCGCCGCGTATCGACACCAAGCATGGCCCGCCCCGTCAGCTCGGCGTGCTCATCGGCGGCACCGCGCCCGGCACGAATGTGATGACGTTCCCAGCGGGCACCGCCCTTCGCGTACGCGCCGGCACCGTGCTCACGTTCCAGATGCACTACACGGCGCACGGGCACGAGATGAAAGACCGCACCAGCGTCGGCTTCCGCTTTGCCAGTGAGATGCCCGACGAAGAGATGCGTATGGGCGCCTACATCAACGGTGCGTTCACGTTGCCGGCCGGACAGAAAGACATCGCCGTCACGGCGGATCTCGAGCCCACAGAGCCGATCAAGCTCTGGGGACTGCTTCCTCACACGCACCTGCGCGGCACCCGCTGGAAGTACACGCTCGACAAGCCGGACGGCACCTCGCAGATCGTGCTGGATGTGCCGCGATACGACTTCAACTGGCAAACGTACTACTTTTTCAAGGAACCGATCGACATCCCGGCCGGCGGCAAACTCGTCTCGACCGCGTGGTATGACAACTCCGCGACGAGCAAGAGCAACCCGGACGCCAGCAAGGATGTGAAGTGGGGCGACCAGACGTGGGAGGAGATGCAGTACACCGGCTATCTGTTCACTGTCCCCAGCCGACG
>NZ_JBDNFF010000072.1:0-3249 GCF_041689975.1 Gemmatimonas sp.
AATGTTACAGATCCTGAGTGTGGCCCTGTTCGTGCAAGTCCTGCTCAACCAACTACTTACGTCACCACCCAGTTATTCAGACGCTGATTTCGAGCCCATTCCACTCGCTCTCCTCTGAAAAACGTTGCGACACTACTGAATCCTCCTGAAGAAGTGTCAAGAATGCGCCAGGGGTCAGGGTGCGCAGGCCAAACTGCTCGACGCCCTGATCGCACTCACCGACGCCTGGCCACCGACCGTTCATACCATTGTACCACCGGTGTCACGGTGATGCCGTGGATCACGATGCTGCAGGCCACCACCGTCACCACCACCGCCACCAACGGCGCCGCATCACTGCTCGGTACGCCGTGATTGAGCGCGTAGCTGAGGTAGTACAGACTGCCGATCCCGCGAATACCGAACCAGCCGAGCAACCACCGCTGGGCTCGTGACGTACGCGATCCGATCAGCGATAGCCGTGTGCCGAGGGGGCGGATGACGACGAACAGTATCACCGCCAGCAGCGCGCCCGACCAGGTCCAGGCCGTGGCCACGGCGATGCCGACCAGCACGACCAACAGCACTTCGAGCATCCGCTCCAGCGTGTCGCCGAATGACAGCGCCTCGGCAATCAACACCCCGGCGGCCACCGCGGGCTCGTGTTTCGACTCCGCGCTCTCCCGCGCCGTGATCAGCGACTCCGCCGGTGGGTGCGCCTCGCGCCCCCGACCACGGGGCTCGGGCAAGTCGGTGAGTTCGGGGTGCGGCGTCGCGCGCACAACACGCACCTCGGCGTGACGCAGCCCCACGCCGGCTGCGAATACGGCGAGGAAGCCCCAGGCATGCGCGCGCTCAGCGGCCACGTAGGAGAGGGCAATCAGGGCCAGGGCGAGGAAGTCATTCTGTGCGCTCGCGTGTGTGCTGCGTGCCCGGATGCGGATCGCGAGCTGGCCGATGCCGGTGCCAAGGAGGTATCCGATAGCCAGGCCGGCCGGTATCGCCCAGACAATGCGGCTCAGGAACCACTCGCCGACCCATGCATCGATGCCGCCGGCACGCAGGTACTCCAAGCCGAAGATCACGAACGGGAACGCTGCACCGTCATTCAGGCCGGCTTCACCCGAGAGCGCGTAGCGCACGCGATCGTGATCCTCCGCATCACTTACGGTGACCTCAGCCGCGAGCACTGGGTCGGTGGGTGCCACGATAGCGCCAAGCAGCAGCGAGAGCCCCACCGGCAGGCCGAGCAGCAGGTTGGCGGTGGCCGCCACGCCGACAATGGACAGCAGCATCACCGGTCCAGCCAGCCGGAGCGCCACGCGCCACGCGTGATTCTGCAATGGCAGGCGTAAGCGCAACCCGCCTACGAAGAGTGAGACGATGACCGCGAACTCGGTGAGCGTTTCCAGCCATCTACGCTGCGATTCAATGTCGAGCCGAAGCAGCTCGAACCCCGCCGGACCGAGCCCGAGCCCTACCAGCAAATAGATCAGTGACGTGGAGATCGGCAGTCGATCGACCTGGGACGACGTGAGTGCCATGAGCAACAGCAATCCGCCAACCGTGGTCATCCATCCCAGTACACTCATATGGCCCCGTCTGAAGTAGCTGCGCTCGTGCTCGCCGTCATGTCCCTATGCATGCCCGGGGCCACTGGCAGGGCGCCATCTACCCCCCGAACCGCTTGGCATGTGCCGTGCACCATTTGGCTCGACGAACTTCGCTCTCGACCGGAAATCTCTCCTCATAGACCCCAGCACATGCCAGAGCACAACGAAGCAGAGGCGTTTCCCGACGAACCGCCATTCAAGGATGGTGCGTCGTCGTTCGGGGTGTTTTACCCGAAGAACTATGTGCTTGGCGTATTCGCGGACGAGACCGCTGCGAGAAGGGCCGGGGATGGTGCGCGCGCCGCCGGATTCTCCGAAGACGGCGTCATCGTCGCGTCCGGTGCCGACGTGGTCGCACACGAACAGGAAGTTGAAGAGGAACAGGGAGTGTTCGCGAAGATCGGCGAGCAATTGTCGAAGCTGTACACCGACGAGTCGGCCGCGTCGCAAGCCTTGGTGAAGCTTGCCGCTGGCGGCGCGGGGTTCGTGTTTGTCTACGCGCCGGAAGAACAGGAGACGACGACCGCAGCTACTGTGCTCGCTGGGTTCAGGCCATTGGTTATGCGCAAGTACGGCACCCTCGCCATCGCGGAATTGCCCGTGTAGTCTCTGGCGAACTGGCGTGTCTCGCGTTTCCATTCCTGCACGCGTGTCCTGCTGTGTTCGTCGTTCGACCTTTCTGCGGAGTAGGTGCCCATGGATGCAAGACATATGCTGGCTCGGCTCGCGGTAGCCGCGCTGCTCGCCCCAGCGAGCGCTGGTGCGCAGGCGTCGGCCACAGCGTCGGCTAACGCGTCGATCAAGTTTGCGCGCTATGCACACATTGCGAACGATGGCACGATTGCGTTCACCTGGCAGGACGACATCTGGATTACCGACAAGGACGGCAACAATCCCCGCCGACTCACGGCCCACGTGGCGCGTGATTTCATGCCGCGCTTTTCGCCGGATGGACAAACGATTGCATTCACCAGCAATCGCATGGGTAACAACGACATCTATGTCGTGCCGACCGCCGGTGGCGAGCCGAAGCAGCTCACCTGGTTCAGCGGTGACGACCAGGCGCTGTATTTCACGCCCGACGGCCGCGAGCTGGTGTTCACCAGCAGCCGCGGTACGCACCCCTTCGGCTCACCGCTCTATCGCCTGCCGCTCGACGGTTCGGCCCCGCGGGCGATGGCGATGGACTTCGGACGCGCCGGTATGATGAAGCAGGATGCGACGATGGTCGCGTTCAACCGCACGCTGCCGACGTACTGGCGAAAGGGCTATCGCGGCAACAGCAACGCGGATATCGCCGTACAAGACCTCCGCACCGGCGCCATTACCGAGCTCACGGATACCCAGCTCGAGGAGTACAAGGGCTTCACTCACGACGTGCATCCCATGTGGGGTGCCGACGGCATGATCTATTTCTCCTCTGAACGCGACGGTATTTTCAACCTGTGGAAGATTGCGCCCACTGGCGGTGCGCCGACGCAGGTCACGAAGCACAAAGATGACGGCGTGCAGTTCCCGTCCATCTCTCCCGATGGACGACACCTGATCTACGAAAATGACTTCGACTTGTGGGTGATGGACGCGCCGGACGGAGCGCCGCGAAAGCTCAACCTGCGCGTCTCCGCCGACGCGAAGGAGAACGACATCAGCACCGTCA
>NZ_JBDNFF010000073.1:0-3947 GCF_041689975.1 Gemmatimonas sp.
CGAGGGCAACTACACGCGCGCCGGTTTCGGTGACAAGCCGGGTGTCATTTCGCTACCCTCGCCCAGCTACGATCGCTTGCTCGATGCGGCCGTGCGATCGCTACGCGTGCACGGATTCACCGACATCCTGCTGATCGGCGACAGCGGTGGCAATCAAGCCGGCCTCACGGCGGTCGCGAACGCGCTGAATGCAGAGTGGGCCGGAACTGGCGTCCGCGTATACGCGCTCGTCGACTACTACCAGAAGGGGCGCATTCAGATTCGCGACTATCTCAAGACCACCTACGGATGGGACGAGCAGATGGTGGGGTCGCACGCCGGCACGAGCGATACATCGCAGCTGTTGTACGTGTTCAGCGACGGGATTCGACTCGACAAGCTCATGCCGAACGGCGGCGCACCCGACGCCGGTGTCACGGGCGATCCGACCAAGGCCTCAGCCGCGATCGGGAAGATCGCGGTCGATCAGAAAGTGAATGCGGCGCTCGCCCAGTATCGTGCCCTGAGGGGCGGCACGCCGTAACACGGCATCAGCAGGATATGCAGCGATGGTTGTTCTTCACACCCAGCTTTTCCAACAACGCCACCGTGTCCAGGAACGGCGAGATGCGCTGCACCGGACCGTTCGCCATATCCACGGTCGTCTGTCCGGTGCGCGCCAGTGCCATCACGTCGCCGCCCTTGGAGATCAGGTATGCGATCATTTCGTTGTCGCCACGTGCTGCGGCATGGTGCAACGGCGTGTAGCCGTTGAAGTCACGCATATTCACGTCGAACTTCAACTCTTCCACGAGATAGCGCAGCGCGGGCATCCAGCCGTCGGGCGTATGCTTGTGTTCGTTGGCCGCGAAGCTTTGCCCGTACCCAACGCCGGTGGCAGCGTGTATGGCGAATACGCCCAAGCCACCTTCGGGAATCGGCGCGAGCCCGGACGGATCTGCGCCCGTGTCGACGGCCATGGCGCGACGGCGCGCCCGCGGTTTGGGCTTGATCGTCGCGATCATCGGATCGGCGCCCGCGGCGAGCAGCAGCCGCATCGCGGGAATATCGGTCGCGTGGGCCGCCCGGAAAAACGGCGTAGCGCCGGTGAAGTCGACGCCCAGGTTGTCGCGGTTGTACGTGGTGTACCAGAGTGAGTGAGCTACGCGCGCGTTCGGATCCGCCTTGGCCTTGAGCAGCGCATCGACGACCTCGAGATAAGTCACCTTCTGCTGCAGCTGGAACGACGGCTGCGGCGTGCGGGTCATCGGTGCCCATTCCTTGTTCAGGACCGCGTACAACGGCGCGGCGCCCGCGTCGCTGGCAAGGTTGGGATTGCCACCGCGCTTGAGCAGAAGCATCACGATGTCGTAGTGACCGTTGATCGACGCCATCAACATCGGGCTGGTGTGATCGCCGGCGCTCACCTGATCGATGTTCGCTCCACCATCGAGCAGCGCGTCGACCGCTTCAATCTGTCCCTCACGTACCGCCAACAGCAGTGCCGTGTGGCCACCCTGCGGGCCGAGCAATTCGTTGTACCCAGGATTGTCGTCATCGGCGCCACGGCCGCCCTGGGCCGCCAGTCGAGCCTCTTCTGTTGCAGCGGCTGACGCCGCGCTGGCGAGCGCCGCCGCCGTGGCCGCTTGCACTTCCACCTCGCGGGAGGCTTTCACCGCTGCCTGCACCTGCGACGGCGACGGCATCCAGTTCACGTTCTTCGTTTGGCCCTGGGCCTCGCGGAGCTGAGCGAGCACCGCGTTCCGTTTGGCCTTGGCTTGTCGGTCTTGCGCCGCGCTGGCCATGATATCCATGGTCGTGGCGGCGATCGCCGGGTCCGCGCCGGCTTTCAGGAGGGTACGTACCGCGTCGACCCGGCCTCTTGCCGCAGCGGCCATGAGAGGGGTCTGTCCCCACGACGGCTCCTTCGCGTTCGCGTCGCCGCCCGCCGCGATCAAGGCGGTAATCGTACCAGGCACGCCAGCCACGGCGGCAAGGTGCAACGGTGACACGCCGTTGGTGGTCACACCGCGCGCATCGGCCTTGGCGGCCAGCAGCGCCCGCACCACGCCGGTGGCACCGCTCTGGCTCGCCACGTGGAGCGGCGTATAGCCCCCCACTCTCGTGGCGGACGTGAGCTGCGCCTTCGCGCGCAGCAGGACCACGGCCAGTGACGAATCACCGCGATTGGCGGCCCAGTGCAACGCCGTCATACCGTCGCCTTGGGCCACGTTCACATCGGCGCCGGTTGCCAGCAACGCGCGCACGGCGGCTCCATCGCCTCGCATGGCCGCATCGGCCACCGGCGTCGCGGGGGGGATCGCGATCGATAGTCCACCGGGAATGCCCAGCGCGATCACGCCTAACACCTTCAGCATCGTTCGATTCATACGACGTGCGCTCCGCTTGGTCAGAGATTGGTCACAGTCAGATCAGAACGCGAATTCACCGCTGCTGTCGCCGAACGTGTTGACGTCGTCCATGCCGAGCTTGTGCATCAGACTGAGCATCACGTTCGCCATCGGCGTCCCGTCGGGCGCCTTGAGGTGCTGATTGCCCGAGGCGAGTCCGTGTCCGCCGCCGAGCAGCAACAACGGGGCGCGACGATGGTTGTGCGTATTGCTGTCCGACATCGGCGAGCCGTAGATGATCGTCGTGTTGTCGATCAGTGGCGTATCACCGTCCATCGTGGTCTTGAGCTTGTCGAGCAGATACGGCAGCAAGCTCACATGGTAGCGGTTGATCTCGGCGAACTCGCGCACGCGCGCCGGGTTGTTGCCATGGTGCGACGACGGGTGGAAGCCAGTCGCCACGCCACTGTCGGGATACACGCGGGCCGAGGCATCACGCCCCATTTTGAAGGAGAACACGCGCGTCATGTCGCTCTGCAGCGCCAGCACTTGCAGGTCGAACATGATCTTCACATGATCGCCGAACGAGTCCGGCACGCCGGTGGGCGCCCCCGCCAGTTCGCGTTCCTCACCGGACGAGTTGCGCGATTCGACCTGCTGAATGCGGCGCTCGATTTCGCGAATGTTTTCGAGGTACTGCTCCATCCGCCGACGGTCACCGGCACCGAGTTGACGGTTCAGCTGCGACACGCGCCCCGTGATCCAGTCGAGCACACTGCCCGTACTGCGCGTACGGTCCGCTCGCTCGGCCGGCGTCCCACCGGTGCCGAAGAGCTGCTCGAACGCCACCCGCGGATCACGGATCATCGGCAGCGGCTCGGTGGGCGAGCTCCAGCTGATCGAGTCGGTGTACATGCAGGAGTAGCCGTACGCACAACCACCGGCGCGATCGAGCGGTTCGATGCACAGCTGCATCGACGGAATCGGCGTGGCCTGGCCAAAGCGCTGCGCGTACATCTGGTCGAGCGACGTGCCGGCGAAGATGTCGGAGCCTTCCGTCTGCGTCGGGTGCGACTGCGTCAGGAACACGGCGCTCGACCGGAAATGATCACCACCGATCTCTTCCGCCTTGTACGCTTCAGCCATGCGCACGTCGGTGTTGCTCACGATCGTGACATACTTGCGCCAGGCTTCCAGCGGCGACAGCGAGGTGCCGCTGAGATCGAAGGTGCGTCCCGTGGTTGGCGGCGCCCAGAGATGCTCCGAAAGTCCGAACGGACTGCAGCCGGCCGCGCCGTGTACCATCTCGAGGCAGAGCAAGCGCGCGGGATTGGCCGGTGCACTGGCGGCAAACGCGGTCGTGGGAATCATCGCGTCCAGATACGGAAGCGCGACCATCGTGCCGAGTCCCTTGAGGAACGTACGGCGCGGTAGCGGGTGGCGGCTGATGAACGCCATATGGCGGCTCCTTATCGGGACGTCGAGGACGACGCGCCGGATGACGCGTCGGTGGCTTTCGGAATAGCGCCTTCCGCGCGCTGCATGCGGAACGCAGGGCTGCGAACGACGCCGAGGATATAGGCCGACAGGCGATGCTCCTGCTTCGACGCGTCACGC
>NZ_JBDNFF010000074.1:0-20372 GCF_041689975.1 Gemmatimonas sp.
CGGCAGCGCCGATCCGTTCGTCCGCGTCACGGCGAAAACGGTGACGTAGGCGTCCTTGTTCACCGAAAGTGACAGGCCGGGCCAGTTCGCCAGCGAGGTCACGGCGGTCACGGCGCGCACGGTCACTTGCGGTGTCGACTCCGATAAGGTCGAACCCTTGGTCGCACCCTGCGCCATCAGCGAGCCACTCACTGCCACTGATGCCAAGGTCGCCAGCAAACCGAACGATCTAGGCATGCCCGCTCTCCTAATTTGCGGAGGGAATAATCCGTCCATTCTCAACTAATCTTAGGGTCTCGGCCGTAATTGTCAAACAATCAACCAAGCCGGGGGTGCCACCCCAAATCCGCCGTCATCGCGCTATCCTTCTCGCACATGTCCCAGCCTCGCGCCGATCAGCTTGACCCCACCGTGTTGGCGGCCCTCGGCCACCTCGAGCTCGTCGCCCGCTGGGTCGTCGACGGCTTCGTGACGGGTATGCACCGCTCGCCGCGAAAAGGCTTCAGCGTCGAGTTCGCCGAGCACCGCCCATACGTGCCGGGCGACGACCTCCGCTATCTCGACTGGCGGATCGCTGGCCGCGCCGATCGCTGGGTGGTCAAGCAGTTCGAGGAAGAGACGAACGCCCGCGCCATGCTCGTGCTCGACGTCAGCGCGTCCATGCAGTGGACCAGCGATCCGGCTCGCCTTACAAAGCTGGAGTACGCCGAACGACTGGCCGCAGCGGTGGCGTTGTTGCTGCTCAGTCAGCGTGATGCAGTCGGCCTCGTGCGCTTCGATGCGACCCTTCGCAACGTCGTGCCGCCCCGGTCGCAGCGCACGCAGTGGCGTCGGCTCGTGGCCGCTTTCTCCGAGCCGGGCGGTGGGGCCAGCTCCGACGTGGCCGGCGCGTTGTTGCAGGCTGGCCAACTGGTGCGTCGCCCGGGGTTCGTGGTGCTGGTGTCCGACTTGCTCGCCGACCCCGAACCGGTCGCCGACGCCGCGCGCACGTTACGGGCGCGCGGCCACGAAGTGCTGGTGTTGCATGTGATGGACCCGGCCGAACGCGACTTTCCCGATTCCGGCGAGGCGCGCTATCGCGATCCCGAATCGAAGAGGGAAGTGCCGGCCTCGCCGGCCGATGTGCGCACGACCTATCAGGCCACCGTGCAGGAGGCGTTGGCCGAATGGCGGGCAGCACTCGGTCGGGCCGGCGCGCGATATGCCGTGGCCATGACCGACGAACCATTCGGCCGACCGCTGCGCCATCTGGTTGGCGTGAACGGTCGCGGCGCGATGATCTGATCCACCAGCCTCTCCCGATGTTTTCGCGTTTGTTCCCGACTTTGCCGTAGTCCTCTCGCAGCCTCTCGATGGCGTTTCTCGCTCCGCTGTTTCTGACGCTGGCCACCTTGGTCGGCGTGCCGTTGCTCGTACATCTGTTGCGTCGAAAGGGCGGCCGTACGGTGGATTTCCCCGCCGTGCGCTACCTCGCACGCATGGAACAGGAACACAGCCGCGATCTCAAGCTTCGCCACCGGCTGTTGCTGTTACTGCGTATGCTCGCCGTGCTGGCGTTGGCGCTGGCGGCCGCACGTCCGATCGCCAAGCTCGCCGGACTTGGTCACGCGCCGGTGGCGCTCGCTATCGTGCTCGACAACTCCATGAGTACCGGGATCATCGGCAACGAACGCTCGGTGTTCGACAGCCTGCGCGCAGATGTTCGCGGACTGCTTTCGGATCTCTCGAACGACGATCGCGCCTGGATCGTGACGGCCGACGCGCGCGTGATCGGTGGCAGTGTACCCTCGTTGCTGGCGGCACTGAACACTCTCTCTCCATTGGGTGGACGCGGCGACCTCGCATCCGCCACGCGCCGGGCCGTGGGGCTCGCGCGCAGCGGGAATCCGCGCGCTCCCGTAGTCGCCGTCGTGAGTGACGGACAACGCAATGCGTTCGCTACCGACAGCGTCGTGAATGCGGGCGCCGTGCCCGTGGTGATCCTGGCCCATGGCACGAGCGTGGTACGCAATCGTGCGGTGCTGGCGGCGCGGGCCGAGCCCGCACGCTGGACGCCGTCGGGCACCGTGAATTTCGCGATCAGTGCGCCCGACTCCGCCGACTGGCGCCTGCTGTTGGATGGCCGCACGGTCGCGCGCGGATCGGTGGCGAGTGCGCCCGTTGGCGCGCCGGTGCGGCTCACGCAGCGGCTGGCCAGCAATACCATCGGATGGGTGCGCGGCAAGGTGGAAGTCGATGCCGACGCGCTGCGCGCCGACGACGCGCGCTGGTTCGCCGTGCGCGTGGCCCCACCGCCGATGGTGGCCGTGCGCGGTGAGGGCGGCCCGTTTCTTATGGCCGCGCTCTCCACGCTGGTTGAAGAAAAACGACTCGAGCGTGGGGCTGAAGGCACGGCGCGAAGCGTAACCGTGTCGGGGGCCGATGCCGGGGGTGTGCGCTTGCCGGTGCTGCTCTCCGCGCCGCTCGACCCCGTGCGGATCGGCGACGCGAACCGCACCTTGACCCGTCTTGGCATTCCGTGGCGTTTCGGTGCGATCGCGCGCAATCTCGTGCTCGCCCGCGCCGCCAGAAGCGATGGTGCGCCGCTCGATACCACCGCCGCATCCGTGCGCGTATTCGAAGGCACTCCCGTGCGATTGCGCTATCCGCTGGTGTACTCACCGGGCAGCAACCCGGCGGCGAACGGTGCCAGTGCGCTGGCCATGCCCGACACGCTGGCTATCGCCGGCGGATCAGCCTGGGCAGTGGCGGGCGATGGCTACGTGCTGATCGGCTCACCGCTCGTGCCCGAGGCCACGGAGTTGCCGCTGCGCGCCGCCTTTGTGCCGTGGCTGCTGGAAGCGCTCTCGCGCCGGTTGGGGGAAGACGGCCGAGTCATCGAAGCGGTACCTGGTGCACACATCGCCGGTCTGCGTGGCGTGACCGGCCTTGAAGGCCCCGATGGGAAAGTGGTGGGCACGAATAGCGACCGTCTTACAGTTCCCAATGAGACGGGGGTGTATTACCTCAAGCGGCAAGCCGCTCGCATCGGTGCGCTGGTGGTGAATCCGGAGCCAGAGGAGTCGGACGTGGTGGGGATGGGACAAGGAGCAGTCGATAGTGCGGTCACCGTGATGCGCACTCACATTAGCGGGCGCGATGTCACGGCAGCCACGAGCGCGAGTGCATGGCGCAAACTGGTGTTCGATCGCGCCGCCGGTCACGGATTATTGGTGCCGCTGGTCGCGTTGGCGCTGGCCGCCCTGTTGGCTGAAGCCTGGTTGGCGAGACACTGATGGGCCTTCCCAGACTGCTCGATGCAATCGAGGCGCTGCCGGCGTTTGCCCGAGTGTACAAGGCGATTCCCGGCCCCGGTCAGAGTCTCCGCGTTGGGGGACTGGCCGGGTCGGCCGACGCGGTGTTCGTGGCGGCGCTCGCTCGTGCCTTGCCGCACCGACTGGTTGTGGTCATCACCGACCAGGTGGGTGACGCCGAGCGCTGGCTGGCCGACCTGCAGTCGCTGGTGGACGATATCCCCGTGGCGTTGTATCCGCCGCGCGAAGGCTTCGGCGAGGTCGAGCCGCATGCGGAGGTCGCCGGTGAACGGGTCGAAACGCTCGAGAAGCTTGGCCGCAGTGGTGTGCGTCTGTTGCTCACCACCGCCCGCGCGGT
This sequence comes from Gemmatimonas sp., assembly GCF_041689975.1. GTDB lineage: Bacteria > Gemmatimonadota > Gemmatimonadetes > Gemmatimonadales > Gemmatimonadaceae > Gemmatimonas. The sequence goes on from NZ_JBDNFF010000074.1 coordinate 3,652, forward strand.
TCTCGAACAGACCGCCTTGCCCAAGGCGCTGGCTGGCGCACGGCTCGAACTGCGTAAGGGTGACGTGCGCCGCCTGGAAGACCTCACGGCGCATCTCGACTCGATCGGCTTCGAACGCGTACCGATGGTGGAAGACGTGGCGCAGTTCTCCGTGCGCGGCGGGATCATCGACATCTATTCATTCGGCATGGCCGAACCGGTGCGTCTCGAGTTCTGGGGCGACGATATCGTCGAGCTGCGCCACTTCGATCTCAACACGCAGCGCAGTACGCGCGATGCCGAACTGGCGCTGATTCTTCCGGTCGATGGGCGCGTACGCGACGACGACGGGAAGGCCGAGCGCGTGTCGTTGCCGTCGTTGTGGCCCCCCGACGCCGTGGTCGTGATGCCCGCGGGGACCTCGGTATTGCCGGAGTTGGTGCGCACCTGGGACGAAGCCGCGCACCATCTCGAACTCGCGCGTCGTCGCGGGGAAGAGTGGGTGCGTCGCGAACAGCTGTTCGTACCGCCGCCCGAGATGGCCTCCACGTTGGCGCGTTTCGGCACCATTCGCATTGCGCCGCCACCGCAGCGCGCGGTCAGTGCCTCAGCGGCGGACCTTCAGCCGCAAGGCCCGGAGCCCGATGTCGCGTTCGCCACGCGTCCACCCGAATCGATCTCGCGCGATCTGCGTGTGCTGCGCAAGCTGCAGCGCGACGGATTGCACACGGTCATCCTGTGTGACAACGCCGGACAAGTAGAACGCCTCGACGAACTGCTTGGCGAAGATGGACCGTTGTCGGCGTCGCTCGCCATCGGCGTGCTCGGCGGTGGCTTCATCATTCCGAATGTCGTGCGCGTTCTCACGGATCACGAGATTTTCCGACGTGATCGCCGTCTGCGCCGCACGCGCAAGTACAGCACCGGTGCGCCCCTCGATACCATCGGCGCGCTCAAGCCCGGTGATTACGTCGTGCACCTCGAGCACGGCATCGGCATCTATCGCGGCATCGAAAAGATCTTCGTACGTGAAAGCACGATCGAAGCCGCGGTCATCGAGTACGAGGGAGGTGATCGCCTGAATGTGCCGCTGTATCGCATCGATCAGATCGAGCGATACCGCAGCGCCAGCGATGTGTCGGACGACGCACCGGCACCGCGTCTGCACAAGCTGGGTGGCAATCGCTGGAAGCAACAGCGCGAGAAGACGCGCATGGCGATTCTCGAGATGACGCAGGAGCTGCTCGATCTCTACGCGCGACGCAAAGTGGCCACGCGTCCCACGCATGGCGTAGACACGGCGTGGCAGCGACAGCTCGAGAGTTCGTTCCTGTTCGAAGACACGCCCGACCAGCGCAAGGCCACGGAAGACGTGAAGCGCGACCTCGAGAGCGATCGCCCCATGGATCGCCTGCTCGTGGGCGACGTGGGGTACGGCAAAACCGAGATCGCCATTCGCGCCGCATTCAAGGCGGTGCAGGGCGGTCGTCAGGTCGCGGTGTTGGTGCCGACGACCATTCTGGCCGAACAGCACGCGCGCAGCTTCGGAGATCGCCTGGCCGACTTTCCGGTCACGGTGGAAGTGATGAGCCGGTTCCAGACCGCCAAGGAACAAGCCGTCGTGGTGGAGAAGCTCAAGAAGAAGCAGATCGACATCGTGATCGGCACGCATCGCCTGCTCAGCCCCGATGTCGAGTTCGCCGACCTCGGGCTCATCGTGGTCGACGAAGAGCACCGCTTCGGTGTGAAGCACAAGGAACGGCTCAAGCAGCTCAAGCTGCAAACGGACGTGCTCACGCTCACCGCCACGCCGATTCCGCGCACGCTGCATCAGTCGCTGGCGGGATTGCGCGATCTGACGCTCATGCAGACGCCGCCGCGCGATCGCTCGCCGGTGCTCACCTTCGTGGAACCGTTCGACGACGCGCTGATCGAGGAAGCGGTCTCACGCGAGCTCGACCGCGGCGGGCAGGTGTTCTTCGTGCACAATCGCATCGAGACCATCGAAGCGATCGCGGATCACCTTCGTCGCATCGTGCCGCGCGCCAGGGTGGCGGTGGGACATGGTCAGATGAAGGAGCGCGCGCTCGAAGCGGTCATGCGGCAGTTCGTCGATCACGAGGTGGACATTCTGGTTTCCACTCTGATCGTGGAAAGCGGGCTCGACGTGCCGAACGCCAACACCATGTTCGTGAACCGGGCCGATCATCTGGGGCTGGCCCAGCTATATCAGTTGCGTGGTCGCGTCGGGCGCTCACACCGTCGAGCCTACTGCTACCTGATGGTGCCCGATCGCGTCGACGAGGACGCTGAGCGTCGTTTGGCCGTGCTCGAGCACCACACCGAGCTCGGCGCGGGGTACCGCATCGCCCTCAAGGACCTCGAACTGCGCGGTGCCGGCAATCTGCTGGGATCGGAGCAGTCCGGCTTCGTGCATTCCGTAGGATTCGACCTGTATTTGCGACTGCTCGACGAAACGGTGCGCCAACTGTCGGACGCCGGTGGCCAGAAAGCCTGGATCCCGGCCGACGTGTCGCTCGACTTCCCGGCGTTCCTGCCCGACGACTACATCACGTCTCAGGAAGCCAAGCTGGACGTGTACCGCCGACTCACGGCGTTGCGCGAGCCGAAGGATATCGAAGCGCTCCAGCTGGAGGTGCGCGACCGGTTCGGACCCATGCCGACCGCGGCCCATGCGCTCTTCGCCAGCGCCATGCTGCGGGTATTGGGCGCGGCGTTGGGTGTGGAGGGGGTGCTTGTGCGGGCATCCGAAGCCCGTGTTAGTTTCAGGGCTGACGCAGTTCCTCGCTTGAAGGGGCTGTCAGCGGCGTTCCATGGCGTCCAGTTTCAGGTGGACGTCCGTCGGACACAGCCGTTGGCGCTCAAGTTGACTCGATTGGGCGGGGCAGAAATGCTCGAGGGCTTGGTGCGCGCGCTGCGTGCCCTCGCTCCCTGATGGCAACCGACTGGATGCCGTTGGGGTCTCACCAACACTTCTCTTCACTCCGGTGCCGGAGTTCGACCTGATGAAATCGTATCGTTTGTCCGTGCTCGCTTCCGTCGCGTTCGCCGTTGCTTGTGGTGCCTCGTCCAATCCGGACGTCGCGGCCTCGGCCGGTGACCAGCAACTCTCCGTGACGCGTTTGGCGGAAATCCTGGGCACGTCACAGGCCCCGCTCGAGAAAGACGTCGCTCGTTCCATCGCCGAGCTCTGGGTGAATTATCAGCTCGTGGGTGTGGCCGCCGCCAAGGGCGATTCGCTCGCCGACAAGAAGACCATGGACGCCGCGCTGTGGTCGAATATCGATAACATTCGCGTCAAGAAGTTCTACGACAACGTCTCGAAGGGTTGGGATTCGCTCACACCGGGACCGGACGAGCAGCGTTACATGAACGGCGAGGCCATGGCCGCCCGTCATATTCTGGTGAAGGTCGAGGCCAACGCGACACCGGAGCAGAAGGCTGCCGCGCAGAAGAAGGCGGAAGGCATCCGGGCCGAAGCCACGCCGGCCAACTTCGCCAAGCTGGCCGCCAAGAGCGACGAGCCGGGCGCTGGCGAGCGCGGCGGTGACCTTGGCCTGTTCGGCAAGGGCATGATGGTGCCGGAGTTCGAGAAGTGCGTCATGGCCATCAAGCCGGGCGAGATCTCGCCGGTATGCGCCACGTCGTTCGGCTTCCACGTGATCTACCGCTCGCCGTATGCCGACGTTGCCGAGAAGTTCGCGCCGATGGCCAAGCAGCGGAATGTGCAGATCGCCGAAAGCACCTATCTCGCGAAGGTTGAGACCTCGAATGGCGTCGAGTTGACCTCGGGCGTGGCGGTGAAGGCGAAAGCCATTGCGCGTAACCCGCTCGGGTACGCCAAGGACAACGGCAAGCTCGCCACGTACAAGAGCGGCGAACTCACGGCATCTGAATTCGCCGATTGGGTTGCGGCCTATCCGCCCAACTCGCAGATCCGTCCGCAGCTGTTGAATGCGCCGGATACGCTGGTCGAGAAGTTCGTACGTCAGATCGTGCGCAACGAGCTCGTGCTCGGTCAGGCCGACAGCGCCAAGTCGGTGCTCGACACCGCCGAGATGTCGAACCTCTATCTGAACTTCAAGCAGGCCGTGACGCAGACGTGGACCTCGCTCGGCGTCGAGCCGTCGAAGCTCGCCGACAGCGCAAAGGCTGGTGGCGACAAGGCGAAGATCGCCGCCGCCCGCATCGAGACGTTCTTCAGCAAGCTGATCAAGAATGAAACGCCGTTCGTGGACGTGCCGTACCCGGTCGCCCGCGCGCTGCAGAAGAAGTTCACATTCGCGATCAACGACGCGGGGCTCGACAAGGTGGTCGAGAAGGCGAAGACGGTCCGCGCCACCTCCGACTCGCTCAAGGCCGGCAAGGGCGCTCCTGGCGCCATGGCCCCGGGCGGCGCTCCGGCACCAGCGCCGATGCCGATGCCCGATACGACCAAGAAGTAAGCCCGTCGTCTTTCAACGAACCCCTGGTCCTCCGACCGGGTACTATACAGCATGATGCCCAGACTGCTTTCTCTACTGACCGGCGCCGCGATCATCGCGGCGCCGTTGTCGGTTACGCTGGCGCAGGACGCGCCGAAGGCTGCGCCCAAGCCGGCCGTGAAGGCGGTCGCCGACACGGTGCAGCCGAAGGGCCTGCCCGTGGACGGTATCGCCGCCGTGATAGGTGACCAGGTGGTGCTGGTATCCGAGGTGCTGGCCGCCGTGAACTCGGCCCGCTCGGCCGGCGCAAAAGTGGCGTCGGCGGAGGATCTCGTGAAACTCGAACAGGAAATTCTGCAGCAGCTAGTGGAAGCTGAACTACTCGTGCAGAAGGCGAAGGAGCTGAAGGTCGAGCCCAACGAGGCCGAATTACAGCGCTCCGTCGATGACAACGAGAAGCAGGTCCGCGCGCAGTTCAAGACGGAAGCCGAGTTCAAGGCCGCGCTCAAAGAGTCCGGTTTCGGTGCTGTCGACGAGTGGCGCAAATTGCAGAACGATCAGATGAAGCGCCGTAACCTGCAGCAGGAAGTCGTGGGCAAGCTGAAGCGCGACGGCAAGATGACGGCGATCAACGTCACGGAAGCAGAGGTCAACGAAGCCTTCGAGTCGAACCGCGCCAAGTTGCCGCGCAAGGAAGCACGTGTTGGACTACGACAGGTGGTCATTGCCACGAAACCGTCGGAAGAGTCCAGGACGAGGGCGCGCGCCAAAATTGATTCCCTGCGTGCGGAGCTCGACAAACACCCCGAAGACTTCGAGAACATCGCCAAGAAGGAGTCGATGGACGGCACGAAGGAACTCGGTGGTGACCTGGGCTGGAATCGTCGTGGTCGCATGGTGCCGGAGTTCGATCGCATGATGTTCGCGCTCAACCCCGGCGTGATCAGTCCGGTGATCGAGACGGCGTTCGGGTATCACATCATCCGCGTGGATCGGGTGCAGCCGGCGGAAGTGAAGGCGCGGCACATCCTCATTCGTCCGTCGCTCGACACAGCCGATGAGCGACGCGCGAAGCTGTTGGCAGACAGCATCGCGACCGCGTGGCGCGCCGGCGGCAGCTTCGATTCGCTCAGCGTGAAGTTCCATGACGCGGCTGGTGGCGAAGACAAGGCGATCCCCGAGTATCCGCGCAGCGAGCTCCCCGAGCCGTACCGCAACGCCCTCGAAGAGAAGAAGCTCGGCGATATCATCGATCCGTTCCCGATGCCCGATCCGTCGGCCGGCGTCAACAAGTACATCGTGGCCCAGGTCACGTTCCTCGACGAGGCCGGCGAGTTCACGCTCAAGGAAGTGCGTGAGCGTCTGCGTTCGCAGCTCTCAGAAGAGCGCAGCATGCGTCGGCTCATCGACACGCTCAAGAAGCAGACGTACGTGTCGGTGCGCTACGATCCTACCAAGCAAACGGTGACGCCATAAGGCGGCATCTGTGATGCGCCTGGCGCTCACCCTGGGCGATCCCCGCGGCATCGGCCCGGAGATCGCTGCCAAGGCGCTCAGCGACCCGCGGATCGCGGCACTGGGCGCTTCGTGGTATGTGATCGGCCCGACCGGTATCTCGATTCCGGTGAACGAGTCGGTTGGCGAGTGGTCGCCCAACGGGGATCGGGCCGCGGACATCGCGCACGCCGGCCGGCTGGCCGGGCTGGCGGTGGAGCGGGCCGCTCGCATGGCGCTGGCGGGTGAGGTAGACGCCATCGTGACCGCCCCGCTCGACAAGGCCGCGTTACAGGCCGGCGGCTTTGATTTCCCGGGGCACACCGAAATGCTGGCCGAGATCGCGGGGGTACCGGCCACGATGATGCTGGCCTCCGATCGGTTGCGGGTGGTGCTGGCGACCACGCACATCGCGCTGCGTGACGTGCCGGCGGCGGTAACCCGTGAGGCGCTGCTGCAGGCCGTGTATGCCACTCGGATGGGGTTGCGTCGCGACTTCGGCGTCGCGGAGCCCAGGTTGGCGCTCTGCGCCCTCAATCCGCACGCTGGCGACAGCGGGCGGTTCGGGCAGGAAGACGACGATCTGCTGGCCCCTGTGGCCCGGGAAGCCGGTATCGCTGGGCCGTACCCGGCCGACACGGTGTTCGTGCGGGCCATGCGCGGCGAGTTCGACGCCGTGATCGCACCGTATCACGATGTCGGCATGACGGCCATCAAGGTGGCGAGCTTCGGCAGTGCGGTAAACGTCACGCTGGGGCTCCCGTTCGTACGCACGAGTCCCGACCACGGCACGGCGCTCGACATCGTGGGGCAAGGGGTGGCCAGCGCCGAGAGTCTGGTGGCGGCCATGCGGTTAGCGGTGGAAATGGTGAAAAGACGGCGCGCCGGTTGAGCGCTGTCGCGGTTCTGTGACCGAGCCCCCATTGTCTGTAACTGCAAGTCCCACTAACTTTTAAGGCTATGCAGATTCGTAACGTCGCCATTATCGCGCACGTCGACCACGGGAAGACCACCCTCGTCGACAAGATGCTCCGCCAGGCTGGAGCCTTCCGCGAAAATCAGGTCGTAGAAGAACGCGTGATGGATTCCAATCCGCTCGAGAAAGAGCGCGGAATCACCATTCTCGCCAAGAATACATCGATCCGCTGGAACGACACGAAGATCAACATCGTCGATACGCCGGGTCACGCCGATTTCGGTGGCGAAGTGGAGCGCATTCTGCGCATGGTCGAAGGCGTGTTGCTGGTCGTGGACGCGTTCGACGGTCCGATGCCGCAGACGCGGTTCGTACTCCGCAAGGCACTCGAACTCGGATGCACCCCGATTATCGTGATTAACAAGATCGACCGCCCCGGCGCCGATCCTATGCGCGTCCATGACGAAGTGCTGTCGCTGTTCATCGCACTCGAAGCAACGGAAGAGCAGCTCAATGCGCCGGTGGTGTATGCCAGCGCGAAGTTGGGGCTCGCCACGATGGACATGGATGTCACACCGGTCGATCTGACGCCGTTGTATCAGACGATCGTCGACACCGTGCCGCCGCCGCCGTCGGATGCGGAAGGTCCGTTCCAGATGCTCGTGTCCACCATCGAGTATTCGGCGTACCTCGGTCGCATGGCGATCGGCCGCGTGGAGCGTGGCATCATTCACCTCGGGGATTCGGTCACGCTGTTGCCGTTCGAAAGTGACAAACCGATTCAGCGCGGTCGCGTGTCCAAGCTGTACGGATACGAAGGCCTCGAGCGCGTGGAAATCCAGGACGCGTCGGCGGGCGAGATCGTGTTACTGGCCGGCTTCGCAGACGTCGATATCGGCAGCACGCTCACCGATCCCGATCACCAGGAGCCGCTCCCCGGCATCAGCGTGGAGTCGCCCACGATCAGCGTCGATTTCGTGGTGAACAATTCGCCGTTCGCCGGAAAGGAGGGCAAGTTCGTGACGTCGCGTCAGCTGCGCGAGCGTCTGTACAAGGAGCTCGAGCGGAACGTGGCGCTCAAGGTCGAAGACAGCGATTCCACTGATGCCTGGACCGTATCGGGACGCGGTGAATTGCACCTCTCCATTCTCATGGAGACGATGCGCCGCGAAGGCTTCGAGTTCCAGGTGTCGCGTCCGCGCGTGATTCTGCGCACGGGTGACAACGGCGAGAAGCTGGAGCCGTTCGAAGAGCTTGCGATCGACGTCCCCGAGGCATATCTCGGCACCGTGATCGAGAAGCTCGGCCCCCGTAAGGCCGAAATGATCGAGATGAAGAACCCGGGTCAGGGGTTAGTGCGTTTGCTGTATCGCGTGCCGGCGCGTGGACTGTTCGGGTTCCGCAGCGAATTTCTCACGGACACGCGCGGCACCGGCATCATGCACCACCGGTTCCTCGAGTACGGGCCGTGGGCAGGTCACCTGTCGGGTCGCTCGCGCGGCGTGCTCGTGTCGATGGAAAACGGGACGATCATCGCCTTCGCGCTGTTCAGCTTGCAGGAGCGCTCCACGCTGTTCGTGCAGCCGGGCGCGGGGGTGTACGAGGGCATGCTGATCGGTGAGAACTCGCGTCCGGGCGACATGGACGTGAACCCGACCAAGGAAAAGAAACTCTCGAACATCCGCACCAAGTCGACCGACGAAAACATCACCCTCGAGCCGCCCAGGGAAATCACCCTCGAAAGCGCACTCGAGTACATCGAAGACGATGAGCTCATCGAGATCACCCCGCTCAGCATCCGGCTTCGCAAGCGCCTGCTCTCCACGAGCGACCGCAAGCGCACGAGCCGCGAAACGAAGCGGGAACGGACGTCGGTCTGATCGGTCGGCGTGGCGTGAACGGTTCGGTATCGGACCGTTCCGCCTGAGTTCGTACGATTTTCTGGTACGGCGTGCGCACTTTCGGGTTGCGCGACGGAGAGCGTCTGCCGATACTCCCGTTCACGCCGTCTTCAAGACCTCGTTGCCGTTCGGCCATCCGCAGCACGTGCGCGGAACCCCATCACCACTCGCAGGAGAATCGTCCCATGTTGGAGCAGTTCGGGTCGTCGTCGCTGGACGCGCTCGAAGAGAAGTTGTCGTCCTCGGTTTTTGCGCTGGCTGCCGACGACGGGGATCTCGACGACGAAAATCTCGACGACAATGTCGACGAGGACGACGATGAAGATGATGACGTCGACTTCGATGATGATGACGACGATGATGACGATGACGATGATGACGACCTCGATGATGATGACGACGAGGACGACGATGATGACGACGACGAGGATTCGCATGACGACGCCGATGGCTTCGACGAAAATGATCCCGACGCGTGAGTGAGACCGGCGGGCGACACGTTCTTTGTGTCGCCCGTTGGCGTTCGGGTCGCCCTTGCCCGAAGTGCGGCGGCGGGATACATTACGCGGCTGTGATGGAGGTGTAAAATCTCCTTCGGGCCTTTAGCTCAGGTGGTTAGAGCGCACGCCTGATAAGCGTGAGGTCGTAGGTTCAACTCCTACAAGGCCCACTGGAAAACAGCGACCGTATCGGACTCTCGATACGGTCGCTGTTTTGTGGTATCGTCTGGCATGATCACGCGCTCTGTGTTCTTCGGTGGTGATGGCAAGAGTGGCGGCGTGAAGACGAACGCTCTCGTCCTCCTGGCCGTGCCGTTGCTGCTCGGCACGCTCTCTCCAGCGGCCGCCTACGCGCATGGCGTGACCGCCGGCGACAAGGGCTACATCATGGAGACGTTCGGTACGCGCATCGTGCCGTTCATGTATCTCGGCGCGAAGCACATGGTTACCGGCTAGGACCACCTGCTGTTTCTGGTAGGCGTCATTTTCTATCTGTACCGCCTGAAGGATGTCGGTGTGTACGTCGCGCTCTTTGCGCTCGGACATTCGATCACGCTCGTCGCGGGCGTGCTCACGGGTGTGCATGTCAACGCGTATCTCATCGATGCCGTGATCGGCGCGTCGGTGATCTACAATGCATTCTGATTGCGATGAGCTTCTGGCGTCGAAGCGCCGCCTTCGTTCGCTATGCCACGGCGGCCAACGTGCTGCTCCTGCTCAGCGGCGCCGCGCTCGTGCGCTATCAGCTGACCGGCTACTTCACCCCGTCACCCGCGTAGAAGGCCTTCATGCCACATCAGGAGTGTTCCGACGTTTTTCAGAGGAGAACGAGTGGAATGGGCTCGAAATCAGAGTCTGATTAACGGAGTGGTGGTGTAAAGAATTGATGAAGCGGGACTCGCGCGAACAGGGCCATACTCAGAAGCTGTAAAATTTCGTACACGCTTTGCCGGTCAAGCGGTACACCTTGCTTCGCGATCCAGATGTGCGTCTTCACCGTGAGCACGTGGGGACACCACTCCTGGTGTTGCTGTTCTTCGCGGGCCTTCGCGATCTTCGCGGACTTCGCGCGAACGGCGATGCTGGCGGCTGCCACGGAGCGATCGGAGAGCCGGCTGGTTCGCGCGACGCTCGCGGAGCACGCGAAGCGACGCGAAGAGCAGCACAATGATGGAAATGGGCATCGAGCCGACGGACGGGGCGCGGCGAACCACCACGCCTGTTGTGGCGGTTCTTCCGTGCTTGACGGTCCCGCGCGCCTCCGCGCAAAAGACCGACATGCAGCGCCTCGTCGTTCACGTCGAGACCGGACAAAACGACGCCGTTCCCCAAGCAAATCAACCACTTACACCGTTCTAATCCCAGAACGTTGGGACGCTACTGATGCCACATCAACCCATGCCTCCCGACAACCTGCCATCGGTGCGCGTGCTCGCCGCGTTGGCGCGACTCGATCACGGTGACATTGCAGCCCACTCAGGGTATCGAACTCGAGCTGTCGATGCGCACGTCGGAGAAGGCGTTCTTCACGTGGACGAGGGGGGGGCGGAGTTGGGTGAACTCGTGGCGTGCTTCGACGGCGTGCATGGCTGGTTCTGGCGTAATCGAACCGACCAACCGGTCGCCATCACGCTCGAGACAGGTGGTGCGTACCTCGTGCTCGAGGAGATGAAGTAGATGATCGCAACACGAATGACGGCCGCGGCTGTCGCGCTACTGATGGCCATGTCGTCAGCGGAGGCCAATGGCGCGGTTCGCCGACATGTGGCGTGGGATGGTGTGGTGCAGGGTCTCGGTGGGTCAAAGATCCGCGGCGAGGTCGAGATGGTCGCCGGAAAGGTGTCCGGGACAACCGCAGTTGAAGTCACCTACGCCCGCGACGCGGCCGGGGCTGTTCGTCCGTGGCATGTGCACGTGGGCAGCTGCGCGAAAGGCGGCCCGGTGCTGGGCGCCGCTTCGGCCTATCCGCTATTGCGTGTGAATGGCAAAGGCGCCGCCAAGGGCGAGGCGACATTGCGCTTGGTGCTTCCTGATAGCGGGAGCTTCTACGTGAATATCCACGAGTCGGCCGCTGCGATGACCAGGATCGTGGCCTGCGGAGATCTCATGCTGGAGGAGTAGGGGCCGCTGTCGGAAGTCGCTAGAATGCAGGAATGACGACACCGACCGAAACCGCCCCCGACCGCTACGCCTTCTGGCAGAACGCCCCGCTCTCCATCGCGGGCTCGCGGGTGTTGGTGGCTACAAAGCCCGGTGTCTTTGCGCACGGCACGGTCGATCCCGCGTCGATGATGCTGGCCGAACAGATGGCGTCGCTGTCACGGAGCACGTCGGTCCATCTGAACTGCGGCAACGGCATGGTGCCGGCAGCGGCGGCCGTGGCCGGTGGGGCATCGGTGCTCTGGTGCTCGGATCGTTCGCTGCCGTCGGTGCAGGCCACCGAACGCACGATGGCCGCCAATGGCATCGCCGGCTCGCACGTGGTACACGCCCACGGCACGCACGCGTTTCCGCTGGCGCTTGCCGCCGACGTGGTCACCATTCGCGTGTCCACCGACAAGCTCGCGCTGCAGCAGCTCATCTGGGAGGCGTTCCATGCGCTCCGCCTCGGCGGCAAATGCTACCTCGCCGGCGCGAATGACGAAGGGGTGAAGCCGGCGGTACGTCTGTTGGAATCCATCTTCGGAGCTGCTCGCCTCGAGGCGCAGCACAGCGGGCACCGGATGGCGGTCGCGACCAAAGCGCAGATCGCGCCGTCGTCGCTCACGGAGGGCACGTCGTCGTATCTCGACCCCGACCACTTCCGCGAGGTGTCGATCACGCTGAAGGGGATCGCCCACACGCTCTTCTCGCGTCCCGGCGTGTTTTCGTGGGAGCATCTCGACGAGGCGACCCAGATTCTGGGGGACCTGATGGACATCCGCGCCGGCGAATCGGTGCTCGATCTCGGCGGCGGTGCCGGCGCGTTGGGGCTCACGGCCGCCTCACTGTCGGGGACCGGTCGCGTGCTGATGGTGGATGCCGATGCGGAAGCCGTGCGTTGCGCGGCGCGTGGCGTGGCGAAGGCCGCGCTCGCCAACGTTGAGCTCCGGGCGAGCGACGTGGGTGGAGCGGTGGGCGATGAGCGGTTCGACGTGGTGGTGTCCAATCCGCCCTTTCACCAGGGCAAAGCAACCGACCTCATGGTGCCACAGCAGTTCATCGCCGATGCCCACGCGCACCTGCACGTAGGCGGACGGCTGTATCTGGTGGCCAACCGCACGCTCCCGTACGAGAAGGTGATCGCTGACCGGTTCGGCGACGTGCGCACCATCCACGACGGACGACGGTTCAAGGTGCTGGGCGCTACCCGATAGGCGCGCGACCCGCGTCGAAACCCCACTCCCTACTCCCTACTCGCCTTCGCCTTCGCCAACGCTTTACACTCGAGGGCCGCAGTGCGCAGCGTGTGGATTTCACCAGCGTCGAGCAGTCGCCACGTTCCTACAGCTAGATTGGCCAACGCCAGCGGGCCAATCGCCACCCGCTGTAGCGCGTGCACGTGATTGCCGATGGCCGCCATCATGCGCCGCACCTGATGGTAGCGCCCTTCGCTGATCGTGACCTCCGCGCTCCGCTCGCCGGTGGCCGTGAACAGGGCGGGTAGCAGCGGCGTCGTCTCGCCTTTCAGCAACAGGGTTCCGCTGGCCAGCAGATCGGCCTCGTCGCCGCGCAGCGGCTCCGCCAACGTCATCGCGTAGTGCTTGGGCACGTGCGACTTCGGCGACGCCAACAGGTGATTGAGCGGGCCGTCGTCGGTGATCAGCAGCAGGCCAGACGTATCCGCGTCGAGCCGGCCGATCGACGCCATCACCGCCGTCCGCTTGGGGTAGCTCGCGGGGAGCAGCTCGTACATCATCGGCGGACGATCGTTCAGCGAGCACACATATCCCACCGGTTTGTGCAATAGAATCACCGAACCCGGCGGCGCATCGAGCGGCGTGCCGTCCACACGAACATCGGCGTGGACGTACGCGTCCGTGTCCCGCAGCACGGCGCCGGCAAATGTGGTCACGCGACGCTGCCGCACGATCCGCTCGGCCTCTTTGCGGGTGCCGTAGCCAAGAGCAACGAGGTAGCGGGACAGCGTCATGGCGAAGGGCTCGAGGGCGTGCGGCAAAGAGGGTGTACGGGGAGTATAATCCAGAGTGGCCCCCTCCCTCCCGCCCCGCCCATGAGCACTTCGTCCTCGCGCCCGCGCCCGCCGATCAACGGCGACTTCTACGACTGGTTCTCGACGCTGCCAGATGAGGTGAACACGGCGCGTCTCAAGCTTCGCGAATTCATGAGCGGTGAATGGGAGCCGCAAGCCAATGGCTACTGGGAGCGCGCGGAATTCCCGCGTGAGTATCTGGTCGGCAAGATGAAAGAGCTCGACCTGCTGCACGACGCGTACACGCCGGAGCGGGCGGGCACGGCCACCGTGATGGATGGTTTGCTGTCCATGGAGTTCGCCCGGGTCGACCCGTCGCTGGCCACGTTCTTCGGGGTACACGCCGGGTTGTGCATGGGATCGATCGCCCTGTGCGGGTCGACGGAGCAGCAGGCCGAGTGGCTGCCGGCGATGCGCCGATGGGATGTGACGGGAGCGTTCGGCCTTACCGAGCCCGACGTCGGATCGGGCGTGGCGCGAGGCCTCACCACCACCTGCCGTCGCGAAGGCGACACATGGGTATTGAACGGCCAGAAGAAGTGGATCGGTAACTCCACGTGGTGCGACATCGTGATTGTCTGGGCGCGCGACGAGGCGGATCAGGCCGTGAAGGGCTTCATCGTGCGCACCGCTCTCCCCGGATACTCGGCCGAAATGATGCAGGGCAAGATCGCCCAGCGCACGGTGCTGAACGGCTTGATCACGCTGACCGACGTGCGGGTGGCCGAAGAGGATCGCTTGCAGCGCGCCAACAGCTTCGCCGATACGCAGCGGGTGCTGGTCACGGCGCGATGCGGTACGGCGTGGCAAGGCGTCGGGTGCGCGATGGGCGCCTACGAGCACGCATTGCGCTATGCGCAGGAGCGCACGCAGTTCGGAAAGCCGATCGGCAGCTTCCAGCTGATTCAGATGATGATGGTCAAAATGCTGGGGAATCTCACGGCGATGATTGGTCTGGCCCTGCGCGCGTCGGAGTTGCAGGATCGGCTCGGTCCCAAGGACGAGATGTCGGCGCTGGCCAAGCAATTCTGTGCGGCCAAATGCCGAGAAGTGGTGCAGTTGGCACGCGAGTCGATGGGCGGCAACGGGATTCTTCTCGAGTTCCATGTGGCGCGCCTCTTTGCCGACGCCGAGGCGATCTATTCCTACGAGGGGTCGAACGAGATCAACGCGATGATCGTGGGACGGGCGGTAACGGGCTATTCGGCGTTCGTCTGACCGCGCGCCGGTCGGGCGGGAAAATGCAACCTTTCGCGCGATCGGTCGTCGTCTCAAGCGACGGAGTGGTCGGCCCGATGCAGGCCTGGCACTCTGCCTTCGTTTTTCGGTCGTTGCATGCCTGAATTCTTGTCCGTGCTGCATGATCCCGCGCGACTTCGTTTGCTGCGGGACGCCAGCCGCCGGCGTCACTTTCCTGAATCCGCCTACGATAGTCTGACGCGGGTGGCCGCACAGGCGCTCGATGCGCCCATCGTCCTCGTGTCGCTGGTGGATGACCAGGGACAGTTTTTCCCAGGGGTGACCGGCTTGTTGGGCGAAATCGCGGTGTGTCGCGCCACGCCGCTGTCGCACTCGTTCTGCAAGCACGTGGTGATGACGGGCGCCGTGCTGTCCATCGAAGACTCCCGCGCTCATCCGCTCGTCTGCGAGAACCCGGCCATTGACGAGCTGGGAGTCGTCGGATCCCTCGGCGTTCCGCTCACGACCTCGGACGGGCAAACGCTGGGGTCGCTGTGCGCCATCACGAGGTCGCCGCGAGTCTGGACGTTGCAGGACGAGGCCACGTTGCGCGATCTAGCGCAGATGGTCATCAGCGACCTCGAACTGCGCGCCGAACTGTCGCATCGCGAGGATGCAGCCGAAGCGAGCGATCCGTCGGTGATGGTCGAGGGATTGCCCACGCGCGGTGTCGACATTCTCGACCACATGCTCGAAGGGGCGGTGGCGCTCGACCGTCAGTGGTGCATTACGCTGGCCAATCGTGCCGCGGCGCGGATCACGCGGGTGTCGCAGTCGGTGGGGCAGAATCTCTGGACGCTCATGCCGATGCTGGTCGGCACGCCGATCGAACGCCTGTTGCGTGAAGCGGCCGCCTCGCGCCAACCCCTCGAGGCGGAGACGTTTCTTCCCGAGCAGGCGCGGTGGTTCGAGATTCGCGCAGTGCCGGCGCGGCACGGTCTGGCAGTGTATTTCGCGGACACGACCGAACGACGTCGGGCGATGGAGTCACTTGCGCTGCGTGAAGATCAGCTCCGTCAGGCACAGAAGATGGAGGCCATCGGCACGCTCGCCGGCGGCGTGGCGCACGACTTCAACAATCTGCTCACCGTGATGCGCGCAAACTGCGAGCTGCTCATGGACGCTCTGACGGCGGAGTCGCCCACGTACGACGAGTTGTCGGACATTCGCGACGCCGTTGCCCGTGCGGCGTTGCTCACGCAGCAGTTGCTGGCATTCGGGCGTAAGCAGTTGATTCAACCGCGACACGTCGACATCGCCACCACCATCGGGTCCCTCACGCCGATGCTATGTCGGCTGATCCCCGCGACCATCGATCTCGACACGTCGTCCGCGCACAGCCTCCCCACGGTCTTCATCGACCCGGGGCAGGTGGAGCAGGTGGCGATCAATCTGATCGTCAACGCGCGCGACGCCATGCCGACCGGCGGGACGATCGGCGTCGAATGTGCGGCGCTGATGCTCGCCGAGCCGCTGGAGACGGAAGGGGTGACGGTTCCCGAAGGACGGTGGGTGCAGCTGACCGTGCGCGATACCGGCGTGGGTATTCCTCCCGAACTGCTGCCTCGAATTTTCGATCCGTTCTTCACCACGAAGGACGTGGGCCAAGGCACGGGGCTCGGACTGTCTACCGTACACGGCATCGTCCACAAAGCGGGTGGGCTGATCACCGTCGATTCGCGCGTGGGTAGTGGTACGCGCGTTCGGGTGTTCTTCCCGTCGTCGTCGGAGGAGCCGGTGGCTGCGCTCACGCTGGTCTAGCGCCAAATCTGTCAGCGAACTCGCGCGAGAGTCGTTTCGTGCCCTTCGCGTGTTACTCTGCGTCCTCCGCGTCCTCTGCGTGATCGATTCAGCGGCATATTCGTCGCAGTCACACGGGAGTCGTGCGCGGCGAACGGTTGGAACGGGGCGGTGGAACTGATGACGCAGAGGCGCCGAGAACGCAGAAATCGCAGACCCCTGTCGTTCCCAGTGCTGTCTATTGACAAACACTCCGGCCAATCAGCGTTCGTGTGCACGACTGCCCCGCAAGTCTTCAGTTCGCGAGGCCGTACA
>NZ_JBDNFF010000075.1:0-64967 GCF_041689975.1 Gemmatimonas sp.
CAGACAAAACGACCCCATTCCCAAAGCACATCGATAACGGACGCCGTTCCAATGCCAAAACGTTGGGACGTAACTGCAGATAATCCAGAACTATTTGCTGCACTGATCAGTAAGAGCTTCAGACTGAGTGTAGTATTCAGCGTTCAGCAACGACGGTGCACAGTGTTGAGCGGGTATCAGTGGTGTCCCAACGCGTTTCAGAGGAGCACGAGTGGGATGGGCTCGACATCAGCGTCCGAATAACCAGGTGGTGGCGTAAGTAGTTGATGGAGCGGGACTTGCTCGTACAGGGCCACACAGTGATCCAGATGTGCGTCTTCACCGCGTGCTCGCTGGTCCCCACCCACTGCATGATGCGCCGGTGCGGCGTGATCCACGGGAAGCACCACTCCACCCGTGAACACGTGGGGACACCATTCATCAACTTTGCTGTTTTTCACGTGCCTTCGCGATCTTCGCGGACTTCGCGGACTTCGCGCGAACGGCAGGGCTGGCGGCTGCCACGGAGCGATCGGAGAGCCAGCTGGTTCTCGCGAAGCTCGCGAAGAGACGCGAAGCACAGCAAAATGATGGAAATGGGAATCGTGCCAACGGACAGGGCGCGGCGAACCACCGCCTCGTCGTTCACGTCGAGACCAGACAAAACGACTCCGTTCCGATGGAAAATCAACCACTGGCACCGTTCTAATCCCAAAACGTTGGGATGCTACTGAGCGGGTATACCCGCTCGATCCGTAATGCTACGGAGGGGTGAACCACGTATTCACCCCAATGGAATGCCGTCGTGCTTGCGTCGACTATTCGTCTCATGACGCCCTCCGATATTCTCCCGTTCCGTCGGCCGTCGAGCGCACACGGACACGCGCACGAACAGCCCCGCTCCGGCAACGGCACCGGCATCGTGATGATGAACCTCGGGGGGCCGGCCACGCTCGACGAAGTGGAACCGTTCCTGCTCCGGCTCTTTGCCGACAAGGAAATCATTCAGCTGCCGTGGCAGAGTGTGCTCGGCAAGTTCATCGCGACGCGACGCGCGCCGAAGGTGCGAAAGTTGTATGCCGGGATCGGTGGCGGATCGCCTATCCTGACGTGGACGACGGCGCAGGGCGAGGCCATGTGCACGCGGCTCGACGAGCTGTCGCCTGACACGGCGCCGCACAAGTTCTATGTGTCCTTCCGCTATGCTCCGCCGTTCGCGGATGATGCGCTGCAGGCGATGAAGGCTGACGGTATCACGCGTGCGGTGGCGTTCACGCAGTACCCACAGTGGTCGTGCTCGACCACGGGCTCGAGCCTGAATGACTTATGGCGTGCGCTCGATCGCACCGGTCTGCAGGATGCATTTACCTGGAGCATCATCGATCGGTGGGGGGAGCACGAGGGCTTCGTGCACGCCATGGCCAGCGCGATCGATAACGGCCTCGAACAGTATCCGGAGCGCGAGCGGGACGACGTGCTTGTGCTGTTCAGCGCGCACTCATTGCCGTTGAAGGTGATCGATCGTGGCGACGCCTATCCCTCGGAGATCGCGGCGTCGGTCAGTCGCGTCGTGCAGGCGGCCGAGCTGCGAAATCCGCACATGCTCAGCTTTCAGTCCTCAGTCGGTCCCGTGCGTTGGCTTGGGCCAAGCACCGAGACGATGATCAAGCAGTTGGCGGCGCGCGGACAGAAGAACGTGCTGGTCGTGCCGATCGCGTTCACCAGCGATCACATCGAGACGCTGTCGGAGATCGATATCGAGTACGGCGAGCTCGCACATTCCCTCGGTATGACCGGCTTCCGCCGCGCGCCGTCGCTGAATGCGCGCGCGGAGTTCCTCGACGCGCTGGCGGATATCGTGAATCGCCATCTGGCGTCCGGGCGGCCGCATAGTTCCCAGTACAAGCAGAACTGCCCAGGATGCACGAACGCCGCGTGTCGCGGTTTGCCGTCCAGGATGGCGCAGACCGCCGCCTGTGAAGTTTCCGCGGAGTCCGCGGCGCGTCACTGACGTGTTCCTCCTGCCCTTCCATGTTATCGGTTGCTCCCACCAACACAACGACATGGATGCAGTGGGGCGCTTGCGTGTTGTCCCCGCGGAGCTACCGGCGCAACTTTTGGCGCTGCGTGCGCTGGGAATTCCTGCGGTTCTGGTGAGCACGTGTCATCGCACGGAGCTCTACTGGTGGGGAGATCATGATCCCGCGGTGTGGTTCGGTGCGCTCCTTTCGGAACATGGCGTCTCGGACGTCCGGCTCGAACACAAACACGCCGATCTCGCGGTACGCCATCTGTTCGCCGTGGCAGCGGGCATGTGTTCGATACGATTCGGTGAGCCCGAAATTCTTGGACAGGTGAGACGCGCGTGGAGCACCTCGCACAAAGCGGGGGCCACCTCTCCGATGATCGACTGCGTGTTCCGGCATGCCGTTGATGCCGCGCGCCACATGCGCGCAGCGATCGGTACGCCGGCCAGCGACTCGCTTGGTATGCGCGTGCGCGACGCGCTGCATGAGCTCGTGAAAGCGCGCGTTCACGTCCCGATCGGATACGATGCGTCGGCGCCATTGCACGTCCTGCTGGTCGGCGCTGGAGAAGCGGCGCGGTCCGTGGTCCTGGCGTTGCGCGAGGGGCGGGAAGTCGGTGCCCCGGTCATCCGCGTCACGAGTCGCACCGACAGTAGAGCCGAGTCGCTGGCGAACGCGCACGGCGCAGCGCACGTGCTCTGGAGAGAACGCGAGCAGGCGATGTCCACATCGGATGTGGTGATCTTCGCCGCGCATTCCACGACGCCGATCGTCACGGCGGTGCAAGCGTGCGCGTTGCTGCGCGAGCGGGAAGCACCGACGATCTGGATCGACCTGGGTGTGCCCTCGAACGTGGGGTCTGGGGCCGAACTGCCGGCGTCCGTGCAGTACGTGGATCTTGAAGGGCTGGCCATGTACGCGGGCGAAACCCTTCACGCGGCCGATGTCGCGGCACGCGCCACCATCGCGTTGCAACGCGAACTGGCCCGATTCGCCGGTGTGATAAACCGTCGGCAGTTGGGTGCCCGACTGGCCCTGCTCGAACAACGGGCGGTTGTCGCGGCGCGCGCGGCGCTCGAGTCGCACACGCTCTCGGCTGGCACGGAGTCGAGCGCCGAGCAGGCCGCCGATGTCATGGTGCGCCGGGTGACTCGCCTGCTGCTGCGCGAGCTGACGGCGCTGTCCGCGTAGAACGCCTGGGCACGCTCGCACTTCGACGGCAACAGCAACAGACGGAACACGGATGACACGGAACGCACCGAAAGGACACGGATAAGCAGAACGGCGGCAAGAGGAAAACGAAGCGCCGTTTGCTTATCGGTGTTGTATCCGTCCATCGGTGCTATCCGTGTTCCGGCTGTTGCGAACTCGCCTCCGCGAAAGTCCGTCCACGTTGCCGTGCCGACGCCGCGGCAGCGACGCGATCGAGGGCCAGCGGGAAGGCGCGCAACGCATCTGGCGCATAGTGCCCCATCAGGCACACCTGTAGCCAGTTCCGATCCCTCAGGTAATCGCTCTCGAAGCTGACCAGCCAACCGGCAGCACGGAGTTGCTCGCCGATGGTACTCACCTGTTCGCCTGACGGGGGCAGCAACGTATGCACCGCCGGCGAAGCGTGATCGGCGGCCGCCAGTACGCGCCACCCGCGTGACTCCATTGCGCGTCGTAGCCTCGCACCGTCCTTCGCGATTCGCTGGAAGCGTGCAGGCCAATCGATCTCGGTCAGCGACGTGCCAAGTGCATCGAGTAAATTCGACGACTGCGTGAACGGAACGCCCTGCTGTTCCACCGCGAAGCCGAGATCGAGATAGCGCGGAATGTGGTTGCTGGCTGAACACGTCTGACTATCGTGAAATACGATAGCGATGCCGGAGAACGCCGAGAGGGCTTTCCCACTCACTGCGCTGGCCATCCACACGTCGCGCAACGAGAGCGGTACCGTGCCGAGACTACTGATGACGTCCAACGCCATCCTGGCGTCGTGGATCTGCGCGATCGACGTGAGCGCGGTGAGGTCGTTGATGACGCCCGTTGATGTCTCGCCATGCACAGCCCAGAGCCAGCGTGCCCGCGTGCTATGCATCGCTCGCGTGATCGCGCCGTAGTCCAGTGCGTCACCCCATGGTGCGCGCACGACAGTGTGCGGGAGCCGCATGCGCGTAGCATGATCGACGAGACGGTCACCGAACTCGCCGTTGCTGGCGATCACCCCGGGCGCGTCGAGCAGCGAGAGCTGGGCGGCCACGACGTCGTTGGCGAGCGTGCCGGACCCCATGAGCATCGTCGCGTGACGCGCCTGCGCCAGGTCGCACAGCTGTTGCTGTACCGCGCGGTATTGGGAACGGAACGACTCCGTGCGATGCGACATCGCGCTACGCTGCATGGCGCGTTGAACGGCGATGCTGATGCCGACCGGCCCGGGCAGAAAATTCGCACCGGCGCTTGGCGCTTCGGCACCGTTGTTGAGCGCCTTCGGCCAGGTGAACACTTCCTCCGCCGTGATGTACATCGGCTGGTACGACGCCTGCTCGGTACCGATGAGCGGACCGAACGCGTGGAAGCCGAGGTGCCGGTAGAGACGCAGTTGACGCGTGGTACCCGACATGATGCCCAAGTCGAAGCCGTTGGCCAGAAAGTGCCGCGTAATGAAGCCGACAAGCTGCGCAAAGACGCGACTGGCTCGAAATTCCGGCTCGACGGCCAGCAAGCGGATCTCGACCGGCGTGCGCCCGGCAGGAAGGTAGTCATCGACGCTGCCCAGCTTCTGGTCAAGCGAGAAAGGCCGCTGTGTCCGTCCGCTCACCATGCCGACGATTCGGCCGCTCAGTTCGTAGACCGCATACACGTTCTCTTCGTGGAAGCGATCGACATGACGCCGTCGGGCATTGGGCGCATGCTGGGGAATCTCTTCGACGAAGGTCCGGTAGTTCAACGCATGGATCGCATCGTCGTCCGCCTCGGTGGCCAGACGGACGGTGCCGCGCATGGACTGGTGGGGCGTAGTCATAAAATCAACCTGCGCCCTCGACCACGGGAAGGGAATAAGTCACATGACCCAACACGGGGGCGACAGGCCAACCCGGCCCACCGCCCCCCCACTCCGTACTCCCTACTTCATTTTTAGACGCCGACGAGCTCTTCCACCGCTTCCGCCGCCATACGCCCCTGATCCACCAGCGCGATGGCGAGCACTTCGCGCATCGTCTCTACGGGGTGGAAGATGAGTTGCTGTCGCACTTCGTCCGGCACGTCCTCGAGGTCCGCTTCATTGGTTTTCGGGATGATCACTTCCTTGATGCCGGCCCGATGGGCGCCGAGCACTTTTTCCTTCAGGCCACCGATCGGCAACACGCGACCACGTAGCGTGATCTCACCGGTCATCGAGACATCGCGTCGCACCTTGCGGTTCGACATTTCGCTGACGAGCGCCAGCGCAATCGCGATGCCGGCACTGGGACCGTCCTTCGGGATCGCGCCTGCCGGGACGTGAATGTGTGCCTCGCTGGCCGACGCCACACGGTTGGCCGGAATCCCCAGCAACGCCGCGTTGTTCGTGGCGTAGGTCAACGCGGCTCGCGCGCTCTCCTTCATCACGTCGCCCAATTGACCGGTCAGAATCAGCGAGATCGGACCCACGCGCATGACTTCGCCGCCATCGTCGCTTCTGGTCGATGCGGACGCACCACGACGAATGCTCGCCTCCACGAACATGATGTCACCACCCATCGGCGTGTAGTACATACCCGTTGTAATACCGACCTCGTCGTGCTCGGCCACATGTTCCGGGTGCACCTTTGGACGTCCCAGCAGCTCGCGCACTTCCTCGCTGCTGATCACTTTGTCGTCGATCGTGGCCGTATCACCCATCGCGACCCGGCGCGCGACCTTGCGCGCCACGGCCCCGAGCTGACGCTCCAGCTGACGCACACCGCTTTCGCGTGTGTACTCGCTGATGACCTTCGCGACGGCATCGTCGGTGAATTTGAGATCTCGCTGACCCAGTCCCGATTCCTCGAGCTGACGCGGTATCAGATACGTCTTCGCGATTTCCGACTTTTCGCGCTCAGTGTAGCCGCTGAAGTCCACGACTTCCATACGGTCCAGTAACGGACCAGGGATGTTCTGGATGGAATTCGACGTGGCGATGAACAACACTTCGCTCAGGTCGAACGGCACGCCGAGATAGTGGTCCGTGAACGAGTCGTTCTGCGCCGGGTCGAGCACTTCCAGCAGTGCGCTCGAGGGATCGCCCTGATACGACGTGCCCAGTTTGTCCACTTCGTCGAGGAGAAATACGGGGTTCTTGCTGCCTGCCTGCTTCATGCCCTGAATGATCCGGCCCGGCATTGCGCCCACGTAGGTACGCCGGTGTCCACGGATATCGGCTTCGTCGCGCGCACCACCGAGCGCTACGCGAACGTACTCACGGCCCAGGGCGCGTGCGATGGACTTGGCGATACTCGTCTTGCCTACGCCCGGCGGACCGTTGAAGAGCAGGATCGGGCCCTTGGCCATGGCACGAGCCTTGGCCTCCTTTGCATCCGTGATCTGCCGGTCGCCGTTGCCGTTCCCACTGCCGAGGGTGGCGTTCGCGTCGCTGGTGTCTCCCTTGATCTTCGACACCGGAAATTCACCCGTATTCGCGACCTCGGCGGCGATCTGCTGCGCGCGGAGCTGGCGTACGGCCAGGAATTCGAGTACGCGATCCTTCACGTCCGTGAGACCGTAGTGATCCTCCTCGAGAATTTCGCCGGCGCGCGCGAGTTCGAGGTGATCATCGGAGCGATTGCTCCACGGCAACTCGGCGATCCACTCCAGATACGTGCGGATCACCTGCGCTTCCATGGACTCGCGACCCGCGCGTTCGAGCCGACCCAATTCGCGCTCCGTTTCCGCGCGTGCTTCCTTCGGCAGTACGAGCTTGGTCAACTTCTCGCGCAGCTCGGTGATCTCCTTCGACTGATCGTCGTCGCCGAGTTCCTTCTGAATCGCCTTGAGCTGCTCGCGCAGGAACATCTCGCGCTGTCGCTCGCCCAGTTCCTCCTGGACCTGCGACTTGATGTCTTCCTGTGCTTCGAGCAAGCCGATCTGGCGCTGCACGTGCACGAGCACGCGACGCAGGCGCTCTTCCACTGAGAGCGTCTCGAGGAGCCCCTGCTTCTCGGGTACGGTAAGTTCGATGTAGCCGGCCACGAGGTCGGAGAACTTGCCGGCATCGTCGACCGAGTCGAGGACCTGATGCACGACTTCCTCAGGAAGACCGCGCTTCTCGCCCAATTCGGCGGCGCGCTCTCGCGCTTCTTTGTGGAGTGCCTCGAAGGCGGCGTTCTTGAGGTCGAGTGGCATCATCTCCTCGGCGGGGACGATCACCGCTTGGAGGTACCCGTCTACCTCGGCGTACTGCAATGCCGTGGCGCGCTGCTCGCCTTGCAACAGAAGCTGAACACCGCCCAGTCCACGCTGGATCTGGCCGATGCGGGCGATGACGCCCGTGGTGAAGAGAATGTCCGACGTCGGCTCTTCCGTGTTGTCGCGCTGGGCGACGGCAAAGACAAGCCGATCTCCCTTGAGCGCCGTTTCGATGGCTCTCAAGGTGCCGGGGCGGCCCGCCGCGATTGGTGCGGTGATGCCGGGGAACATGACCGTCCCGCGAAGCGGCAGGACGGGAAGCGTTTGGCGCTGGCCCATGACGTACGATCCTGTTGAAGAGGGATACCGTCCGCCGTAGCGCAGGTTTCACACCATCGGGATTACGTCATCGCGGCAGGGTTTGCAAGCAGACTGGGGCAGCCGTGCCGAGTTGACAGCCCACATGGGTCGGCGATCCGCCGATTTGTCGGTCTTTGGATCCGGAGGGACTCTGCAGTCAGGTTGACCGATATGCCGTTTTGTCCACAACGGGTGCGAGCCGCGTTGCAACTCCGGGCGACCTCGGGCCGTACGGCCAGTGACGAAGAGACCGAGGGATGCTGTTGCCGGTTTCTTTCCGGTGCTACACTAGACGCACCACGTGATTTCCCCGATCCCACACGAGTGCCTGATTCCGTAGTCCCATCCACCGAAGATGCTGAACTGCGCGCCCATGTGGAGCAGGCGCTCAGTGCCACCTACGAAGTGGACCAGGAAATCGGTCGCGGTGGGATGGGCATCGTGTATCGGGCCCGCGACAAGCGCCTCAAGCGGTTCGTAGCAATCAAGTTGCTTCCGCCGGAGCTGTCGTTCCGGCGCGATATCCGTACGCGCTTTTTGCGCGAGGCGGAGACGGCGGCGCAGCTGAGTCATCCGAACATCGTCCCGATTTATTCGGTTGACGAGGTCGGGAATCTCGTGTTCTTCGTGATGGCCTGCATCGACGGCGACAATCTCGCCACCATGTTGCAGAAGCGTGGTCCGCTCCCCATCGACCAGGTTCGTCGCTGGCTGCACGAAGTAGCTGACGCGCTGGCATTCGCCCACGCGCGCGGTGTCATTCATCGGGATATCAAGCCCGACAACATTTTGCTGGACAGCATCGACGGCCGAGCGCTGGTCACCGACTTCGGGATCGCGCGCGCCGCGAGTGACAGCGGCGAGACGTCGCGTCTCACTGCCACGGGCATGGCGATCGGTACTCCGGCGTACATGTCGCCGGAGCAGGCCTCCGGTGATCGCGACCTCGACGCGCGCAGCGATCTGTACTCGCTGGGCATCGTGGCGTATCAGATGCTGGCGGGCGAGCCGCCGTTCACCGGCGGTACGACACCGGCCTTGCTGGTGAAGCATCTGGCCGAGGTGCCGGTGCCGGTGTCGTTGCGCCGCCCGGATACGCCCGACGATTTGTCTCAGATCGTCATGCGTTTGCTGGAGAAGAACCCGGAGCATCGCTTCCAGAGCGCTGGCGAGATGGTCACGGCGTTGAAGACGGGTGTGGTGCCGCCGCCGACCAATCCGGCCGCGCCGCAGCAGCGCACCGGCGCACCAGTGCGATTCACTGGTGCGCCGATCGGTGGCATGGCGATGGGTGGTACGCGGTCGCCCAATCCTGCGGCGCCATCGGTGCCGTACACGCCGGCGCCGTACACGCCACCGGCCTATCAGTCGCCCACGTATCAGTCACGCACGGCGGCGACACCGCAGGCGCCGCCGTATCCGCTGTACCAGCAGCAGCCGTCGGGCGACGATGTGTACGTGGCCACGGCGGAAGACGAGGCACGCTGGTTCGCCCCGCCCGTGGTGGCGTTCCGCCGCAAGCTGGCTCCATATCTGTTCGTGAACGGCGCGATCCTTGTGATCAGTATCTTCACCGGCGGCGACATGCTGGGACTGACCACGCTCTGGACGGTCTACATCGCGTGGAAGTACGCCAAGCTCTGGGCTGACGGCTTCGATTGGACCGATGTGCTCAAGCAACCCAAGCACCGGATGCTCGGCGAGGTCCTCTCCGATCTTGGCGACAAGTTCATGGCGACGTTCAGCCGGAAGAAGCGCGAAGAATTGCGCGCGCAGGGCCGTCTGCGGAATCGTCTTGATGGTGTGTTGTCGTCGGCGCCGTCGGCGCCCGTCAGGTTTCACCGTGGCGCGGCGTCGCCCAATGCGCCGGCGCGCGATGAAGAGCTTGGCGAGTTCGTCGCACTCGTGAAAGCGGCGCGCGCCGATCGCGAAGAGATCGGCCGACTCCTGGGAACGCTGCCGGCCGACGAGCGCGGGCGGATTCCCGATGTTGCGCGCACGGCCATCGATTTGGTGAACAAGGTCGAGATGATCGCCCGCGATATCACGCGGGTGGATCGCGAACAGGGGCCCGATGCCGCGCGGCGCATCGACGCCGAAATCGGGGTGCTCGAGGCCGAGGCGAATCCGCTCGATACGCAGCGCAGCGAAGGACGCGTGCGCCGGTTGGCGCAGCTTCGGCGTGATCGTCGGGCTGTTTTCGATATGGTGGCCAAGCGCGAGTTGCGTCGCGGCCAGCTCGATAGCTGCCGTATCGCCCTCGAGAATGTACGTCTCGATCTCGTGCGCCTCCGCACCGGTAACAGCTCGGTGCAAAGCGTGACGCTGGTGGCGGAACAGGCTATGCAGCTCGCGCGCGATGTCGATATCGCGGTGCAGGCCGCCAACGAAGTGCGCGAGGCGACATCGCCGCGCCCCGGTTCGGCGTAAGGCGATCGAACGATGCCCGACGGTCAGCGAGCGGCCCTGAGGGCGGCGGAGGCAGAGGCCGAATCGAATCTGCTGCGCGACCGCGTCACAGCGGCCGTCGGCGACTTGTATCTTATCGAGCAGGAAGTCGGTCGTGGTGGCATGGCCGTGGTCTATGCCGCCGAGGACGTGCGCTTGCAGCGACCGGTCGCGCTCAAGGTGTTGCCCCCGGAGCTCGCGTTTCGTGGTGATGTGCGCGAGCGCTTCGTACGCGAAGCGCAGACTGCGGCGCGGCTGAATCATCCGCATATCGTGCCGATTTATGCCGTACACGAGGTAGGCGGGTTGGTGTGCTTCGCGATGGCGCTGGTGAAGGGTGAGAGTCTGGCGGCGCGCCTCGTACGCGAACCGCGACCGTCCTTCGAGTACATCGCGCATACGCTCGAGCAGGTGGCTGACGCCCTGGCGTATGCGCATGCTTGTGGCGTGGTGCATCGCGACGTGAAACCGGACAATGTGTTGGGCGACAAGGATTCCGGTCGCGCGATGGTCACGGACTTCGGGATCGCCCGGGCGGCGGAAAGCGGATCACGGCTTACACAGACCGGAGTCGCCGTGGGAACGCCGGCGTTCATGAGCCCTGAGCAGGCCACCGGCGACCGCGAGATTGATGGACGCAGCGACATCTACTCGCTGGGTGTCGTCGGATATCTCATGCTGGCCGGTCGACTGCCGTTCGAGGCGACCACGACGCCAGCGATGCTGATGAAGCACGTGAGCGAAACGCCAATGCCGATTCGCGCGGTGCGTCCCGATGCCCCGTTCGCGCTGGTGGAGATTCTCGAGCGTTGCCTGGCCAAGCGGCCGCAGGATCGCTGGGACAATGCGATGCAACTGCGTGATGCGCTGCGGAAAGCACAGCGTGACGGCTCACTGCAGACCGGTGCGCACCGGGGCAGTGCACCGCCGCCGCAGGTAACGGCGCCGGTGAGCTACAACGCGCCGCAGAGTGGCCGCAGCGCGGAGCCTCGTGCGCCGGACCCTCGTGAAGACGCGCGCTATGGATATCGGTCGGAGGACTGGGCGCCGCGAGCTGTCGTGGCCCCGGCGCCGGCACCACGTTCGTATCCCGCACCCGGCGCGCTGCCGCCGATGCCGGCATTGCCGCCGCTTCCTCCCGGTGCGCCGCGCGAACAGATGAAAGCGTGGAATCGTGCGCAGAAGGACGCGATGCAGGATTGGCGCGTGGCCATACGACAGCAACGCCGCGACGTGCAGTCGCAGTGGAACGATCAGTACGGTGACGCCACCGCCGCGTGGCGGAGCGACGACGACGTGATCGAGCGATTCAAAGGGCAGATGCTCACGACCGCGGGGTTGATCGTGTTCCTCAGCGTGATCAATGCGACGACCAGCCCGGGCTTTCCGTGGGCTATTTTCCCGGCGATGGGCATGGGGATGGGGGTGCTCGGCCGCTACACCAGACTCCGTCGTCGTGGTATTACGTGGGGACGCATCTTCGGGGACGACACCACGCCGAAGTCCGATAGCGATCCGCGCAGCAAGCCGGCGCGTATCGCGGAGGCGTCGCGGGCGTTCGTGAAGCACGCGAAGTGGCTCATGGGCTCGGCCGTCGCGTCGCTGGGCAGCCTCGTGATCGGCGCGTCGCTCGAAATCAGTCCGATGGTGATTCCCATGGTAGCCGCCGGTCTCGCTGCACTGGCCAGCGTGCAGCTGCTCGCGCGCGATTACATGCGCCTGCGCCGACTCGGCGTGTCGGCAGGCGACGCGTGGAACGGCTCGTGGGAAGCCATCGCCGAGCGTTCCGACGACCGTCCGTACGAGGTGAGGATGCGCGAGCAACTCGCGCTGGTGGCCGGCGATCAGCTGCTGGCGTCGGCGTATGGCGAGTTACTCCGCAATGCGGTGGATGATCGGCTCACGATCAAAGACGTCACGTCGAAGCTGAGCGACGCCGACGGGTCGCTGGTGCCCGACGTCGAGCCCACCGCCGATGCATTACTGGAGCGTATCAGCGCGCTCGCCAACGGACTCGAACGACTGCAACGCGATCTGCCCACCGATGCGCTCACGCAACTCGAAACCCGGGTGGCGTCGGTGCAGGCAGAACCGGAACAAGCCCCCGACCGGGAGCGCCGGCTCACGCTGCTCACCCGGCAGCTTTCGTCGTTGGAGGAGCTCGTCGCGCGACGCGAAACGATGCAGCGCCAACTCGAGAGTGCGTCGATGGCGCTGCGGTCATTGCGTCTCGATATCGTGAAGCTGCGCACAATGGGCGTCGGCTCGGCGATCGACGATGTCACGAACGCGACGCAGGAAGCGAGAGCGCTGTCGAGAGACCTGGGGCACGTGATCAGCGCGGTGGACGAAATGCGGAGGCTGTGACTGCGCATCGGTTTCAGTCCAGCGCTCATTCGCCAGCGTCAGCGATCCGACTTTTAATAGTGTTCAGAACTCAGCAACGATAGTGCACCGTTTCGAGTGATTTGATGGTGCGTGACCGCGCACGTCGCGATGAGTGCCAAACCGCTCGGCACTGTGCACTATGGTTGCTCGTGTCTGAACACTATACAAAGTCTGATGTCTGTCTCTGATCATGCTGAGTTCTGCACTCTGAATCCGTACCTGATCCGCGCTCAGTATTCCCGTTCCTCGAATTCCGACACCAGCGTCGCGTGCCCATGTCGCGTCGCGGCGTCCGTACCTTTTTCGCACGCAGCGCGTGCTTCGTCGCCGCGGCCGAGCGCGTGCAGCGTATCGGCGTACCGCAGCCAGCCGTTGCCTTCATCATCGTGTATTGCCAGATACGCGCCCAACTCCACTTCGGCCTCGTCCAGCAGGCCGGCCTTGAGCAGTTCGTTGGCGAGACCGAAGCGGGCGAGCGGATTGGACGGCTGTTTGGCGGCCATGGCGCGCATAGTGGCGAGGCGATCTGTCATGAAAATCGGGCGGTTGGAGGGGTGTGAACTGACCGAGGCGGAACATCTTTGTCGATCTCCTCCCCCTACAGATCAGCGGGTCAGGAGTTCCGCGACGAGCGCGCCGAGTCGGTCGGGCGCTTCTTCGGGCGCGACGTGCGCGACGCCGGGTAGTTCGCGCCGTTCGACACCTTTGGGCGCAGCAAGGAGAAGTGCTTCGCCGAGCTCGAGCGCTCGGGCTGCCGGGACGAAGGGATCGCTTGATGCGGTGGCGAACAGTACGGGGCAGGCGATCGCTCCCGGCATGAGGGCCTCCGTCGTATCGCCGCGCGACGCCGCGAGGGCCGCGAGCTGTGCGCACGCTGACTCGCGTCCGTCCCGGGTGCGAAAACTTTTCAGGTAGAGATCCAGTGAGCGCGCGCCGACGTCGCGGTGCGCGTAACACGGCAGCAAGGCTGTGTGAAGCGCCGACGCCAGCCACCCCGACGACAGGCGGCGCCAGAGTGGAAGGAACGGCACCAGTCGCGCCACACGGCGACTCAACGCCACGTCGCCGGGCCGGCACCCGATCATCGTGGGATTCACGAGGAGCAGATGCGCGACGCGCTCCGGGTGCTCGTGGGCCACAACGGTCGCGATGGCGGCACCCATGCCGTGTCCCACCAGCGACGCCCGATGAACGCCAAGCACCTTGAGGAGTGCGGCCACGCGCATGGCGTGTGCGGCCACCGTCATGGAGTGGGTCCCGGGCGGGTCGCTGCGTCCGTGTCCAAGGAGGTCGAGCACCAGGACCCGGTGTCCTTTCGGCAGACGCGGGAGCACGTCCTGCCACAGATGGGACGAGGTGAACGCCCCATGGATCAGCACGATCGGCTCGCCGGCGCCGCGTTCGCCGAAGGCGTAGCAATAAAGGCGCACGCCTCCCAGATCGACGAACTCGCCGCGCATCAGTACCGCGTGCGGGAGTACGGCGGTCGCGCCACACGGAGTGGCGAACGGAGGCGAAAGCGCGCAGACATGAGTCGCGGTTAATCTCGACGGAACGGCGCGGTGGAACAAGCGATCCAGCAAAGCGGGGGCTACCGATTGGCACCCCCCGCTGTGTGCTACATGCTGCGGTGTCGGTCAGAAACCGCCGCGACGACCCTGCGGCATGGCTGCGATGTTCTCGTCGAACTTCTTCTTCTGTTCGTCGGTCAGCCCGGCCTTCAGCGCCCCGTTGCGTTCGGCGTTCATTTTCTGCATCGACTCGCGCATGGCAGCCATGTCGCCACCACCGTTGCGGGCCGCCATCATGGCTTCCTGCTGCTTCTTGCCGGCTTCGAGCATGACCGTATCGATCGTGGCCGACTGCGCGGCCGTGAGCGTGATATCCTTGAACAGCATTTCCTTTTGGCGCGTCATGCGCTCGGCGGGTGACATCTGCATGCCACCAGCACCACCACCGCCGCCACCCTGGGCATAAGCGGGCACAGCGATCGCGAGGGCAGCCGCAGCGACGAACAGGCGGATCGTGTTCTTCATGATCAGGGAGTCTCGGTGGGTCGTTCGGCACGGTCCATGGCGCGGTCGCGCCGCTGACGTACCTCACACGCTAGACGCAAAAGCGTGCAGGAGTGTTAAGACGCCAGGGACGAGATAGATGAGGCCGTCTTTAAAACGGTGCAGTTCGTCCTTCACCCTCTGGCGGAACGTGTTTCAAGGGGTACAATTGCAGAATTGTGACCCTCCCGCCCCCGATCTCGCCGCTACCAGTGCCTGATTCGCAGCCGGTCCCTCCGGATGTGCGCCTCTCGCTGTACCAGCCGCTGCCGGCTCCACCGCCGCCAACGCGGGGACCCGTGACGGTGCCCATGAGTTGGCTGCTCCGCACCGCGTCCTCGTCGGTACAGGTTCGCGCTACGAGGGCGTTCTGGCCCAAGGCGGCCGCGGAACCCGGCTGGGCCACGATGCCTTACGCCAGTCGGCAGGGCTGGCACCTGTTACTCATGCAGGATGGGGACGGACAGTGGCCGGGGGGCATGCTCACGGTGCCGGCGGGGTTGTCTCTCGAGGGCATCGGGACTATTCCCGCCTATCGCCGGCTGCTGGAGCTGGGCTGGGATCCCGAGAGCCTCGCCCTCAGCTCCACCAAACGGTTGCTGTTCCGTCTCTTGGCCGAGGATGACGACCCGTCGTTTCTGGCCGAGCTGATGCCGACGGAATGGGATGGCGACCTGATTCAGCGGGGGCGTCTGTTGCTGCGCGAGGCCGCGGCGGCGGCGTTGGCGCAGGCGGGTTACGAGAGCGATCCGCGGCTCCGCGGTGCGGCCCGCCGCTTGGTCGACCGGGTCATGACGTTCCTCAGGTCTCCGTTGGCGCAGAAGCCGTGGATGCGCCTGGGCAACCAGCATGTACTCCCGGCGGAGGTTACGGCGCCGTCGTACCATCTGCTGGTGATGCTGGCCTACATGCCGCTTTTCCGGAGCGAGCACTACGAGTTCATGGACCGGCTTTTCACGTACCTGACGCAACCCTGGCCCCGCCAGCAGCCCGTGCAGCAGGTGGGTCCGCATCTACTCGAGCAACCGCATCTCGTGTTGGGAGACCTGCTACCCACCCGGAATGCGATGGATGCCGACATGGCGTCGTCGCTGGGGTGGCTCGAGATCATGGCGCGCCTCGGCTACCTGAAGAAGCATGACGGCTGGTGCAAGCTCCTCGATCGCTTGCTCGACGACCGCGACCGGAAGCACGTGTGGACCCCACCGCGCTCGGTCGTGATGCCGGAACGCGTGCCCGCGTGGTCCTGGCCACTGCTTCCGCTCTCTGATCCGACCTTCGGCGAATCCGTAGATTCGGCTTTTTCGGCCGACGTCACCTTCCGGCTCGCCCTCATCGCCCAGCTGTGCGGTCGAGAGATTGAGCTGGTCTAGGCTTCCACGACGGCTTGACCGATTAGCTTTCCGGTCAACACATGACTGCAATCGACCCTGACACGCTGATCGACGATATTACGTTCGCCGATCTGGGCCTCGCCCAACCCCTGCTCGCCGCACTCTCTGATGCCGGCTATGAGCGTCCCACGCCTATTCAACGCGATGCCATTCCGGTCGCGCTGAAAGGGCGCGACTTGATCGGTCTTGCTCAGACGGGCACCGGCAAGACGGCCAGCTTTACGCTGCCGATGGTGCATCGACTGTTGGGCGGACCACGCCGGACGCGCGTACTGGTACTCACCCCGACCCGTGAGCTCTGTCTCCAGGTCGAAGAGAGTGTGCGCAAGTACTCCAAGTACGCGCCGGTGGATGTGATTCCGGTATTCGGCGGCGTCGGCTACGAACCACAGGAACGCGCGCTGCGGGCCGGCGTCGATGTGGTCGTCGCCACGCCGGGACGTCTCCTCGATCACCTCGAGAAACGCAACGTCGACTTCTCGTATCTCGAGACGCTGGTGCTCGACGAAGCGGACCGCATGCTCGACATGGGATTCGCGCCGCAGCTCAATCGCATTGTCGAGCAGGTGCCGCGTTATCGGCAGACGTTGCTCTTCAGCGCGACGATGCCGCCCGAAGTCGAGGCGCTCGCGCGGAAGTATCTCCGCAAGCCCGTCGTGGTACAGGTCGGTCGGCGTTCGTCAGCCGCGACCACGGTGACGCACGCGGTGTACCCGGTGCCGCGTCATCGCAAGAACGATCTCCTCGTGCATCTGCTCACCAAGGAATCGCACGATTCGGTGTTGGTGTTCACGCGCACGAAGAGTGGCGCGGATCGCGTGGTGCAGGATCTCGAGAAGGCGGGCGTGAAGGCCGGCGCGATGCACGCCGACAAGTCGCAGCGCGAACGCCTGGCGGCGCTCGAAGACTTCAAGTCAGGGAAGTTGCGGGTGCTCGTGGCCACCGACATCGCACAGCGCGGTCTCGATATCTCGGGGATCACACACGTCATCAACTACGACGTGCCGCAGCAGCCGGAAGACTACGTGCACCGCATCGGTCGCACCGGCCGCGCGGCGAGCACGGGCGACGCGTACACGTTCATGTCGGCCGAAGAGATCGGAATGGTGCGCACGATCGAGCGCACGATCGGTCAGGAAATTCCGCGCGTGAGCGTGCCGGGGTTCGATTTCGGCACCTGAGTCCGCTCGACGGCGTCATCGTCGTTGCACGCGCCCGAGCCTCGATACCGTAATGGTGTCGGCTCGGGCGCTTCGTGTAAGCACGAGTCGCAGATTCGCGGCGCCGACGCCGAGGCCCGAGGGGGCGTAGCTGAGCGAATCGCGGGTGGCCTCGAGGGTGAGACCACTGCCCTGAAAGTCACCGACGGCGATCGTATCGCGTCCCACGTGCACGACGACGCGCGTGGCCGCGACATCGAAGCGCACGGCGGTGCGGTCGCCGGTGGCGATGGCGTGATCGCGCGCGAGCGCGAGCAGGTCAACCGTTGCCTGCGCCGCCATCGCGACGTCGAGCGCGGCAAACAGCGTACCTCCGGAGGTCACGGCGAGCGCGGCCAAACCGCCGGTGAGCACGAGCAGCCACAGCTGCTCCACGAGCGTCGCGCCGCGGCGCGGACGCCATTGCACGGCTGCGGCCTGTGGTGTGGAACGGCGTCGGTGATGGGCCACGTGATGGGCCGCAGGTAGGTGTGAGGGGGTGTGGGGCGCTGGTGTCGGTGACATGTGGGCAGGGTGTCGTGGAGGGGCGCGGTGTCTGAATCCTTGAGCATCGAGACACTCACCGCGTTGGATCACACAATCAGTCCGCGGCCGTCGAACACTGTCATCCGAACTACGCCGCCATCATCCTCGCATCGCCCAACGCCCTGGATCCGTGACGACGCGATAGATTATCGCGATCACTCCCAACTCCACGACCCATCTCTTCTGACATGCGGATTGCGATTTCCACCGGCGGCGGTGACGCCCCGGGACTCAACGCCGTCATTCGGGCCGCGGTGCTCTCCGCGCGTACCCGCGGCTGGGACGTGCTTGGCATCAAGCGCGGATACGCCGGACTCCTCGGCGAGGACGAGATCGTCCCGCTTACCGAAGACAGCGTGCGCGGGATCGCCAATCAGGGCGGTACGATCATCAAGACGACGAATCGTGGCAGTCCATTCGCGTATCCGATTCTTCAATCCGATGGGACGTGGAAAAACGTCGATCGCTCTGACGAACTCGTGGAGAATGCCCGCAACCTCGGCATCGAAGCGATCATCTCGATCGGCGGGGACGGCTCGCTGAAGATCGCGGCGCAGCTGGTGGCCAAGGGCATGCGCGTGATCAGCGTGCCGAAGACGATCGACAATGACGTCCCCGGCACCGTGACGACCTTCGGTTTCGACACGGCGGTGAACACGGCCATGGAAGCCATCGACAAACTGCACACCACGGCAGAGTCGCACGACCGCGTCATGGTGCTGGAAGTCATGGGACGCGATGCGGGATTCATCGCGCTGCACGCCGGTGTGGCCGGCACCGCCGATGTGATCCTGATTCCCGAGATTGCGTGGGACATCGAGAAGGTCTGTGAGAAGATCATGGACCGCGACGCGGCGGGTCGTCGCTTCAGCATCGTCGTGGTCGCTGAAGGCTCGAAGCCCAAGGGGGGCATGGAGTCCATCATCGGCGCGTCGTTGCCAGGACAGGATCGTCGTTTAGGTGGTATCGCCGATCGGCTGGGCTATGACATTCAGCGGATCACGGGCAAAGAGACCCGCTCGATGGTCCTCGGGCACCTGCAGCGCGGCGGATCACCAACAGGCTATGATCGACTCCTCGCCACGCGCTTCGGCGCGGCCGCGGTGCAGGCGGTGGCCGACAAGAAATGGGGTCACATGGTGGCGCTGCAGTCGCCGAACCTCGTGACCATCCCGATCGACGACGTGCTCAAGGAAACGAAGCGCGTCGACCCTGCCCACGATGTCGTGCAGGCCGCGAGGATGCTGGGAATCTCGTTTGGGGACTGATGGCGTAACGGCGAAGTAGGGGGTCGGGGGTAGGGAGACCGGCCATCCTTACGCCCGACTCCGTACCCCGTACTCTACCCCATTCCCCCGACCCCGTACTCCATACTTCTTCGAGTGGACACTCGATTGTCCTCTTCTACGGACGCTGGCTGTGACCTTCAGAAGGCGCCCCTGTCCTTAGAGTACCGTGGTGCCGATACTTACACCGCAGCAGCACGCTAGCCGGCGGTCGGGTCCGACTTGGCACGGACCCTGCCCTTGAGACGCGTCGGGACGTCCGATTGCTCTCCGTGGTGGACGGCGCGCGAGGTCCTGCAGGAGGAAAGCATGTTTCAGATGAACTGGCGAATTCTTGCTACGACTGTCGTACTGAGCCTCGCGCTCGGTGTGGGGCGCGCTCACGCGCAAGGTCGCAGCGAGAACAACGATAAGCACGACAAGGCGGACATCCCGAAGGGGTATCGCCCGCCTGCCGGCATGTGCCGCGTATGGGTGGAGGGCGTGCCAGCGGCGCAGCAGCCGGCGCCAACCGACTGTGCCAGCGCGGTGCGGAACAAAGCGGCCAACGGCCGCGTGATTTACGGTGACGATGTGGTGAAGGCCAGAAAGCCGGATCTGCCGATCAAGAGTTTCGCGAAGCCGGGGGATAAGAAGGGCGCTCCATTGATCCCGCCTGATCTCTCGCAGGCGGATCCGCGAGTGCGGGACGCTTGGGAGGCGAAAAAGATCACGGATGCGCAGTTGCATGGCGATCAGCCGGCGAATGCTTCGCCGGCTTCGTCGTATCCGGGTGGGGTGGTGTCACCGCAGGGGCCCGCAGGGTCATATGGCGGGTATGTGACGCCAAGCGGCGTTGTCTTGCCGGGGGCGGTGAACGATCCGCGCTATTTCAACCAGACGCCGGGCGTGCGTCCGCCAGGATTGGGCTCGGCGACCTGTCTCGATCGCGATGGTGACGGCTGGTGCGATGACCTGCGCTATGGTCCGCCGGTCTGCACCGACACAGACAAGGACGGCCGCTGCGATGACCTGCCGGAGTTCGCGTCTCGCGCGTATCCCCAGGTGCTCCCGCCCATGCGATCCGTGACCGACGTGCTGCAGGGGCGCCCCAGCACCGACATCATGCAATGGCTGGGCACGAACGAGTTCACCGTGCGGGTGCCCGACCAGGGACGAGGCGGCGTGCCTTGGCGCGCGATCTTCCTCGATCAGAGCAACGAGCTCCTGCAGGTGTGGACCGACGTGAATCGCGATGGTCGCGCCGACCGGATCGAGATTTTCAAGAACGGCCAGCGCGTGAAGTTGATTCAGCGCTAGGGCTGCACTCAGCGCGTGGCGAGTTGATCATGCCGGAAGCACGACATCAGGTGATCGTTCACGAGCCCGACCGCCTGCAGGTAGGCATAGCAGATCGTGCTGCCTACAAAGCGAAATCCGCGCGCCGTCAGATCTTTCGAGATAGCATCGGAAAGTACGGTCTGCGTAGGCCTCAGGTGTGCGCCCGTGAGTCGCTGATTGATCGGCGCGCCGTCCACAAAGCGCCAGAGGTAGGCATCGAAGCTCCCGAACGCCGCCTGCACCCCGAGGAACGCGCGCGCGTTACCGATGGTGCTTTCGAGCTTCTGGCGATGACGCACCAACCCCGCGTTCTGCATCAGGGCGCCGATCTGTGAGGGTGTGAATGCGGCAATGGCTGCCACGTCCCATTGGTGAAAGGCGGCGCGATAGTGCTCACGCTTGGCCAGTACCGTGGACCAGCTCAGCCCCGCCTGCGCCCCTTCGAGAGTGATGAACTCGAGGAGCTTCCGCTCGTCGTGCACCGGCACGCCCCACTCTACATCGTGATACGCCACATCGAGCGGTTTGACGGGCCAGGTGCAGCGAACCGGAGCCTTCATGCTGAAATATGGACTGTGCGCACCCGATTGATTCAATTGCCACGCGCCTGAGCAGTAGATTTGACGGGTGCGCACTCCACGAGATCGTAACCTACCCCCCGACCGCGACGCCTTTGTCGCGGCCAAGCCGCCGACCGGGCGCGTTATCGTCATCGCGCCGACGCGTGCGGCGTGCGAGACCATCGAGCTCGCCGTTGGCCTGCATATCGACACGTTTCTCGAGCGCACGCGTGGCGAGGATCTGCGGCGCCTGGCCTTGAGTGGCCAGGGCTTCGGCATCGTGGCCGGCACCGGATCGGGCAAGACACTGGCGATCCGTCCGATCGCCGAAACGATTCTCGGTACGACCGCACTCAAGGCCGGCGTCGTCAATCGCGAACGCGAAGCGACGCCGGAAACGCCGTCGTGGAATGTGGTCGTGATCACGACCGGCATTGCGCGCCGGTGGTTTCAGGACGGTGACATTCAGCCCACCGACACGCTGGTCGTGGATGAGATCCACCAGACGAGCGCCGAACTGGAGTTGTGTCTCGCGCTCGGCAAGCGCGTCGGCTGTCGCTTCATCTGGCTGTCGGCGACGGTCGACCCGACGTTCTACGCGCGCTATCTCGAAAGCGCCGAGGTGCTGCACGTGTCGGCGTTCGATGCCACCAAGGCCGCCAAGGTCGAAGTCGAGCGCAAGCAGCCGCTGAATTTTCTCGACGACAAGTTTCTGCAGAAGTTGTCCAAATCCGAGCGCGGTGTCGCGATTTTTTTGCCCACGCGCGCGTCGGTCGAAGAAGCGGCGGAGTGGGTGCGTCTGCGCTACCCACGCATCACGGCCGCGCACTATCACGGCGGTGAGCCGATTCGCGTGATCCGCCCGTTTCTCGAGGGTGTCGTGCCCAAGCCGTTCTTCCTGGCCATGACGGCCGCCGGACAGAGTGCGCTGAACGTACCGGGGCTCGACACAGTCATCATCGACGACACCCGATTCACCAACGTGATCGACCGTGGACGCAATGTGCTCACGCGCGTGCACCTGGGCTCGAACGAAATTCTGCAGATGGCCGGGCGCGTGCATGGCCGCGTGGAGAATGGCCGGGTGTTCATTCTCAGCGACCGTGACATCCGCTTCGAATCATTGAAGCCCACCGCACCCGACTTTCAGTTGGCGGGTGATTCCGAACGCGTGGCACTCACGTGTGCCGACCTCGGCGTGCAGGCGGATGCACTCGACTTGCCGGTGCCGCTCGATCGCGTGGCGTATCGCAAGGCGATCGCGCATCTCGAGTCGCGCGGACTGATCGAGCACGGTCGACTGACGACTTACGGCAAGGCAGTCGAAGCGTTGCCGGTGGATCGGGCGTGGGGGGAGCTGATCGTGAACGGCGACGACGAATTGCTCCCGATGCTGGCGGTCATGAGCGGCATCGACTCGTTGCATCGCATGTCGCGTGAAGGACGCGATCTGGAAGGGCTGGTGGTGCGCGGCAGCGATCACCTCACGGCCTACAACGTGTACGCTGACGGCTTCCGCGCCGCCGGCTACATCGGCGAGGTATTCGGGTTGCCGCGGCACATGTTCGACGCCGAGCGCATCGCGCACTGGGCCGAGCAGCGTGGTATCCTCGTGAAGGCGCTCGAGGACGCGGCGCTGGCGATGGCGAGCGTGTACCGCTCGGTGGGTATGCCGCTGCCGACCACGCTCCCACTGGTGCGGCACGAGCTCCACAAGCGTTTCTGCGATCTGCTCGCGCGTTTCATGCCGTTCGATCTCGTGATCGAGGAGCAGACGACGGATGGGCAGGAAGCGCGCGTGTCGAAGACGAGCGTGTGCGGTAGCTGGGGTGCGGTGGCGGGATCATTGCGTTACTTCGCCGATCGCTTCGGCGTGCCGCGGGCCGGTATCGAAGGCACGCAGCTCCCGATCGAACTGATCAAGCAGTACGCGCAGCGACTTCCACCTGAGCTGGCGGTCGATCTCGATCGCAAGCAGGCACCGGTGCTCTTGCGCAGACGGCTCACCTATTTCGGATTCGAGCTGGCGCGCGAGAGCGAAGGGCTCGATGAATTCCCCGCAGAGCATGCCCAGGCGGCGCGGCATCTGCTGGCCGAAGCGGCGGCGCGCAATGAATTGCGGCACGCATCGGTGCGTCGCAACCAGCCGCTGGTCGAGGAGATCCGCGAAGTGTGGCGTCGGCTGGGCGGCATCACACCGCGGCTCGGACAGACGGAGCTCACGGCGTGGTACGAAGCGCAGATGGGCACGGCCACCAATTGGGAGACCATCCGCAATGCGCCGATGTTGATGGACCGACGCGATTTCGTCAGTCACGAGCAGGTGGCCGAGGCGCGCGCCATGCCGGGCGCGGTGGAGATTCGCGACCGTACCGTGCCGATGGACTATGACGTGGAAGAGCACGACGGTCGTCTGGTGCCGGTCGTTCGATTGCGCGTGCCGGAGAAGTTGGCGCGCACGATGGTGCAGGAGGAAGTGCCGTCGCTCGACCGTCCGGTGCGGTTTGTCGTGCCGCGTGGACAGCGCGGGTCGGTGCGCGCAGATACGCTCCACGACCTGCAGCATAAGCTCGACTTGCCGTTCACCGATGACGAACGCGCGCGTAGCACGGAAGCAAGTGCAGGGCGCACTGGCGCGGACCGTGCGGGTACGCGAAAGGGGGCCGATCGCGAACGCGGTGGAGAACGCGGTGGCGGGTCGCGCGGTCCTGGCGGCCACCGTTACCCGGGCAAGGAGCGACGGCGGCGCTGACCATCGTCGTTACGCGGGTTACTTCGTCGAGGCCGCGAGCATCGGGAGCACGAGCGCTGAGTGTGTTACGAAGGCCTCGACCTCATTCGTGGGCAGTGGGCGGCTATACAGGTATCCCTGCCCGAAATCGCACCCGATGGAGTAAAGGAACTGCTGCTGTTCTGCTTCCTCGACACCTTCGGCGACCACATCGACGTTCATCGATTTGGCGAGCGAGACAATCGTGCGTACGAAGGCGGATTCGCGGTCGCCATCTCGGATGCGTGCCACGAACGACCGGTCGATCTTGAGCTCGTCCACTGGAAAATATTGCAGGTGGCTGAGCGATGAGTAACCAGTGCCGAAGTCGTCGATCGCGAGCTTGACGCCAAGAGCCTTAAGCGCCTTCAGTTTCTCCAAGGCGAGTTCCGGTGTGCGCATTATGTCGCTCTCGGTAATCTCGAGAATCAATCGACGTGGATCGAGCTTGGAGATTTGTAGCGCCGCGAGGGTGTCCTCGATGAGTGTGTCGGCGTCGAGCTGCTTCGCCGCCACGTTCACACTGACCGAGGGCGCCTCATCGGAGAACTGCGTCCACCGCGCCGCCTGCATGCACGCTTCCATCAGCACCCACCGACCGATCGGTATGATCAGCCCAGTTTCTTCGGCGATCGGGATAAACAGTCCCGGCCTGACATCCCCACGCTCGGGATGTTGCCAGCGAATCAACGCTTCGAAGCCCTTCACGCGGCCGCTGTCGATGCGTATCAGCGGCTGGAATAAGAGAAAGAACTCGTGACGGTCCACGCCCATGCGCAAGTCCGACTCGAGCTCCAGCCACTCCATCGCTTCGCGGCGCATCGCCGGATCGAAGCGACGTACACAGGCTTTTCCCGATGATTTCGCGGCGTACATCGCGGTGTCTGCGTTTCGCAGCAGGGTCTCTTCGTCGTCCGTCGGGTCGGCGATCGCAATGCCGATGCTAACGCCAACGACGACTTCCCGTCCTCCTATACGCATCGGCATGCGCAGCAGCCTCAGCAAGCGCTCGGCGAGTTTGTCTGGATCGTCAGTTTGCTCGAACGCATCGAGGACCACGGAGAATTCGTCGCCACCTAGACGCGCGACTGTTTCGCCGGAGCGAACCGTGCTGGCGATGCGGCGCCCGACGATCTGTAGCAGCTCGTCGCCGACGGCATGACCGAGCGAGTCATTAACACGCTTGAAACCGTCGAGGTCGAGCACAAGGACCGCGACACGGCTGTTAGCACGGCTGCGCCGGTCGAGCGCAAGACGCAGACGATCGCGGAAGAGCGCACGATTTGCCAGCCCGGTCAGGTCGTCCTGAAAGGCCTGTTTTATCAGTTGGCCTTCCATGTTCTTGCGCTGGGTGATGTCCTGAATCATGCCGATCATGCATGCGTCGACGCCGTGGGTCACGCGGGAGACGGTGAGCTGTCCCCACACGATGTGCCCTTCTTTATGAAAGAAGCGGCGTTCGACGGTGACGGAGTCGCGCATTCCCGTGCGGAGCTCCTGACCAAGCTCGCGGCCGCTCTCGATATCTTCCTCGGGCGAGAGTGACACCGCTGGCCGTCCCACCACTTCACTCGGCGGATAGCCGAGGAGGTCCTGTGATGCGGGGTTGGCCTCGAGAATGATGCCGTCGAAGGACAGCACGTGGATGGCGATTCCGGCGGACTCGAAGAACGCGCGGAACCGGGCCTCGCTTTCGGCGCGTGCGCGAATGGATGCACGTTCTACGGTGACATCGCGCACGTGCACGATCACCGCGTCGTGCTCCTTCAGGACCACGGTGTGGAACATGACTTCCGCGTCGAGCTCGCGCCCGTTAAGCGTGTACATCGTGGCTTCCGTCGGCACCCCGCACTTGGGGAGC
This sequence comes from Gemmatimonas sp., assembly GCF_041689975.1. Lineage (GTDB taxonomy): Bacteria > Gemmatimonadota > Gemmatimonadetes > Gemmatimonadales > Gemmatimonadaceae > Gemmatimonas. Next base: position 25,542 of record NZ_JBDNFF010000075.1, read on the forward strand.
GGCACGTTCGCCGCGATCATGGGCGTGAGCTGACAATAGGCGGCGCCGAACAACTCCAGACGCTCGACCGGCAAATTCAGGACGTCCTTCTCGACATGCCCGAACGTCGTTTCGGCGGCGTGGTTCCACGCGATAATGCGGCGGTCGTCACGCGTAATAGCGAACATCGCCATCGGGCTTTCAGCAAAGAGCAACCGATAGCGCTGTTCGCTCTGCTGCATGCCCTCGTAGCGCGACTCCAGCTCGCGTGACAGCTCCATCATGGCGGCGGCGCTCAGCTCGCGTTCGCGGTCGACGTCATGAAGCAGCGCGCTGACCGATGTGAGGATCGGCTGCAGTGCGTCCGACATCTCGGTGGCGCCATGTCGTCGAAGCTGTCGCAGCACGTACGGGTGCATTCTCAGATCTCCGCGATCGTGGTGACGGTCATCGTCTGGTTGTGCAACACGGCGGTGGCGAACTCGCGGCCGTCGGTGGGGGGCGCGATCTCCCCGTTGCTGTAGAATCCGACGACGGTGGACGAGCCGCTGAGGCGGACGACTTCTTCGATCTCCTCCTCGACGCGGCTACGCATCACGGCACGCCGTCCGATGCACGAGATGCAGAGGGTGAGCGAGGAGCCATCGTCCGCGATGTCCTCGTGAGCCAACTCGGCGGCGTTCACGGCGCCGTCGATGAGCTTGTCGGTCGTGGTGCGCATGAGCCGCACGATGCTACCGGTCGGGATGTCGCCGGCAAAGCGCATGGAGCCTTCGGCCTCGTCGATGGCAAGCAGCGTGCGAACGATGACCGGTCCCCCTTTGTAGGCGCGCACCGCGAGCGGAAAGAGCAGGCCACTGCCCGGCAATTCCGCGGCGAAGCTACCGAGGTAGCGCTTGTACACGTCCAGGGCGCGCTCGCCGTCGAGTTCGAAGACGTTGGCCACGGTGGAGCGCGTCACGATGCGTTCCGGCCCGAAGCAGTCCCAACCGCCGACGGAGCCGGTGCCGATGCGCAGGGAATCGCCGATCAAACCGAGGGCGACGACACGGCCGGTGGTCGGGGTGTCGTTGAGGCCAATCACCGAGCGCGTGAGCTGAATGCCGTTCGAGGCCAGCCCGCCGGTGACCTTGACGCGAAGGGGCAGCATCGGATTGAGACCGTCAAGGAAGCCGGCGGCGTTCATGCCGATGCCTTCGGCGAAGATCAGTACATGGCGAAGGCCGGCGATCGCGGCCAGTTCCGTGCCGATCTCGGCGCCCATCGCGCGACTGTTGTCGACGTCGACGCCATTCCGGATGACGGGGCGGACCGTGGCGTGCTGGAAGGAGACGGTGGTAACGACGGTGTGGGCGTCGTTGACCGCGCCACCGGCGATCTGGCCGCCTCCAGAGGCATAGACGTGCTGGGCGGCCGGGTACCGGTTGGCGATGGTCGCGAACCACGCGCTGTCGGGCGGGTCGACCGGTCCGAAGCTCAGGACCAGTTGCACCGTCGCGTCGGGTGCTTCGGGACGAGCTACGGACCAGCCAGCGGTCGGCGTCCAGAGCGACGAGCGTACACGCATGATCTCGGGGGAAAGGGCGACTGCCGAGCTTACAATATGCAAAATAAGCACGACCGGGCGGATAATTCAATTACCTCACTCGTGCTGAATAAGTCTCGGCACGTGTGACCAAAAATCCACGGGCGAGGTAGTTCGGCAGCGCGGCCGGCGCGTCGAGGGTGCAGGTGTGCAACCACACGCGCACGGCGCCCCAGGCGAAGGCCGCCCGCACGGCTTCGGACACGAGCCAGGCACCGAGCCGACGTCGCAGTACGTGTTGATCGAGTCCGATGTAGGCGATCTCCACCGATCCATCGGTGTGTTGTTCGAGCTCCAGAAAGCCAACCGCGTCAGTCGAGTCCTCGCCGAGCTCTGCCGTCATGCGGTAGATCCGAATCTCGGGACGGGCGAGATGCGCTGCTATGGCGTTTTGGTCCCAGGCGTCGCGGTCGTTCCAGTGCCACGGTGCACCGATACGCCGGTACAGCCCGCGCCACGTCTCGACTGGGCAGGGATCGATCCGTTCAAGGGCGGCCGGTACGCTGGGCTGTTGCCCAGGCACCAACTGCTGCGGGGAGGACAGCTCGAGAAACGTTCTCGTGACGTCGCACTGTTTTGCGCCCGGGGAGGATGGTTCAATGTTCGGACTCACGAGTCCAAGTTTTTCGGCATACCCGAACGCCTTTTCGTTCATAGTGAAAGCTTCTTTGCAGGCATAAGTGTTTGTGGAATAATAGTTTATGATAATTTTAGTGGGGGGCTTGCGAATAGGACCGTACGGTCCTAATTTCCCCTTCACGATGTCAGACCGCCGAACGCAAATCCTGGACGCAGCCGCGACGTTGATCTCTGAGCGAGGGTTCACCTCGACCTCAGTGGACGACGTCATCAAAGGCGCGAAACTCAGTGGCAAGAGCCACTTCTATCACTACTTCAAGTCGAAAGAAGAACTCGGCTATGAGGTGCTGAACCGTCAGTTCGAGCGATTTGCCGAGCGAGGTCTCGCCATTCTGCGCGAACCGATGATCGATCCGCTCGAGCGGCTGAATCTGTTTATCGACGCCGTGGTGGCGCTGCAGTCGGAGAGCGGCGGACGTCACGGATCGCCGTTCGGTAATCTGGCGGCCGAGCTGGCCGATGCCCATGAGGGATTCCGGGTGCGGATCGAGGCGGTGTTCGAGCGGTGGGCCAGTCAGATCCGCTCGCTGTTGTGGGAAGCGCGTCCACAGCTGCACGATGATGTCGACGCGGTGCGGTTGTCCCGCTTCATCATCGCGGCGCTGGAAGGGGCGGTGTTGATGACGCGAGTGAAGCGCGATCTCTCGGTGCTCGAAGGAATCGCCGCCGATCTGAAGCGGTTCATCGCCATGCATGTGCGCGACGGTGCGGCATTGCAGTTGCACCGGAATCACGAGTAGGCAGGATCCTTGCTGCACGGCATTGCGGGAAGCATGTGGGTTCCTTCAATGGTAGGACGACGGCGACTGCTGCGCACGGCGCAGATCACGGAGATCAAAGATCATGGTTCGCATAGACGACAAGGCAGTGCTGCTGGCGACGGTTCCGCGCGACGCGAGCGACGCCGCCGAACGAAGCGGCGATCGGGTTGCACGCCGGGCGCAGTTCGAGCGCGAGGCGCTCGTGCATTTGGATGCGCTGTACTCGTTCGCGCTGAAACTGGCTCGCTCACGGGACGACGCCGAGGATTTGGTGTCGGACACACTGCTGCGTGCGCTGGAGCGGTGGGAGCAGTACCATCTCGGCACGAACATCCGCGCGTGGCTCTTCACGATCCTGTATCACGTGTTCGTGAGCCGGAAGCGGCGCATCGATGCGCGTGAAGTACAGCAGCCCGAGGATACGGAGGGTTGGGCGCTGTTCGAAGCGGTGGGTGAGGCCGATCCCGAGGGACGTTTTTACGACTCGTTTCTCGACGACGAAATCACGCGGGCGATCCGCTCGCTTCCCGAAGAGTATCGGTCGGCGGTCGTGCTGAGCGATCTGCAGGGACTGCGATACGCCGAGATCGCGACGGCGCTGGGCGTGCCCGAGGGCACAGTAAAATCGCGCCTGTTTCGCGGGCGTCGCCTGCTGCAGCGTAAGCTGGCGAACTATGCGGTGGAGATGGGCTACTTGAAGGAGTCCATCGTGCGTGCGGTGGTGGCGCCCAACGTGATGTCGGTGGTGGGCGCGTAGGGAGCAGGGAGTAGGGAGTGGCGCCTACGCTTCGCGGGCGAGTGAGCCGGCGGCGCCGGCGAGTTCATGCAGGGCGCGTTCCACGGTGCCACTCCACCGCCGCAACTTTTCCCGAACGGCCGCCAGTTCAGCACGACTGTCGGCCGCGTCGTGTGCGGCATCGTCGTGCAGGGCGCTGAGTTCCATCACGCGCGCTTTCATGACATCGAGGGCACCGGTGAGTGAGTCACGCTCACGCTCCGCGTCCTCGAGGAGTTCGTGTACGCGGGCGCGCGTCCGCGTGAGCAGGGTGCACATGGCGCGCCACGCATCGCGTTCGAGCGTGAGCTGTCGGCGCGACGCGGTGTCTTCAGCAAGCCGTTCGCGAAGACGCGCGAGGCGTTGTACCAGCGATCCGTTGCCGTTGATCGCGGTGCCGGGGCCCAGGACGGCCAGCGCGGCCTGCAGCTCTTTGTCGAGCTCCTGGGCTCGGTACTCGAACTCGTCGCGCGCCGCGCGCGTCTCATCGAGCGCCGCCAGCGCTTCGTGGAGCGCGCGTAATTCGACGGCGATGCGTCGCACGCCTCGGGCATCGCCCTCGGATACGAGCCACCGCAACGACGCAACGAATCCACGCTCCAGCGTGAGGTCCGGATCGGACTCAGGGCGCGGGATGGCGTGGAAGGCACGCGGCGTATCGCTCAACGACGCGTCACCGAGTTCGCGCGATGACGGGCGGCTTTGGCGCGATTACCGCATGTCCCCATGTCGCACCAGCGTCGCAGTCCATTCTTAGTGCCGTCGAGAAACACGCGATGGCAGCGCGGATCGGCGCAGCGCCGCACGCGCGCCAGCTCTTGGTCGACCAGCGTGTCGGCGGCCGATTCGACGATCGGAATCATGAGGCCGGCGAACGCATCGCCGGTGGGCACGAAAGCACGCGCGTAGCCGCCGTCGATGCGTGGGTCGAGCCGGCGCGTGCCGGCGCTGCGGCCGAGCACGCGATTGATTTCCACGACGGCGTCGTCACGCACGCGTTCGGTGACATGTCCTTTTTCGGCGAGCACGCGCATGGCGGCGCGTACCCGTCGAGCGTCGACCAGCGTGGCCGCGGCGGCTGCCGGCTGGAGGACCGCACGGCGGCGAATGCCGGCGGCGCGTTCATCGTCGACCGCTCCCTGCTGCTGAACCCAGACCAGCAGTGCCTCGAAGTCTCGCAACAAATCGCCCCCGGGCAATTGCGCGGCGGCGTCGGTGTTGACGAAGTCAAGCCAGAGTCTCGTGCGAGGGGGCACGGTTCCGGGTGGACGATCGCGCGAGTCGGCCCGTCGCGCGTCGGAGAGGGAGACTGGCATATCGTGAAGTCAGAAGAGCTAGGTTACTTCGATACGTGGCTGCGAGCAAGCGCCGCGTGCCAACCTCACCCCTTTTCTGCGGCGATTCGGCCAAATATGAGCTTCCCCTTTGCGCGCGTCGCCGTCGGTTCCCGCAATCCGGTCAAGCTCGCCGCGGTGCGTGCCGTTCTCGAGCGTGTCCAGCCCGCGCTGCAGCTGGAGGGCGTCGAGGTCGCGAGCGGCGTGCCCGATCAGCCGATGGGCGACGAGGAGACACAGCGTGGCGCGCGGAATCGGGCGATCGCGGCGCTCCAGCTCACCGGAGCGGAGCTGGCGGTTGGTTTGGAGGGCGGAGTCGTGGCCTTGGCCGACGGTCGAATGCGCAGCTGTGCGTGGGCCGTGGTGGTCGACCGGGATGGTCTGGAAGGGATGGGCGGCTCGTTGTCGATGCCGCTGCCGGACATGGTGTCGGCACGGATCCGCGCCGGGGAAGAGTTGGGGCACGCGATGGACGCCGTCGCCAACGCCGTGGGCACCAAGCATGGACGCGGTGCCGTGGGCATCCTCACGGCGGGATTGATCGATCGACAGCGGGCGTACGAGCCGATGGTCGCCTACGCGTTGGCGCCGTGGTTGGCGCCCGCGTTCTTCTCGCCAACAGATCGCGTCAACGATCAGGACGGTCGGTAAACGAGCACCGGGCTGTGGGCGTGACGGAGAACTTCGTCGGCCACACTACCAAGCATCATACGCTTGAGTCCGCCGCGTCCGTGCGTCGCGAGCGCGAGCGCGCCAGCCGAAAGCCTGGTTGCCTCCTCGACGATCGCGCGCGTGACGCTCATGTCGGTGACCGTGTGCACGGTGGTCCCCGCCGGGCACAGCGCCGCGATCCGCACGAGGTAATCACGGCGTCCGGCCTCCTCGAGTTCGAGCGCGCTGTCGTCGACCAGCAGTGTTTCGGCCCCGAAGGGGGCCATCGGCATCGCGTGCGGCACCGCGACTGAGAGCAGCGCCATGGTGAGCCCGGTCGCGTGGGCAAACGTCGTCGCGTGCGGGATGATGGCTTCGGCAAACGGGGAGCCGTCGAGCGTGCAAAGCAGGGTGCCGACGGGGAGTTCGGGAGGTGCGTCAGTGCCCGCGCCGCGCACCAAGTACACTGGCGCTGTCGCGCGCGTGAGGTACGCGGTGGCCACACTGCCGAGGCGCAGCGGGGCGAAGCCGCTGCGCCCGTGCGTGGTCATCACGGTCAGGTCGACACCGGCCGATTGCGCATGCTCGACCAGAGCCTCGACGATCGTACCGTCGAGCAGCACCCCAGACGCTGACACGCCCTGCGCCGTGAGTTCGGCCACGGTGGCGTCGAGTGCGGCCTGATCTTGCATCCGGTGTTCGCGGACCAGTTCCGCGTCGTACACCGGGATGGCCACCTCACCCGGCACGAACGGGATGTAGGCGCTCGGATCATGGACCAGCGCGAGTTGCAACCTGGCCCCTGTTCGACCTGCCAGCGCCACGGCGACGGGTATGGCCCGGGCGCTGAGCGCCGAGCCATCGAACGGCACGAGAATGGTCTTGTACATTCCACCATGTTGCGCGCCACGGAGCGATCCTGCCAGAGGGGATCCCCCGAAAGTTTGTCACCGTTCTGCCACGGGTCACATGACGGCATCGCGTCCCTTTGTCACACACGAGCGCGTCCGCTGGGCGGATGTGGACCTCGTGTCGATCATGCGCTTCAGCGCCTTCACGCGGCTCGTGGAAGTGGCGGAGCAAGAGCTGCTGCGGGCGGCGGGTCTGCCCTACGCGACGCTGTTCGACCATCCCCGCATCTGGATGCCGCGCCGCCGTCTCGAAATCGACTATTTCGCGCCGGCCCGCATCGACGATGAACTCGCGCTCGTCACGTACGTGTCGCGCATGGGCGACACCTCGCTCACGATGCAGGTGGACGTCCGTCACGCGACGCGCCATACCCTCATCGCCGCCGCTACGATGGTCGTGGTCTGCGTCACGGTAGACGGATTTGCCAAGCGCCCGCTGCCGCGCATCGCCCGCGACTCCCTGGCACCGTTCGTGATGACGGTCGAAGAAGCCCGCGCCGGCGCGCCCGAAACCCGCTAGATTACGGCCATGTCAGACATGACGTACGTACGCAAAGGCTTCGGCCTCAAGGCCGAGGTGCAGGACACCCTCGCGGCCGACTACACCGGTCAGCTGGTGGATATGCTTCGCGCGAACGATTACACGTTGCACGCGGGTCAGACCACGGTGCGCCTCGCCAAGGAATTCGGTTTTTGTTACGGCGTGGAGCGCGCCGTGGACTACGCGTATCAGACGCGACGCAAGTTTCCTGAGAAGCAGATCTTCCTGGCGGGTGAAATCATCCACAATCCTCACGTCAACGCGAAGTTGCGGGAGATGGGCGTCGTGTTTCTCTCGGCCAGCGGAAAAGGGTTCGATTACGCGCTGGTGAAGTCGGCCGATGTCGTGATCCTGCCGGCCTTCGGTGTCACGATCCAGGACTTCCAGACGCTGCGCGAACTCGGGTGCGTGGTGGTCGACACGACGTGCGGATCGGTGCTGAATGTGTGGAAGCGCGTAGAGGTGTATGCGCGCGACGGATTCACTTCCCTGATTCACGGCAAGTTCTACCACGAAGAAACGCGTGCGACGGCTTCGCAGGTGGAGAAGTACTCGGGCGGCCAGTACATCGTGGTGCGTGACATGCTCGAAGCGGATCTCGTGACGGACTATATCGAAGCGAGGGTCGGCAACCCGACGTCGCGGCCGCCACTGACGCGAGCGGAGTTCCTGGAGAAGTTCGCGAAGGCCGCATCGGATCATTTCGATCCGGATCTGCATCTCGATCGTATCGGCGTGGCCAATCAGACCACGATGCTGGCGCGTGAATCGCTGGCCATCGGTGCGGCCGTGGGCGACGCGATGGCGCGGACCTACGGTGATACACATCGCGCGGACCACTTCCGCACGTTCGACACGATCTGCAGCGCCACGCAGGACCGGCAGGACGCGGTCGTCGAATTGCTGGCGGAGCCGCTCGACCTCATGGTGGTCGTAGGCGGCTACAACTCCAGCAACACGATTTCCTTGGCGGCGCTGTGTGCCGAGCAGGTGCCGACGTTCCATATCGCCGATCCCGATGAGATCGACGTCGAGGGCAACGCCGTACGCGTCCGTCGCGTGGGGCCGCATCATCACGAAGACGAAGTGGCCGACTGGCTGCCGACCACGGGTGTGCTGCGTATCGGCATCACGGCTGGCGCCAGCACGCCGAACAACAAGATCGGACAGGCGGTGGCGCGCGTGTTCGCCATTCGTGGCGAACACGTCGACACGAGTCTCTGAGGGCGTCACCCGGTACACTCAGTCGGAGATCGCCACCTATGAATGGCACGATGATGGAGTTCCGCGCGAATGGCGGCCCGGCCGCCGGGTGTCGCTCGCTGCCGCCGGCTTCGTGGCGTTGGCGCCCGATCTGTACCGCGACGAACAAGCGACGACCCCCGATAACGCGCAGCGGTTGCTGATGGCGCTCGACATGTCGCAGACGGCCAGCGTATTGCGCGACGGCGCGGAGTGCCGGCGCGGATTCGATGCGGTCGTGGACTTTTACGGCATTTTCAATCCGCACGTGCCCGTCCTGATAGCCGACGTGGCGGCCACCGGCGTGCGCGCCGAGACGTACTTCTACGACGCCGGCCACGCCTTCTTCAACGACACGTGTGCGGTGGTATACGACCCGGACGCGGCATCGTTGGCGTGGACGCGTGCGCTCGAGTTCCCGCAGCAGTCGCCGGCGTGATACGCGCCATGCGGTCCGGGCGTCCCGTCCTGCAGGGTGTGCTGCTGGCCGCCACTGTCGCCAGCGCGGCCTGTCGCGTGCCATCGGCCACCGCCGTGGCACCGGCGCTGCGTGGTTCGACGCAGGTCGTGCGCATGCTGCTCGTGAACGATGTGTATGTCACCGATACGTTGCGTGACGGCCGCGGTGGACTGGCGCGCGTGGCGGGTTTGCGCGACTCGCTCGAACGGGCGAATGGCGACAGGGTGCTGTTCGTGCTCGCGGGCGACGTGCTGAGTCCGAGCGTGCTCGGCAAGTGGTACGGCGGTGCGCAGGTGGTCGACGCGTTCAACGCAGCGCGGCTCGACCTCGCGACGATGGGCAATCACGAATTCGATGGATCGCGCACGAATCTCGTGGCCCGACTGCGTGAATCGCGTTTTTTGTGGTTGTCCGCGAACTGCGGTGAGGCGAACGGTGTGCCGTTCCCGGGGGTGCGCAGCTGGGACACGCTGCGGGTGGACGGCGTGAAAGTCGGCGTTCTCGGAACGACCGTGGTGCGTGAGTACGCCCCCTACGTGTCGTGCCGAGATGCCGATAGCGCGACCACGGCCACCGTCGACACACTACTGGGGCAGGGTGCTGAACTGGTCATTGCGCTCACGCACCGATTCCTGCGGGAAGATGAGGCCACCCTCGAGAGGGAGCCGCGCATTACGGCGATTCTTGGCGGCCACGATCATGACGGACGCCGGGCCGTGCGCGACGGCCGTCTGCTGGTGAAGGCCGCATCGAATTCGCGGACGGCGATTCTGGTCACGTTCACGCGTGACGGCGCATCGCCGTGGCGTGTGACTGACCGCCGCTTCGACATCGGTCCGGGAATGCGCGATGACCCTGCCACTTTGGCCGTCGTGCAACGGTGGCGCGACACACTGACGCGGCGCATCGGTCCCGATCGTGTCCTCGGTACGGCACCCGAGCCGATCAACGCGATCGATTCGATCTCGAAACGCGAAAGCCCATTCGGCAACATGATCGCCGACGCGATGCGCCTGGGCACGAAGGTCGACGTGGCGCTGATCAACTCCGGCGCCCTGCGCTACGACGACATGATGCCGGCCGGCCCCATCACGCGGCACATGATCGAGGGCGTTTTTTTGTTCGCCGACGAAACGCGCGTCGTTTCGTTTCGTATGAGTGGAGCGCGATTGCGCGAACTGCTCGAGGTCAGTGTCGGACGCGACGGTCTTGGCAACGGGCCGTATCTACAGCTCAGCGGCGTGCGCTTTCGTTTCGACGCCACGCTGCCCAGCGGCGCACGGGTTGTCGGTGATCTTCGGCGCGATGATGGACGTACCATCGGCGCGACGGACACGCTGCAGCTGTCCATGGTGACATATCCGGCGTGTCGGAGCGGCGACGGGTATCGCATTCCCGAAGCGGCCGACGCCTGCCGTGCGCTCGCCGCTGCGCCCGACTCGCGCCCACGCACGGCCGATCTGGTACTGCAACATCTGGAGCGGATGAACGGCCGAATCGTCCCGCCGCCGATCGGCCGGGTGACTCGTCTTGATCAGCGTTGACCACGGCATGCTCCCGATTCCCTTCAACAGGCCTACTGCCATGCATGAGCCCATTACCCCGCGCACGGCCGACGCGATCTCGCGTCTGCGCCTCGATGGTAAAGTCGCGATCGTCACCGGAGGTACCCGCGGCATCGGGCTCGCGATCGCGACCACGCTGGCGCGGGCCGGCGCTCAGGTCGCGGTCTCGAGCCGTAAGGCAGAGCATGTGGACGCGGTCGTGAAGGTCCTGCGTAATGAAGGGCTGGAGGTCGTGGGGATTCCGGCGAACATGGGGAAGGCAGCCGATGCGTACGAGTTGGCGGCACGCACCGTCGAACACTTCGACGGCATCGACATCATCGTCAACAATGCCGCCACGAACCCGATCTTCGGACCACTGCAGCAGGCGACCGACGAGGCGTTCGAGAAAATCTTCTCCGTGAACGTGAAGGGGCCGCTCGAACTCTGTCGGGCGGCACACACGGTGATGGCGCAGCGCGGCGGCGGCGCCATCGTGAACGTGGCGAGCATCGGCGGTGTCTCTCCGGAAGCCGGCCTCGGTCTGTACAGTGTGAGCAAAGCCGCACTGGTGTCCCTCACCAAGGTGATGGCGCAGGAGTGGGGTGCCGATGGCATCCGCGCGAACGTGATCTGTCCGGGTCTCATCAAGACGCGCTTCTCGCAGGCGCTCTGGCAGGACAAGGACATCTCGAATCAGGTGCTCGGTCATCAGCCTATCCGCCGCATCGGCCAGCCTGATGACGTGGCCGGGCTCGCGCTCTTCCTCGCATCCGATGCGTCGGCGTATTGCACCGGGAGTGTTTACATGGTCGACGGCGGGTATCTCACATGATGCACAACGCCGTGGCGCCGCGCGCCGCCGAGTTGGAAGCGTTACTCGCCACGGCGCGCGCGTTCGTCCGTGAGGCGCTGGTGCCGCTCGAGTCACAGCTGTTGCATGGTAACTGGGCGAAGAACGAACCGGTGTTGTCGCAGCTGCGCGAGCAGGCGCGCGCGCTCGGTCTCTGGGCACCGTTCCTCCCGGCGTCGCTTGGTGGACGCGACCTCCCGCTCGACGCGTACGCGCGCTTGAGCGAGGTGCTTGGCTGGACACCGTTCGGCCACTACGTGTGCAACTGCCAGGCGCCGGATGTCGGCAATATGGAGCTGCTGCTGCAGTTCGGCACCGACGAACAGAAGGCGCAGTTTCTCGAACCGCTGGCACGCGGCGAGATCCGCAGTTGCTTCGCGATGACGGAGCCGGAACACGCCGGATCGAATCCCGTCATCATGTCGACGCAGGCAGTGCGTGAGGGTCATGAGTTCGTCATCACCGGTCACAAGTGGTTCACGAGCAGCGCCGACGGCGCGTCGTTCGCGGTGGTGATGGCGGTGACCGATCCGGATGAAGCGCGCAAGCATTTTCGCGCCAGTCAGATTCTGGTGCCGCTGCCCGCCGCTGGGTACTCGCTGGTCCGCAACATCGCGGTGATGGGTGAGAGTGGCGGTGGATGGGCCAGTCACGCCGAAGTGCGCTTTGATGCCGTGCGCGTTCCGGTCACCAATGTGCTTGGACGGCAGGGCCATGGATTCGCGCTGGCGCAAGAGCGGCTGGGACCGGGACGCATCCATCACTGCATGCGCTGGATCGGCATCTGCGAGCGTGCCTTCGACCTCATGTGCCGTCGTGCCGCGGAGCGCGAGTTGGCGCCCGGCGACGTGCTGGCGAACAGGCAACAGGTGCAGTTCTGGATCGCGGACTCGCGTATCGAGATTCATGCCGCGCGGCTGATGGTGATGGATGCCGCCACGCGTATGGCCCGTGAGGGCCAGGAGGCGGCGCGTGAAGAGATCGCGTACATCAAGGTGTTCGTGGCCAACACGCTGCAGCGCGTGCTCGATCGCGCGCTGCAGGCACACGGTGCACTGGGTATGACCGACGACACTCCGCTGGCATGGTGGTACCGGCACGAGCGGGCCGCGCGCATCTATGACGGTGCCGACGAAGTGCATCGCACGGTGATTGCCCGCCGCGCGCTCAAGCCCTATCTCCCGCCCCGCACGCCGCGTGAGTAATCGCCTATGAGTGACGGAACGATCGCGCTGCGCGAGGGAGAAGAGGTCGACGCCGTGGCCCTGCTCGCCTGGCTTGCGCAGGCGGTACCACAGATGGTGCCGGCCGGCGCTCGCTTGCGCATTCGGCAGTACCCCGCAGGATTTTCGAATCTCACGTATCTGGTCACGATGGAGCACGAGCATGGTGAACGCGCACTGGTGCTGCGCCGTCCCCCACGTGGAGTGAAGGCAGGGATCGCGCACGACGTGGGTCGTGAACACGGTATTCTGGAGGCATTACACGCGCGGGGCGTTCCGGTACCCAAGCCGGTGACGCGCTGCGATGACGCTGCCGTGATCGGCGCGCCGTTCTACCTCATGGAGCATGTGGACGGCGTGATCCTGCGTGGGACGCCGCCGGAATCGCTCACCGACGACGCGGCCGCGATGCCGGCGAAGCTTGCGGCGCTCTCGCAGACGTTCGTGCAGACGCTCGTGCAGCTGCACGCCGTGGACGTCTCGACCGAACCCCTTGCCTCGCTGGGGCGCCCCGATGGCTACGTACTGCGGCAAGTGCAGGGGTGGACCAAACGATGGGGCGCTTCACGCACGGGCGATGTGCTGGAGCTCGACTGGACCGCCCAGTGGCTGGAGGCGCACCGTCCACCCGATCGCGCGACCACGCTGGTGCACAACGACTTCAAGCTCGACAATCTCGTGCTCGAGCCGGATCTGTCACGGGTGCGGGCGATTCTTGACTGGGAAATGGCAACGATCGGTGATCCGCTCATGGACCTCGGCACCAGTCTCGCGTATTGGGTGGAAGCGGGTGATGCACCGATCTTTCGCGCACTCGGACTCGGTATCACGGCACTGCCCGGCAACATGACGCGGCGCGAGCTGGTACAGGCGTACGGCGCGCACCGCGGCATCGACGTAAGCGATGCACCGTTCTATTACGCGTTCGGTCTGTTCAAGGTGGCGGTCATCGCGCAGCAGATATACGCACGGTATGTGAAGGGACTCACGAGTGACCCGCGCTTCGGCGTGTTGGGGGAGGTCGTGAAGGCGCTGGGGGTTGCGGCGAAAGCTGCGGCGGAGACGGGACGGGTGTAGCGCGCGCAGTTGACCCACGACCCAGCACCCATGGCCTCAAACGCCAAGCCTCGAGCCCACCCTGTTGCTGATGGCGGTGGGCTCGAGGCTTGGCGTTTGAGGCCGTGGGTATTGGGTATTGGGTAATGGGTTTCCCTACGCGTAGACCTCGAAGATTCCGGCGGCGCCCATGCCGCCGCCGATGCACATTGTGACCATGCCGTAACCGCCGCCGCGGCGCTTGAGTTCGTGCACGAGCTGCGTCGTGAGCTTGGCGCCGGTCGCGCCCAATGGATGTCCGAGCGCGATAGCCCCGCCGTTCACATTGATGATGCTGGTGTCCATCCCGAGTTCCTTGATCACGGCCAGCGCCTGCGCCGCGAAGGCCTCGTTGAATTCGATGAGCTTGAGATCGGCGAGCGTGAGGCCGGCGCGCGCGAGCGCCTTCGGCACCGCCTTGATCGGTCCGACACCCATGATATCGGGGTCCACGCCGCCCACAGCGAAGCTTACGAAGCGCGCGAGCGGGGGGATGCCGAGTTCCTTGGCCTTCGCTGCGCTCATCACGAGCACGGCGGCGGCACCGTCGGAATACGGGCTGGCACTACCCGCCGTGACGGTGCCCGTGGGAGAAAAGGCCGGACGGAGCTTGGCGAGCCCTTCGAGCGTGGTTTCGGCGCGCGGGCACTCGTCGATGGAGAAGATGATATCCGTTACCGTTTTCTCGGCCCCCTTCCACGTGTAGCGCTGCGTGTGAATCGGCACGATCTCGTCGGTGAATACGCCGCGCTGAATGGCCGACACGGCCTTCTGCTGACTCTCGAACGCGAACTGATCCTGTGCCGCCCGCGAGATCTCCCAACGCTTCGCGACGCGCTCGGCGGTGAAGCCCATGCCGATGTAGCTCTCGGTGATCGCCGGAGAGAGTCGGGCGTTGTAGCCCGACATCGGCACTTGCGACATCATCTCGATGCCACCGGCCATCACGGCATCACCCTGACCCGCGATGATGGCCTGCGACGCGTACGCCACCGACTGCAGCCCGGATGAGCAGAAACGATTCACGGTAGCCGCCGCCGTTTCCACCGGGAAGCCGCCGCGTAGCCACGCCAGGCGCGCGTGATTGAGACCCTGCGAGGCCTCGGGCATCGCACAGCCCCACTGCACGTCTTCGATGATCGCGGGATCGATACCCGCGCGATCGATTGCCGCCTTCATTACGGTGGACGACAAATCCACCGGATGTACGCCGGCGAGTGCACCATCTGCCTTGCCGCGCGCTACCGCGCTGCGGGCGGCACTGACGATCACGACCTCGGTCATCTCTATCTCTCCTGCCGCGCGCTCAATTGCGCAGCGGCTTGCCGGTCTTGAGGGTGTACGCGATGCGCTCCTGCGTTTCCTTGGTGCCGAGAAGGCTGAGGAACTGTTCGCGCTCGAGGTCGAGCAGATCCTGCTCGGTGACATCACGTGCCGTGCCGTCGCCGCCGCACAACACATACGCGATGGCGCGACCGACGCGGACATCATGGGCCGACGCCTGACCCGCCTCCTTCGCCGCCCAGATGGCGTACTCGAGATTGCCCATCCCTTCACGACCGAGCGCGCGCACGGTGCGCTCGAGGGGCGGGAGGTAGCCGCGGGCGAGATCGAGCACGCGAGCCTTCGCGTCGGCAATCTGGTGATCGCGATTCATGCTGATGCGATCGCTCTCGCGCAGGAAGCCCAACGCCTTCGCCTCGTACGCCGAGGTTGTCGTGGTCGCGAAGGCGATCAACTTGAACGCGCGCTTCACGGCGCCGAACAGATCGACCTCTTCATAGTTCTGGAGTTCGGCGGTGAAGCGCATGAGCAACTCCTTCGTCCCGCCGCCGCCCGGCAACAGACCGACGCCGGCCTCCACCAGCCCCATGTACGTCTCGGCGTGCGCCTGCACGGCATCGGCGTGCAGCGTGAACTCCGCGCCGCCGCCGAGCGTCATACCCGCCGGTGCGACGATCACCGGGAATGGTGCGCGGCGAATCGACATCACGCTGTCCTGGAACGCCTTGCAGGAGACTGCGATGTCATCCCAGGCACCGGCGGATACCGCGAACGAGACCAGCGACAAATCGGCGCCGACGCTGAAGGCACGTGCGTCTTCGTTGCCGATCACCATGCCGTTGAAACCGAGCTTCTCGACTTTGCTGAGCGCGCTTTCAAGGCCCTTGAGGACGCCGTCGCCGAGGCTGTTCATCTTCGAACGGAACTCGAAGCAGGCTACGCCGTCGCCCAGATCGATCAGGCGGGAGAGGCCATTGTCGTCGAGTACACGACCATGCTTCGCGAGGCTCGCGAGCGCCAAACGGCCGGGGATTCCCGGAATGGGTTCGTACGTGCCGTCGAAGGTGAGATACTCACCATTTTTGTAGAACGACCCCGTCGCCATCTCCAGCAGCGGCGGGATGCTCTTGCCCTGCGCGCGGAACTCTCCGCGCAGCCATTCGATGCCCAGCGCGTCCATGATCTGGAAGGGGCCCGCTTCCCAGCCGTAGCCCCACTCCATGGCGCGGTCGACCGCCACGATGTCGAACGCCAGTTGAGAGGCGAGCGTGAGCGTGTAGTGCGCGGCGTCGGCGAGATGGTCGCGCAGAAACGCACCCTGCACGCCAGTCATCGCGATGGCCGCCGGCAGGCGCTGCGCGATCGGCATACGGATCGCCTGACCGATCTCTCCACCTTCGAGCCGCTGCTGCGGCACATAGCTCTTGGTCTTCCAGTCGAAGGTCTGTGTGCCGTCCTTCGTCTTTGTGTAGAAGCCGCCGCCGGTCTTGTCGCCAAGCTTCCCCTTGGCCACCAGTTCTTCGAGCATCCACGACGGAAGCGCGAAGTCTTCGTTAGTTGCGCCACCGATACCCTTGGTCACGTGCGCGAGCACGTCGAGGCCCGAGAGGTCGCCGGTGCGGAACGTCGCAGTCCGCGCGCGGCCGATCAACGAGCCGGTGAGCCCGTCCACTTCATCGATGGTGAGTCCGTGCTGCTCCATGCGTCGCATGGTGCCGACCATACCGTACACGCCCAGCCGGTTGGCGATGAAGCCCGGCACGTCTTTGGCGATGACGATGCCCTTGCCGAGCGTGCGCTCGGCGAACTCGCGCGTGGCCCCAATCACCGCCGGATCCGTGTCCGGTGTCGGAATGATCTCGAGCAGGTGCATGTAGCGCGGCGGATTGAAGAAGTGCGTGCCGAGGAAGCGACGACGGAATTTCTCGCCACGTCCCTCGAGCAGCACCGACATCGGAATGCCCGACGTGTTCGACGAGATGATCGCCGTGGGCTTCATGAGCGCTTCGATGCGCGCGAACAGCTGCTGCTTCGGTTCCGCGAGCTCGACGATTGCTTCACAGATCCAGTCGCACTCGGCGAGGAGCTGGAGATGATCTTCGGTGTTGCCGGTACGCACCCGAGCGGCGGTCGAAGCCTCCATGAAGGAGGCCGGCTTGGACTTGATCGCTTTCTGCAGCCCGTTTTTGGCGGGTGCACTGCGGTTCGGCGATTTGGGATCGCTATCGCCGGGGATATCGAGCAACACGACACGGCAGCCCGCCGAGGCAGCGAGGGCGGCAATGCCGCTCCCCATGGCCCCGGCGCCCACCACGCCGACAGTCGTCATGCGCATTCGGCACTCTCTCCGTAAGGGACCCCCACAAACTCCCTCGTGGATCGGCCGGGCGGAAGGGGCGGGCACGAAAAACACGACGTTGGCGTCATGTTCGACCGCCGCGGGGACCGCTCGAATGTGCCGGGCGTGGATGTGATGCGAGGATCAGGTCTGCTGCGAGGGGTCGCGTCCGGCCACGTCGGCGTAATACGTCCGGATGCGGGCGATCCCCGCGGCCGGGTCATCTTCCACGGGCATCGTGGTTGGCCCGAGTCGTACCACTTTGCGTCGGTAATCGAGCGCGACGCAGCAGATAGGGACATTGGCCCCCTTGGCGACGTGCCAGAAGCCACTACGCCATGCCGTCACCTTTTTACGGGTGCCCTCAGGAGCGAGGGCGAGCGCGAATCGCTCGTGTGTCCGGAACGCGTCGATGGTGCGCTCCACGGCCTTGTGGGAATTCTTGCGATCCACCGGAATGCCGCCATTGGCGCGCATGAACCAACCCATCGGCGGAACGAACAGCGTGTGCTTGCCCCACCAGTGGGCGTCGAAACCGAGGGCCCACTTGGCCGCCAGGCCGATCGGGAAATCCCAGTTCGATGTGTGCGGGGCAATGATGGCGACGAAGCGCGGGACGTTGGGCATCTGCCCTTCGAAGTGCCAGCCGGCTCGAAACAGGAGCGTGCGGCCAAGCACACGCAGCCACCGGCGATGCGATTGCGGGATATCGGGACCGAGCGGCCAGTCGTCCGGCGCGTGCGCGCTGGCGGGGTGTTGCGTCATGCCGTTCATTTGACTGATGGCAGACAAAATCCGCAAGAGCGAACTGGAGTGGCGGACGATTCTTTCGACCGAACAGTTCCGAGTGCTACGCTCGTACGGTACCGAACGGGCGTTCGCCGGCTGCTACTGGGATCACCATGATGACGGACAGTACATCTGTGCCGGCTGTGGCCAGCCCTTGTTCTCGTCCAGCGCGAAGTTCGACTCGGGCACCGGTTGGCCGAGCTTCACCGAGCCGCTGACCGACGTCGCCATCGAGACGAGCACCGATCGGCGGTGGTTCATCGTGAGTGTGGAAGTGCACTGCGCGTCGTGCGATGGGCATCTGGGGCATGTTTTCGACGACGGTCCGACGCCCGGCGGCATGCGCTACCGCATCAACTCCGCATCGCTCGATTTCAGCGCTTGCGACGACTAGTCCCGCATCAGGCTCACGAGCAGGTCGGGCGACCGCGCGGGAGCGTCACGGTGCAGTTCTTCGTGGTGCCGTCTTCGGTGATCTGCAGCTTGGCCGTCGTCGTCCCGTCATACGTAAGCAGTTCGCGACGTTCTCTGGTGGAGCTCGTACCGTCGATCGTCGTGATCACCTTCATGCGGCGAATTACGGTGCCGGCGGTCGGATAGGTCTGCGTCGTGGCGGATACCGGAATGACGAGTGCCCTGGTGGTGTCCGAGGAGGTGCGCACCGATGAGAAAGTTTTGCTTTCACGGTTCGTGCCGGTGGCCGTCTCGCTGCCCCGCGACGTGCCGTTCACGGTACGTTGCGTGCTGCCGACCGCGAGTCCCGTGACGGTGCGATCGCCGCTGTTGTTCACGGTGGCCGTGACGTTGCCATCGCGGCTGCGAGAGGCGGTACCGACAACCGTCGTGCGTACCTGCACCGAGTTCGTGGTCAGACTGTCGATCACCGACTGCGCGGTGCCGGCGGCATTCTTGATCGTGTAGATCGCCGTTACCGTGAGGCCGTTTGTAACGGTCGGTCCGCAGGTCAGATCGCCAGTGCCGGCCGCGAAGACGCAGCTGGCGTCGATCCGCATACCAAACGGTCCGCCGTGCGGTCCACGACCGGGCGCCGCGCCGCCGACGAAGGCATCGCCGAGTCCGCCCCCCATGAAGCCGCTCATGCCGGGGCCGCCGCCACGTCCGCGGCCGGGTCCACCCCAAGGCATACTGCTGGTCTCGGACGGCGCGTAACTGCTGGACACGAGGTCGAGTCCGGCGGGCGCCGTGCTGAACGCCAGATCGGACATGAAGGCGTTCGGGCCGTTGCTGTTGTCGAAGCTGCAGGCCGCCGCACCAACCAGCGTCGCGGTTGCAGTCAGCGTGAGAAAGCGGGATCGTGCCATGATGAACCTCTCGGAGGGGGCGGCCTTCGACGCTCGCGGCTGTCGCGATGGCATCGTTGAGGCGTTTGCAGGAGAAAACACACGGCCGCCAGCATACCCTATGTGCTACTCACCGTCTCTCGACAGGAATGGGGACAGCTTCTCGCGTAACTGTCGCAAGGCACGACTCATGTTGGCTTCCACGGCCTTCACCGTCACGCCGAGTTGCTCGGCGATTTCACTGTAACGCAGGTTGCGCTCGCGGCTCATCAGAAACACTTCGCGCGTGCGCGGCGGCAGTGCGTCGAGGGCGTCCCGAATTGCGTTCTGCAGCTCGCCCGCGTGCGTATTCGCGTCGGCATGTTCGGCGGGCTCGCTGAGCGCCTCTACATAGACGGCGGACTTCCTCTGCACGTGCAGATGGCGCAAATGATTGAGCGAACGATTGCGCACCGCTTGCATCAGATAGCCGGCCACGCTGCTGTCCGGGGCCAATGTTTCGCGTCGGCGCCAGAGTTCCAGAAAGACATCCTGCGAAAGTTCTTCGGCCACCCCCGGGTCGTGCAGCACGCGATTGGCCGAGCGCACCACGGGCTCGTACCACTGCCGGAAGATCGCATCGAACGCCGCGTGATCCCCGCCTCGAAGGCGGGCCAGCAAGTCAGCGTCGGACACGAGGGGCGTGGGGTCGGGAAATGATTGGGATAGGATACGGTCGACGCGACTCCTCGGAGTCCTGTCGGCCTCGGTTGCAGCGTATACTACATCGAATCACGGCGATTTTGCGCCAGGGCCCGCCGGGAAAGCGGGTACGTAGGGTATCGTCATCCACTCGTGTCTCTTGGGCATGTCCGACCCAATCCGTCCATCTGCCGCATCCGCTTCCGAAGCCGACTGGGACGCGATCTCCCGCTTCGTGGCGGGAGAGAGCGACGCGGTCGAGTCGGCTGCCGTTACTCAGTGGCTGGCCACGCATCCGGAAGACGCTGCGGTGGCGGCCCTCGTTAAGGCGCGTGCAGAACGCGCGACGGTGCGGTCGGAGGTCTCGGTCGATACGGAGCGGGCGCTGGCGGCTGTGCGCAGCCGTATGGCGGAAGCCCCGTCGCTGACGGTCCATCATGGTGGCGCGACGACGCACCCCATCGCCGCGCGCTCGGCGAGTGGTTGGCGTGGACCCGCGTTTGCGGCCGCGGCTGCGCTCGCTGCCATGGTGGGCTTCGCGCAGTGGCGCAGCGGCAACGCGGCCACTGAGCGCGGGGCTGCCCAAAAGGTGTACGCCACGCAGGTGGGGCAGCGCGACTCCGTGAAGCTGCCCGACGGCAGCACGGTCGTACTCGCTCCCGGCAGCCGACTCACGGTTGCCGCGGGATTCAATGGCGGTAATCGCGAAGTCCTGCTGGAAGGTGCGGCGTTCTTCGATGTGAAGCATGACGGTGCGCATCCGTTCGTGGTGCATTCGCGTGGCGCGGAAATTCGCGACATCGGTACCGTTTTTTCGGTGAAGACTGATGCGAATGGTCGCGTCTCGGTGGCCGTGACGCACGGCATCGTGGCGCTGCGCGATGCGAGTGCGGGCAGTGCGGCGCCAGTGGAATTGCGGGCGGGTGATCGTGGCGTGCTGCAGGCGGGTACGGTGGTGGTGGCGCGTGGCACGGTGACTGAAGAAGACATGGCGTGGACACGCGGACAGCTGGCCTATCGGGACGCGCCGCTGGCCGAGGTGCAGGCGGATTTGCGTCGGTGGTACGGCATCGAGTTGCAGGTCGCGGACGCGGAGCTTGCACGGCGCACGTTGACGGCGTCGTTCCGTGGCGACTCGGCGGCGCAGGTGCTACAGATGATCGCGCTGGCCCTTGGAGCCGATGTGGTGCAGCGTGGCGACACAATATTTCTTCAGCCGCAGGGACCGGGTTCAACGCCGAATCCCTGAACGAGGCGATCGACGCGCATGTGGCGGTGGCAGGTGGTACGACGTGGGGTGACGCTGGGCGCGATCGCGGTCTCGATCGCGCCCCTTGCTGTCGTTCGCGCCGCGCGCGGACCTGATCCGGTTTGCGCTGTCCGACTCGGGTCGCAGGAGCGCTCGTCGATCTGGGCACCGCCGCTGGACCGCGTCGTGAACCTGCACGTGCCCGATGTCCCGATTCGCGAAGCGCTCGATCGCCTTGCCGTCGTCGCCAGGATCGAACTGTCGTACAGCGTCGAGCTGCTGCCGGCCGGGAAGCGGGTGTGTCTCACGCTCGATCGCGTGCCTGTTGGTGCCGTGCTGGAATCACTGTTGTCCGGTACGTCGTTGCGATCGATCGTGCTTGGCACCACGCAGGTCGTGCTGGCCCCGACACGCGCCGGTGTGGTGGCGGACGTCGGCACGGGCGCTGTTTCTGCGGGCGGCTTGGCGAGTACCGCGTCGAGCTCTGCGAATTCGCGACGGGCCAGTGTGCTCGATCGCGTGGTGGTGACGGGATCCCCCGATGGCGCTCCGCAGCGCGGATCGCCGTTCGCGCTCGATGTCATCGACGGGGAGACGCTCGCCCGCCATGGTGTAGGCACACTCGGTGAGGCATTGGACCTCGCCGTTCCCGGGGTGTGGTCGTGGACGGCAAGTGCCGGCACACTGTCGGCGCGCTACGGCAGCATTCGCGGGGCCAGTTCGTTCGGCGTCAGTGCGCCGAAGATTTATCTGGACGGCATCGAGGTCGCCAATCCGCTGCTGGTCACGCAGCTCGATCCGGCGCGTGTGGAGCGCGTGGAAGTCATTCGCGGACCACAGGGCGCGGCGTTGTACGGCGCCGATGCGATCAGCGGCGTCGTGAACATTCTCACGCGACACGATGGGACACCTACCGGCGCGCCCGAGGTCCAGCTGTCCACCACGGCAGGATTGTCGGCCACGGCGTACGCGCCGCGCGATGCCTTCGTGCAGGATCATGCGCTGTCCTTTCGGAGCGGCAGCAGCTCCCGCAGCCTCGGGCTCGGACTGAACATCGGCACGGTGGGCGCGTACGTGCCGGGTGCCTCGGAGCAGCGCCTGCTGGCCGATGCCGACGTGCGGGTCGTGCATGCGAACGCCGTGTTCACCGGCACCGCGCGCTTCTCGGCGCAGCGCGCCAACGCCAGCACGAGCCTCATCTTTGGTGGTTCCACGACGCCGTCGCTCACGGCGAGCGCGGACGCATCGGCCTCGCCCGTGGGTCCGTCACGCCTGCGTGCGACGGCGAGCGGGCTCGGTGCCGCGCTACCGGATTCGAGCGGGAATCGACCGCCATTCGACCCCACGGCGCGGGTGCCGTTTGCCGGTGATAGTGCGACGGGCCAGTCGTTGTCGCAGTACACGGTCGGCGGTACGATGGCGGTGATGCCGAATCTGCATTGGACGCATACCGTGATCGCCGGTGTCGATGGCTATCGATTGCGGGGCCTTTCCACTGCGTCGCTGCCGACACCCGTATCGTCCACGAGTGCATTGGGCGAGGGACAAGGCGCGGCCGATCGCGGCACGCTCCGGTTGCGCACGGTTGGTCGCTTCGATCTGGCCGAGGGTACGTTGCTGGCAGTGACCTTCGCCGCAGAGCAGGCGCTGACGCGTGATGTGTCGTCGGCGCTGATCGAAGCGCCGGGATATCGCCCCGGCGGCGGCGCACTCACGCCGGTCATTGCGCCATCGCCCACTGTATTGCGATTCGCGCAGAGCTGGATCAACAACGCCGGTCTATCGGCGCAGGCCATGCTGTCCTGGCACGACCGGTGGTACTTCTCGGCCGGTGGTCGCGCCGAACGCACCAGCGGAGCGACGGCGACCGTGCAGCACGCGCTGCTGCCGATGGTCGGCGCGGCCTACGTGCGCGAGTACGGGCCGGCGGTGTTGAAGCTCCGCAGTGCATTCGGTACGGGGATTCGGCCGGCGCGAACATTGGCGCGCGGCACGTCGTGGATGGGGCGCGGTGGTGCATCGGAGGGACTTGAGCCGGAGCAGCAGACTGGCCTCGAAGCGGGAGCCGATCTGGTGTTTGCGCATGGGGTATCGGTGCACGTCACGCGGTTCGATCAGGAAGCGTCCGGGCTGATCCAGCCGGTCGGATCGATGACGACGGCAGTTGGCACGAACGGCCGCATCGTCCGCAACCTGTCGTATACGCTGCAGAACGTCGGTGCGATCACGAACCGGGGCTGGGAGCTCCAAGCCACGGCGCGTCGAAGCAGTCTGCAGCTGGCCGGTGCCTTGTCTCTCGTGGACAGCCGTGTGGCCCGTACGGCCAACGGCTACCGCGGTGAGCTGCGCGTCGGCGATCGCATGCTCGACGTGCCGGCATCGACGGTGAGTCTGTCGGCCGCGTGGGCCGCTCGTCGGTGGAGTCTCAGCTCGACCGCCACGCGGGCGGCGGACTGGATCGGCTACGATCGCAACGCCATCGGTGAAGCACTCGCCAATACCACGAGGGAGTACGACGTCGGTGGGCCGCTGTTGCGTCGCTACTGGCTGAACTACAGCGGCGTGACGCGCTGGCGGGCCAATGCGAGCTATAAGCTGCGCGGCGACTTGTCGGTGCTGATCGGCGGCGAGAATCTCTTGAACGTGCAACGCGGCGCTCCTGACAATGCGACCGTGACCGCTGGCCGCACGTTGAGCTTCGGACTTCGGTCGCTGTTCTGAGCGACCGGCATAACGGGACAACGAAGAAGCGCCCGACGGCTGACGGCCGTCGGGCGCTTCTCGCACTGCTGTCGTGTTCCGGCGTCTTACACGATAATCAGAAGACCACCGTGACATCGGGCGAGCAGATCGTGGTGCCGGCATTACAGACCTTGTAGGTCCAGGTGCCCCTCGCGATCCTCGAGTCGTTGTACGAGCCGTCGTTCGCCGTCGTCACAAATCGGGCGGCGTTGCGATACAGATCGACGTTGGTCGTTGTCGCGCCGCTCCAGGTAAGCCTCGAGGTGTTCTGGTTCTTCGTGACCTGCTTGGTGATCGAGAGCGAGATCACCGTCGGCGACGGCGGCGGCGGTGGTGGCGGCGTGGTGACCGTATCCGTCGGCGGGGTCACGGAGGCGGTGAACATGTTCGTGAGCAAGACGTTCGGTGATCCGTTACCCGGGTTTACCACGATGTTCGCGGTGCCGCCGGCGAGCATGGTGCTGCGCACCTGCGCCGCCGTGTACGTGGGATAACTACCGAGAATCAGCGCGGCCACGCCGGCTACGTGCGGCGAAGCCATCGACGTGCCACTGAGCGTGCCGTACGCGCTGGTCGAGCCGATGTACGCCGAGTAAATGCCGCTGCCCGGGGCGAAGAGGTCGAGGCAGCTGCCGAAGTTCGAGTAACTGGCGCGGTTGTCGTTCGACTCGGTGGCACCGACGGTCAGTGCGTTCGGCGTGCTGGCCGGCGACGTGCTGCAGGCGTCGGCGTTTTCATTGCCGGCAGCCACGGCGAAGGTCACGCCGGCGGCGATCGCCTTGCTGACGGCATCGTTCAGGGAAGCGCTGAAGCCGCCGCCCAGGCTCATGTTCGCGGCCATCGGGATCGACCTGTTGGCCGTCTTCTGACCGGTCACCCAGTCGATACCGGCGATGACGCCACTCCAGGTGCCGCTGCCGCTGCAGTCGAGCACGCGAACGGGCACCACGTTGGCGCCGCGCGCCACACCGGTCGAGCTGCCTCCGATCGTGCCGGCGACATGCGTACCGTGACCGTTGCAGTCTTGTGGGTTGTTGTCGCCGAAGGCCGAGAAGCCGGCCAGCGCGCGGCCTGTGAACTGCTCATGCGAGGTGAGGATGCCCGTGTCGACGATGTAGACCCGGACGCCCGCACCATTGCCGGCGAAGCTATACTGGCCGTCGAGGGGCAGGGGGCGCTGGTCGAGGCGGTCGAGACCCCACGACGAGGCGCTGACCGTCTCGCGGATGGAGACTTTGCCGTCTCGTTCAACGCGGA
Source organism: Gemmatimonas sp. (assembly GCF_041689975.1). Taxonomy (GTDB): domain Bacteria; phylum Gemmatimonadota; class Gemmatimonadetes; order Gemmatimonadales; family Gemmatimonadaceae; genus Gemmatimonas. The sequence goes on from NZ_JBDNFF010000075.1 coordinate 50,776, forward strand.
GAATACCGCTGGCAGTCTCCAGTCGTTTGGCCGCGGCCGGCGTGAGCGTGGCCGAGAAGCCCTTCAGGGCAAACTTGTATTCGCGCTTGAGCAGACCCTTCTGCTGGGCGATCAGGGCACGGGCGCGGCCCTTGGGGTCCGATTCGCTGTCATCGAAGGTCACGATGTAATCGATCTGCGTACTGTCGTCTTCGGCCGCGCGGGAAGCAGCGGCGGCAGCCAAGCGGGCGGCGGGACCGGCAGGACTCGTCACCTCGGTGGCATCCGAGCAGGCCGTCAAGGAGACGACCGCGAACAACAGTGAGCCAGCGGAGACGCGCGAAAAGAGTGGCATCGATGGGTTCGGTTCGAAAAGGTAAGACCGCCCTCGGCGCCTGGTGCGTCGTGCGGTCGAGCTCGTGACGGATGACGATGCTTGATCGGCACGGCGCAACACGCAGTTTGTGTGACACAGGTCCCGCATGGTGACAGGCTTAATCGAAACGCCATGAAATGCGGACTCAAGCGGGGTGATTCGCGTCGAAATCGGGCTCTTGGTGATGAGACCCTGTCCCTCGCGGCCTGCGGGATTGGGCGGCATGTTCTGATATGGACCGCCGACTCTTTGTTTCAGCCGTGGCCGGGGCGACCGCCCTGCCCAGTCTCGCCGCCGCGCTCTCGCCGAGTTTCTCGCCGCGATTTTCGCCGCACGCGATCCGGCGTCTGCTCGATGCCGCCGATGTCGCGAAAGATCGCGGCGTCGCCCTCTTCGACCCGTCTGCACCCGCCTGGCGCGGCGACGCGGCACAGGCCGAGGCGTTCGCCTCCGACGAGGATTTCTGGGAGCCGATCCAGCGCGCGTTCGATCTCGACCGCACGTGGATCAACCTGAACAACGGCGGCTGCTCACCGGCGCCCTCGCACGTCATGGCGCAGCTCGAGCGCGATCTGCGCTTTTCAAATGAGCTGCCGGTGATTCACATGTGGCAGACGCTCGAGCCGCGCATCGAGATCGTGCGCCGCGAACTGGCGATCGAGTTCGGCTGCGACACGAACGAAATGGCGATCACGCGCAATGCGTCGGAATCGCTCGAGACGCTCATCTTCGGCATCGACCTCGAGCGCGGCGACGAAGTCGTCGTGAGCAACCAGAACTACGGGCGCATGCTGAACGCGTGGAAGCAGCGCGCACGTCGTGATGGCATCGTCGTGAAGGAGGTGTCGTTCCCGGTGCCGTGCACCGAGCCGCAACAGATCGTGGACGCATTCGCCGCCGCAATGACGTCGCGCACACGAGTGATGGAGATCACGCACATCACGAACCTGACCGGGCAGATTCTCCCCGTGAAGGAGCTGATCGCGATGGCGCGCGCGAAGGGTGTGGCCACGTTCGTGGACGGGGCACACGCGTTCGCGCAGTTCCCGTTCACGCGCGATGAGCTCGACGTGGACTACTACGGCACCAGCTTGCACAAATGGCTCTTGGCGCCGATCGGTACGGGCTTCCTGTACGTGCGTAAGGACAAGATCGAACCGATGTGGCCGTTGATGGCGGGCAACCCAGGGCAGGAAGCCGACATCCGCAAGTACGAGGAGATCGGCACGCATCCGGCGGCGAATCACAACGCGATTTCGGTGTCGCTGGCGTTTCATCGTGCGATCGGCGTGGCGCGCAAGCAGGCGCGTCTCAAGTTCCTGCGTGACCGGTGGGCCAAGCGGCTGCTGGCCGAGGGAAAGGGACGGGTGAAAGTGCTGACGCCGCTCGATTCCAAGTGGGGCGGCGGCATCGGCTTCTTCAATGTGGACGGGCTCGATCCCGTGAAGCTCGGAAGCTGGCTGGTGTCGCAGCATCGCGTCGTGCAGACGCCGATTGTGCACGCGGAGTTCAGCGGGATCCGCGTCACCCCCAACGTGTATACCACGTTGGACGAGATCGACCGGTTCTCCGAGCTCGTACTCAAGGCAATGCGAAACGGTATTGCCTGATGTCCCATACCCGAGTGTGCTGATGTTTCGAGTGTCTCCGATCACCATCGCTGCCGTGACGGTTTCGATGTTCACGGTCGTGTTGCCCGTCGTCGTCGCCGCGCAGCCGTTCGAAGGTGCGGTCACGATGCGCCTGTCGGCGCAGGGCGCGAATGGTCCGCAGCGGCAGGAGATCGAGTATCTGGTGCGCAACGGCAAGGTGCGTGTATCGATGGGAGGACCGGCCGGCGCAATGTCGTTGTTGTCGGTGCCGCAGGAGCAGAAGGTGTACGTGCTCATGGCCGCGCAGAACGCGTACATGGAAATGCCGATCGCGGACGCGGCGTCGAGTGTCGCCGCGAGGACGCCGGCCGACGCGAAGGTCACGCGAACCGGCCGCATGGAAACCGTGGCTGGCTTTTCGTGCGAACACGTGAACGTCACGACTGTGGCGCAGACGGTCGATGTCTGCTTGGCGAAGGGACTTGGTGGCTACGTGAACCCGTTGAGCGCGATGCAACGCAGCAGCGAGCCGGCGTGGCAACGTATGCTCACGGCCGATGGCGGCTTCCCGCTCAAGGTCACGATGCCCGACGGGAGCGTTCCACTCGAGGTCGTGAAGATCGAGAAGAAGCGATTGGCCAACGACCTGTTCTCGGTGCCGCTCAACTACACCAAGATGGAGATGCCACGCCGTCGTTGAGACCCTGGCAGCGAAGTCGTGGCAGATCGACACGACGGGACGGGGCTGAAACCTCCGTCCCGCGGTCGCGTTAGGGAAGTAGGGGGCGGACGGACGCACGACGCCAAGAGCTGTGCCATGCGCTCCGTTCCCGATTACTCAGGAGGTTTCCGTGTTTTTTCTCATCTCGTTCGTCATCGCCAGCATCCTGGCCGTCGTGCTTTATGGCACCACGCGCCGCTTTGTCCGCAATCGGCTGCGGTACGTCGACTCGGTGCAGAAGGGCATCGCACCGTGGGCCGCCGGTGGGGCGGCATTTCTGCTGGGCGCGGTGTTGGTGCCGTTCCTGCCGCTCGTGGGTCTCGGCACTGCCTTGACCGCGGGCCTGGCGGTCGGTTCCGGAGTCGCTGCGGGCGCCCGGGACATCAAACAGGGCATCTCGCCGGTCGTGTACGGACCGTGATCGTGGGAGGGGCCATGTTGGCCCCCGAGTCGATACAATTGGTGCATGTCAGAACCTTCATTGATACGGCAGTACCCGTCGCTCCCCTGGATTGCGCCGTTCGCGGTGTTCATGATCCTGCTGGCGATCGGGCCCTCTGTTCCTATACCGCAGCCTTGGGAATCGATTCTCCGCGTCGGGGTGCTGGTCGTGGTGCTGCTGACGATTTCGCGAGACGTGGTGCTGTCCCTTCGCGTGCGCCACGCGCTGCCGAGTGTGTTGCTCGGGTTAGCGGTCTGCGCCATGTGGGTCGCTCCCGATCAGCTCTTTCCGGGGTGGCGCGATCACTGGCTCTTTCAGAACAGCATCACCGGGACCGTGACCACCACGATCCCGCCGTCGGAGCTGGCGGATCCTCTCGTTGTGATCCTGCGCGTGGTCCGCGCCGCGTTGCTGGTGCCGATTCTCGAGGAGCTTTTCTGGCGCGGCTGGCTGCCCCGGTGGATCGTGAACAACGATTGGCAGCAGGTGCCGCTGGGCACGTTCAACGTGATGGCGTTCGTGGGCACGGCGGTGTTGTTTGCGAGCGAGCACGGGCCCTTCTGGGAAGTCGGGCTACTGTGCGGCTTGATCTACAACTGGTGGATGTGGAAGACGAAGTCGCTGGGAGACCTCGTGCTGGTGCACGCCGTTACGAACGCCGCGCTGTCCGGCTTCGTGATGGTGACGAAACAGTACGCCTACTGGATGTAGCGTTCGGGGTGCTCGACTTCGCGCACGAGTATCGCCTGCGCGCCGCCGAAGTCGAGCAGCAACAAGTCGCCGACGCCGTGCTCGATACGAACGCTCATACTGTGCGGCGCCGCCGGATTATCGGTATGCAGTACTTCCCCGTCGACGCGATAGACGAGATCGACGACCTGATCCTGTCCGCCGACGTCCACGTGGTAGCGGAGCACACCGTCGATGAGAAATTCCATGCGCACACCCGGGGCGAAGTCGAGTGACGCGTCGGCGCGCATGAGGCGCCAGATGCCCAAGAGCCAGTCGGTACTCATCGTGGTACTATACACCATGTTTTTCTCGCTGCGCAGGGCCTCGGACGTGGCACGCCGGTGGGTGTGGGTCGCGCTGATCTTCGCGACTTCACTTGCCGCTCAACCGGCCCCCAGCCTGCCAGCCGCAAGCGTGACGGTCGACCACTCCCCGTTCGACACGTTATTGCGTACTCACGTGACCGATGGGCTGGTGGACTATGACGCTTTTCGGGACGCGGTCGCGTTCCGACGCTATCTGACGTCGCTCGAGCGCGCCTCGCTGGCCGGTGTCGACGAGGACGAGCGTTTGGCGTTCTGGATCAACGTGTACAACGCGTACACCATTCAATTGATCGTCACACACGGGGAGCGCGAGAGTATCCGGAACATCGACCGCACACTCGGGCTGCTGCGGCTCAAGGGGCCGTGGAGCGAGCCGATCGTGCGTGCCGCCGGACGCACCCTGTCGCTCGACGAAGTGGAGCATCGGATCATCCGCAAGGATTTCCACGATCCGCGTATTCACTTTGCGCTGGTCTCGGCGGCCAAGGGGAGCCCGCCATTGCGGTCGGAGGCGTACACGGGCGCCGCGCTCGATCGGCAACTGTTCGATCAGGGGACACGGTTTCTGAAAGACAGCACCAAGAACCAGATCGAGACGCGTTTTCCCCGCCTGAGCCCCATCTTCACGTACTACCGGCTCGACTTCGGTAACTCGCGCACGGAAATCGGCGCCTTTCTCGCCACCTGGTTCGACGGTGAGACCAAGACGCGCCTGGAATCCGGACGCTTCGGGATGCGGGAACTCCCGTTCGACTGGTCGCTGAACGCGAAGCCGCGGCCACGCTGAGTCGCCGGGGGCTGTTACCCCAGGCCTGCTTCCGACGTCGGAATACACATGCCCTCTTTCCGGAGCCGCCCATGCACCGTCCCGTTTCCCCGCATCTTACGCGCTCCCGCTCGATTCGATTCGACCGGCAGTCGCTCGCCGAGGGCGGACTCGCGTTGCTGATTGCCTACGCGGTCGCGTACGCGTTCAGCGCGTTCTGACCGGTCGGTCGGCCGCGTCGCGGTGGAAGGGCACCCACACCAGTGCCACGATATGGACCCGCACGTCGCCGCTCTTGGCCTTGATCGGGACAACTTCGAGCGCATCCTGCTGCGCGTCGTAGGTCGCTCCCAGCGCGTCGATGTCTTGTTGCAGCGCCGCCTCCAGGTTGGCGTACTGCGCCTGTAGCGCCTGCACGCTTTCGTTGGCGCGCGTCACATCGCCCTGCTGCTGCGCCGCCCGTCCGGCGCCGCGGGCCGCCGTTCCGACTTTACCGAGCGCGCCAGCGGAAATCTTGCCACGCCCGAAGATCGCACCGAGGATCGCGCCACCCACGGAAATCGCGCTGTCCATCTTCGCCTGTGAGGCCTGGGCCTGCTCGCGCTGCACGGCCTGCTCGGCGCGACGAACGCGCTCCTGCAACGATGCGAGCTTGGTGGCGTACTTGCCGCGCAGTGTCTCGATCTGATTGTCGCGCGCCTCCCGCGCCATCAGCTGCAGACGAATCCGGAAATCACGTTCCGCTTCGCCCGCATTCGATGTCTGCTTAAAGGCGGCGCTGCGGAGCAATGACACGCTCTCGTTGGTGACGATCCATTTCTGTAGCGCCTTGCTCCACGCCGGATAGCTCTTCGCGTTGGTCGCAGCCTTGGGCAATGCACCGTACGCCGCCCCGTTGGTCGGGCTGCGCTCGAGCGCCGAGGGATCGAGGTCGATCCGCTCCGCGTTGTCCCATTCGAGCGTGATCGGACCGTCGTCCATGGTGGCCAGCAGGGACACGCGTCGCTGCTCCGTCACGCCATGTTTGACACTGGCAAAGGACACGTCGGCCACTCCCAACACGGCTGGGTGGTAACTGATCGGGCCCCCGCTCGAATGCACGGGTAGGAAGTACTGCGGCACGTCGGCCGGCAAGACCGGCGCTTGCGCCGATGCCGACGGATCGAGCGATGACATACTGCCGCCTCCGCTCCCCCCCGTGATCCCGGCGGTGTTGTTCGTTCGCATCGCGGCGTCGGCGGCTGCGGTTGCCGTCATCCCATTGCCGGTGCGCGCGCTCAACGACTTGATCTGCTCGCGGGTCATCGGGCCGGCCAGGTACGACATGGTCCAGCGAGTTTCGAAGGTGATCGGCGCCGACTCGTGGACGCTGTGCATGAGAAACACGCGTTTGCCGAGTCCGGCGATCGTCTGCTCCATGGCCGCCTTGTCGAACGGCTGTCCGCCCGACGCCCCCTCGAGACCGTCCATCAGGCGCATCTTGTCGCGTTCGGTTTGCAGACGTCCGATAAACCAGGTGCCCGTGTTCGACAGTCCGCGGTAATCGAGGTCCACCGGGTTCTGCGTGGCGAGCACGACGCCGAGTCCGTAGGCGCGCGCCTGCTTGAGCAGCGTAAGCAGCAGCACCTTCGAGGGCGGATTCGCAACTGGCGGCATGTAGCCGAACAGTTCGTCGATGTACAGAATCGCGCGCAGTGAGCCGGTGCCGGGCTGCGTGCGCACCCACGCGAGAACGTCGGCGAGCAGGAGCGTCATGAAGAACATGCGCTCGGCGTCGCCAAGATGCGCGATCGAGACGATGGAGCACTTCGGCTTGCCGCTGGCGTCGTACAACAGCGTCGCCGTATCGAGCGGCTCGCCCTGCATCCACGTCTGAAATCCCGGCGCCGCCAACAAGTTGTTGAGCTTCATCGCGAGCTCCGTGCGATCCTTCGGCGGGAACACCGTGTCGAGCGGCATCACCCCGACCGTATCGAACGGTGGTGACTGAATGCCGCCGATCAGCCCGGCGAGATCGAGATCGCGTCCCTCGCTCCACGCGGCATGCAGCAGGTTCGCGAGCAGAATGTGTTCGCGGCTCGAGATCGGATCCGCGTCGATGCCGAGCAAGGCGAGCACACTCGTGGCGGTGGCGTTGACGCGCTCCTGCATCGCTTCGGTGTCGTCGCGAATGAGCGGCGGCGGGGCCACGAACGCCTTGAGGAGCGACAGCGGCCGTCCCGCGGTACTGCCCGGCGTGTAGATGGTGACATCGGCGGCGTCGACCAAGCGCTGGATGCGCGCGCCGTCTTGGCCCCAGCTGGCCAGTCCGTCTTTCCAGAGGGCGGCCTGCTTCTCGGCGAAGGCGTCGGGGGAGAGACCCGCATTCGTGGCCTGCTGCGGATCGATCCACGGACGGAAATCGGCTGGTGCCAACGATGGGAATCGTAGCGCGAGGTTGCCGAGGTCGCCCTTCGGATCGATGGCGATCACCGGGATGCGATCGATCAGCGCTTCTTCAATTAGGCCGACGCCGAGCCCGGTTTTTCCGCTGCCGGTCATGCCGATGATCACGGCATGTGTGGTGAGATCCTTCGCGTCGTAGAGCACGTAGTCGTCCCGCCGCGTGCGGGAGGCGAGGTCGTAGCGCTTCCCGAGGTAGAAGGCGCCCAGCGTTTCGAAGTCCGTCATGATCAGCGGTTGATGCGGGGGGCGGTATAGGTCGTGGGTACGCGGGCGAACAGCTCGCGTTCATGCTTGCGCATGTTCTCGATCTCGTAGGGCTGGACGGTCTTGGCGACGAGGTCCACTTGCTTGCTGGTGGAGTCGACGGTGTCGCCGGTGAGGAAGATGTCGAGCAGCGACTGGAGTTGTGCCGGCGTGCTGTTGCTCGATGCGGCGGTGAGCGTTCGGCGTTCGACGAAACGTGTCGGCGCGTAGTCGGCGTCGTAGAAATACCTACGCGACGAGGACGTGCTGTCGGCTAGCAGCATCTCCTCCGCGATCACGACGAGTTCGCCGTTGACGTAGTGGGCCGTGTAGCGGGATTCGGCGGTGACGCTGTCCGACCAGACGCCCTTCACTTTCACGGTGTCGGTGGAAGACGAGGCGGACATCGCGGTGGCGCTATCAGCGGCGGGGGCCCGCTTACTGTCTCCGCAGGCGGTCACGGCGACGGCGCCGCCGCAGGCGAGCGTGGCACCGAGCAGGAATTTCGAGCGCGTCATGTGCGACCGGGTTCGGGATCACGGAGCTGCACAACCGGCGCCCGTCCGGCAATCTCACACCGGCGTCGGCTGTGACGCGAGCCGTCTGGCCCGTGCTGCTGCTGGCATGGCCGAGGGGCGGTCGAGTATCTGGTCGACGTCGCGGACAGCGTCTACCCGGCGCTGCAGGTCGCGCACGACATCGAGCTGTTCGGTGAGAGTTCCGGGCAGCGTAATTCTGGTGTCGAGGCGGAGCAGATCGAGCCGCATCGCTTCAAGGGCGGCGATAGTAGCCCCCAGACGCCCGTTGACGGCCGCTCGCTCGAGGTCCAGGGTCTTGGTGGCCTTGGGCAACTCGCGTGGCGTGGCGGGGCGCGCAGACACGCGGAGACGCCGCTGCTCGCCGGAAATCTCCAACGCGCGGCGGCGGAGCATGGTCGCTTCCTGCGCCAGGGCGGCCGCGGCGGCCGGCAGCGCCCGGAGATCGCGCTGGGCCGCCTCCGGCAATCGCGCGAAGATGTCGGCGGCGGCGCGACCGAGTAGGATTTCGGTGGGCGCGTGGGCGGGAATCGGCCGATTGACGATCGCCGAGGTTTTTCGGCCAATCCACCCCACGACGCGCGTGGCGAGGGGCTGTCGCACGAAGCTGTAGAACCAGGCGCTGAATCCGCTGGTCTGGCGAGCGGCGGCGAGACTCCGCTTGATCATGAGGGGCGGCAGCAGCCACGTCATGAGACTCAGGATGCTCTCGAGGGCAGTGGGCAGACCCCATTGATCGACGTGGCCTTGGGCGACCGCGAGCAGGAACGCGGAGCACAGCACGGCGGTACCCTGAACCGTCCGCATCGGACGGCGCGTCGACGTGGGTGCAGGGGCAAGCGCATCGGCCACATCCTGCGGCGCGACGCCCAGCTTCAGCGACCGTCGTGCGGCCAGCAGGGTCTCGCTGCCGCGCAGCGCGACCCCAGCGGCGGCGAGCATCAAGACTCCCTGTATGACGTGGACGAGGATGGCTCTCCCGAGCGACCCCGCGTCTTCGCCGACCACCCAGAAGAACGATGCAAAGGCGATGGCGATCGTCCATTCCGCGAGGGTCTTCGTACGGGATGCGCCAAGTCGCACGGCGCGGGCCTCGATCGGGAGTTCGCCGCCGTCGGGTGTGCGCTCAAAGGCCGCGACGAAGCTGGCGGCGGAGTCGAATCGATCGGCCGCGTCGGTGGCGAGACACTGATCGATGGCGTCGACCAGCGAGTCGGGGAGGTGCGGTGCATGCGTGCGCACCGAGGGCGCGCGGGCCACGGATTGCTGGGCGATGATCGCGAGCGCACTGCCGCCTTCGTACGGGTAGCGGCCAGTGGCGGCGAGATACAGCGTGACGCCAAGGGCGTAGAGGTCGGCCCGTCCGGTGACGGCCTCACCGAGTGCCTGCTCGGGAGCCATGAACCGGGCGGTGCCCGCGACCTCACCGGACGAGTGCATTCCCGTGAGCGCATTCGCCGCCGATGCCTCGTGGAAGGCGATGCCGAAATCGGCGATGAGTGCGCGGTCGGTGCCCTGTTCCAGCAGAATGTTCTCGGGCTTCACATCGCGGTGCACGACGCCGCGCTCGTGTGCATACGACAGCGCCCAGCCGATTTCACGACCGATACGACGGATGGCGTCGGCGGGGAGTGGCCCAACGCGGCGCAGACGATCGGCCAGCGTCTCGCCAGGCACGTAGGCCATGACGAACCACGCCAGATCGCCCGATTCCTCGACCCCGTGGATGGGGACGATGTTCGGATGAAAACATTGGGCGGCGATGCGCGCTTCGCGCAGGAATCGGCGACGGACGTCGGTGCGCGACGCGATGGCGGGTGCGAGCAGCTTGATCGCGACCGGACGCTCGAGAATCACGTCGCGCGCGAGATACACGATCCCCATGCCGCCGCGACCGATCTCGCTTTCGAGCGAGAAACGGCCCGCCAGCGCTGTCTGGAGTGCGACGAAGGCGGCGTCGGTCAGAATTCGCGGCGCTTCATTTCCTTGAAAATCCCTTCGGCGTCAGAGCCTTCGAGCGGTTCGGTTTTGGTGCGCGTGGCTTCGAGCGTCGGATCGAACAGGCTGCGAGACGGCTTCTTCTGTTGAGACGCCTTGGCGGCCGTCTTCCTGAGCAAGGCCTTGAGCTGCGAATCCTTCATGGGCACTCCGGTTGGGGGCTCCTTGATGTTGCTGGCAGCGAAGGCGCCTGTAAAGGCCGCTGGAAGAAGACGGTGGCGGCGTCAGCCTGTCATGGACCCGGACTCAACGCGTCGCGGGGCGCGGAAGTGCTGTGGGTGGCAGCAGGTTGTTGAGGCGCATGTAGTTCGCCAGCTGACTGTAATGATCGGCGTTGTCGAGCGCGTGACCGAGCACCATGGCAATGCGAGTCGTGTTCCGCGTCTGGCCGTTCGGCAGGCTCATGGTCACCGCGGCGCCGATGTTCTGGTCGTTCACCTGGGCGAGCGCGCTCTCGCAGAAGGTGTTGGCCGCCTTGAGCTGCGTCACCAGGTCGGCCTTCGCCCAGGTGGCCTTGACCGAATCGGGCGTCGTCAGCTCCATGTTCGACCGCGCCGGCTTCATGTCGCCGAAGTTGCTGCAGAACAGGTAGTTGTCATTCGCGAGATGCTGCGCGATGTAGCCGATCGTGAGCTGGGCCGGCGTCGGCTTGTAGCCGAACTTGTCGGCCGGAATGGAATCGAGCGCCTGGGCCAGGTTGCGGTGCAGCGAGGTGAGGCGGCCGCGGAACGACGCGGTCACAGGATCGGTCTGCGGGGCGGTCGGCGGTTGGGCAGCGATTACGGTGGGCAGCGCCAGCGCGAGAATGGTGACGTAGAGACGCTTCATGGTAAATCTCCGGAAAACGCGGGGAAACGGAGCAGGGGAGCGAACAGGAAAGCTCAGCGCACGATCGGCGGCAGGTCAAGTAGAGCGCGGATGGCGTCGATCACGGCGCGACCGGCCGCCGTGTACGGCGTCATCGCTTCGAAGTGGCCGTCGCCGACAATCGTGACCGCCCGTGCGCTGTCGCCGCGCGATCGGGCGGCGGTGACATAGGCCTCGCGCACGGCCACGGGCGCGATGAAATCCCGGTCGCCGGCGATGTGCACCGTGGGAACGCCGAGAGGCAACCGCTCGATCGGTGAGGTCTCATGCAGGCGCGTCGGCACGCTGTCGGGAGTGCCGCCCAGCAGTGACTCGACGGCGGGGTTGCCGCAGGTATTCCGCTCGCGGCCGTAAAACTCGCGCAGGTCCGCAATGCCGCCCACCGAGACCACGCCGCGTGCGCCGAGTGGCGTGCCGCCGAACAGCGGGCTGGCGCTATCAAGCGCGGGGCGGGAGGCCAGCCACAACGCGAGGTGCCCGCCGGCGGAATGTCCGGTGAGCACGATACGCATGGTATCGATCGGGTAGAGCTTGGCGAGCGTGCGGACATAGTCGGCCCCGTCGGCGACATCGCGGAAGGTGCCGGTCCAGCCGCCGCCGGGATTATCGTAGCGCCGGTACTCGACGTTCCAGGTGGCGACCCCCGACTGGGCAAGCGCGTCGGCCAGCGGGGCGCTGTTCCGCACCGACGCGTACGGCGAGTACCAACAGCCGCCGTGGATCACGATCGCGATCGGTGCCCGATTGCTGTTCGTCGCCTCCGGCGGCAGGCGCAACTCGCCGAACTGCAACGAGTCGCGTCCATAGGCGATCCGTGTGCCGGCATCGCGCAGTGGCACCGTGTCCACGTCGCTCGCGCGCATCAGACGCGGCGCAGCGCTGCGTTGCACGTTGCCTTGAGCACACGCGACGGCCGGGGCGGTGAGGAGCGTTGCGGCGAGCGGCAGCGCACCCAAGGCGCGGAGAAACCGAGGAGGAGAATTCGACATGACGTGAAGTAGAGGGCGCGCTCAGTGCGGCCCGATCCGCAGCGAGCGCGTGGCCAACTGCACCTCGCGCAAAAAACTCAGCAGCCCCGTGATCAGCGCCGCCATCGAGAGCACGAAGCAGGTGGCGACGATGCGCGAAATGTCGTACGAGAAGAAGCCACTAATGAACAGAATGGCGATCATCAGACAGACCAGCAGCGCGGCAATTGTGCACAGGCTGATAGCGCGATTGATATGCCGGGCGCGGCGCGAGAGCATGAGCAAATCGGAGCCCAGAAGGTGCTTGTGCTCGCCCGTCACGTCGATGAAGCGGTCTTCAAGCGCTCGAGCCCGGTCGATGATGCGGGCGAGGCGACTGGTCAGCACGCCGAGCAGCGAGGCGATACCGGTGAGCATGAAGACCGGCGCAATCGCTAGCTGGATGACATGGGCGATCGCGGAAATTCGGGTGTCTGGCTGCATGCGGGAAAGATGACACCGAAGGGCCGCGTCGCGCGAATCCTGCACGCGACACGGCCCTTCGTGTGTGCACCCTCCCGACGCTATTTGATCTCGCCGTTGCCGCGGTAGTAGTCACCCAGCAGATGCTCACCGAAGTATTCCATGAGCATGCGCTGGTTGTACGGACCGGTGCCGCGGTAGCCATGCGGTTCGCCGGGATAAATGAACAGGTCGAAGCGCTTGTTGGCCTTGACCAGCGCATTCACGAGCCGGATGGTGCCACCGGGGTGCACGTTATTGTCGAGGTCACCGGTCGCGAGGGCGAGATTGCCCTTGAGATTGCCGGCGAGTTCGTCGTTGGTGGGCACGCGGATGTCGAACGTGATCTTGTCGGCGTTCGTGGAATCCTGCACCACTTCACGTGCGGCGGCGTTCGCTCCCGGTCCACCGCGACGTGCGGCACCGGTGCCACCCGCTCGCACGGCACCGCTGGCGCTGTCGGCCTTGGCGATGACCTTCACGCCATGGTTCCACTCGCTCCAGTTCTGGTTGTAGATGTTGTTGTCATGATTGCCGGATTCCGACCAACCCACTTTGAAGAATTCGTTGTACGGCGGCAACAGCATGGCGGCGGCGGTCATGAAGCCACCACCGGAGTGCCCGAAGATGCCGACCTTGTCGAGGTCGATGAACGCATGACGGGCGGCGAGCTGCTCGAGCGCGTACTTCTTATCAGCCAGTGCGTAGTCGCGCATGTTGCCGTAGCCGTAACGATGATACGCCAGCGAGCGAAGCGGGCTGCCACCGCGATGGCCGACTTCGACCACGATGAAGCCGAGCTGCGCGAGCTGCATCAGCGGACCGCGCACGCTGAAGCCCGTCGTCATGCCTTCGGTCTGCGGGCCCGGATAGACGTACGTGATGATCGGATACTTCCTGGTGCTGTCGAAGTCAAACGGCTTCCACATGTTGCCGTACAGCTCCGTGATGCCGTCGGCGGCTTTTACGGAGAACGTTTCCGCCGGCTTGAATCCGAGCTCCTTGAGCTTCGAGAGATCCATCTCCTCAAGCGTGCTGAGGATACGACCCGAGGCACCGTCACGGAGTACGGACTTGGGGGCCAGGTCCATCCGCGAGAAGGTGTCGTAGATGTAGCGCTTGGTGGGTGACACGACGCTGGGCATGCCGTTCTCGCCGAGCGTCGAGGCGTGGTGCGCGTTGCCGGCGTCGAGCAGTGTGAAGCCAGTGCCGTCGGCATTCACGCGATACAAGTGCGTTTGATAAAGTTGTTCGCCCGTCTCACGTCCCTGGCCGGACACCCACACCTGTTGCGTCGTGGAGTCGATCTTGACGATGCTGTTGGCGTTCCACTGACCGGTGGTCAACGGGCGCTTCTCACCGCCGTCGAAGCCATACACGTAGAACATGCCCCAGCCGGTTTTCTGCGACCACCAGAGGAAATCACCGCCCTTCTTGAGATACGCGATGTTCTTCGGCTCGAGCGCGGCACCTTCGATCTCGTCGGCGAGCAGCGTCTTGATGGCGTTCGTCCCGATGTCAACTTCGATGAAGTCGACGGCGCGCTGTGGACGATCGCGCCGCACGACACGCACCTTGTCGCCGTTCATCGGCCAGTGTACATCCTGCAGCGACTGATCTCTCCACTTGCGCACGTTGAGCTGCTTCACTGCTTTTTGACCGCGCGTGAACACCCAGAGTTCGCTCTGCGTGACGTTCTC
>NZ_JBDNFF010000076.1:0-26353 GCF_041689975.1 Gemmatimonas sp.
CTTGTTTGCCGTCGACGAGCTCACGGGATTGATTACCGCGAGCGCGCTGGTAAAGCCATCGCGAGCCGTAACCGAGGTGGACGTGGCCGGGGTACGAAAGAAGATGAAAGACAAAGCGTTTGCCCGCGGGGTGAACCGGGATGACATCATTCAAGGGGCGGTATCCCTCGATGTACCGCTGGACGAACATATCGGCATTGTGCTGCAGGCCATGCAGGCGGATGCGGAGCGTCTCGGGCTTGCGGGATCGGGGCCCCTGCCCTCAACGCCCCCCGCCGGCGATGCGTAAGTCGAATGACCCCTAACATTATCCATGACTTCCGTCGCCCTGTCTTTTCCAGCTGCCCTCCCCGTCATGGGGACTGACCGACCAGCGTCGGCCGAGGCGCTTGAGGAGCGGGAGTTTGTGCTCTCGGCACAGGCGGGAGATCACGCGGCATTTGCCGGTCTGGTGCATCGCCACCAGCGGCGCGCCTATGCGGTGGCGCGCTCCATCGTGCTGTCGCACGATGATGCCGAGGATGCGGTGCAGGAGGGATTTCTGCATGCGTTTCGCGCTCTCGAGCGCTTTCGTCCGGAGCAGGCGTTTGGCGCGTGGCTGCATCGCATCGTGGCCAATGCGGCGTTGGACATCGCCCGTCGGCGCAAAGTACGCGACGCGGACGAGCTACCGGAGACGTTGTCGTCTCCACATCGGGATCCGGCAGAAGCGGGTGAGTTACGTGCGCGCCTGGCGCGCGCACTGAATACGCTTGGCGAACGGCAGCGCGCAGTCATCGTGTTGCACGACGTCGAAGGATATAAGCATGCGGAGATCGGCTCCATCCTCGGAATTCCCGAAGGAACGGCGCGATCGGACTTGCACCACGCTCGGGCGCACCTGCGTCGACAGCTGAGCAATCTTCGGAGTGAGAAATGAACGTCACGCGGAACGACAACGGGCATGGCCCGGATGCGGACCCTCGAGTGACCGCCCTGCTGCGCAATCACTACGCTGCGCCACAGGACGAGACGTACTGGAACGGACTGGAGGAGCGCGTTATGCTCAGCGTTACGCGCGGCATCGTGCGCATCAACGAGTTGCGGCCGGCGTGGTGGAGCGGCTTCGGTGAATTCCGGACGGCGGACATCCGCAACGCGGGGCTGATCGCAGCGACTATCGGATTGCTCATAACGGGCGCCACGTACGTGCGCAAAGCCGAACTCGATGCCTCCGCGCGCGAGATGGCGCAGCGGGCGGCGGTGGAATCGGCGTTGCCGCTTCCGCTGGAGGATGCCACGATGACGTCACGAGCGCGGTTGCGTTTGCCGGAGGATGCTCCGGAACGGTATCTGCATCCTCTCGACTACTAGTTTCGAGCGATTCGTGTCCACTTCCCGCCCCAAATCGCTCGCCATGCTGTTTATCCTCGGTGCTTTTCTCACCGGAGGGGTGGTCGGATTTGTCACCGATCGCGTGTTGTCACCGCCACGTCCGAACGTGTTCAGCGACCGGGTAATGGTCGATGAACTCGCCCGCGAGCTCAAGTTGTCGCCGGACCAGCGCATCGTCATCGACTCCGTGTGGGATTGGCGTCGCGAGCAGTCGCGTGAAATCATGAAGTTGGTGCGGCCTACTCTTGATGCCGTGCGGGACAGTACGCGCGTGCTGATGATGAATCCGCTCGACGATGCACAGAAGACGGCTTTCCGCGCACTGCTCGAGCGCAACCAGCGAACGGCTGACAGCGCGGCGCGTGCGCGAGGTGAGACCAGGTGAATTGCTGGAACCGGACGGGACAGACCGTCGTCGGTGCAGTGATCTTCGGGGCGGTCATGATGGCCGCCCCGCTTGGCGCTCAGGCTCCGGGAAGTGAAGA
Source organism: Gemmatimonas sp. (assembly GCF_041689975.1). GTDB lineage: Bacteria > Gemmatimonadota > Gemmatimonadetes > Gemmatimonadales > Gemmatimonadaceae > Gemmatimonas. The sequence continues at coordinate 1,860 of NZ_JBDNFF010000076.1, forward strand.
CGGAGCCCGCCCTGTCAGCCTGCGCGAAGCGATCGAACTCGCCGGGAAGAACTCGCCGGCTGCGGTATCCGCTCGCGGTCTCGACCGCAACGCCGCTGCCGCGCGCCGGCAGGCGATCGGGTCGTACGTGCCCAATGTGAACCTCTCGGCGGGCAGCGGACGCACGCAGGGTACTACGATCAACAACTTCAACGGTCAGCTCACATCGTTGTCGGGCAATCCGTGGAGCTACAACAACGGCCTCGCGCTCAACGTCGAAGTGTTCGACGGCGGACGCCGGTTCTCGGAAATCAAACGAATCCGCGCGACGGCCGATGTGGCCGACCTGTCGGCGGTGTCGGCGCGTTTCGATGCGTCGCTGCAGGTGAAGCAGCAGTTCTACGCGGCACTCGCCGCCCGGGAATCGTCGGCCGCCGCGAAAGCGCAGCTCGAGCAGGCCGAACAGCAGCTCAAGGCATCCGGCGCGCGACTGGCCGCTGGTGTGGCCACCAAGTCCGACTCGCTACGGTCGGCGATTCTCGTCGGCAATGCGCGCCTCGCGGTGCTGACGGCCGCGAACGATCTGCGCGTCGCCAATGCCTCGCTCACGCGTATCGCCGGTTCTGCGGCGCTGATCACCGCGTCGCCCGAGGACACGCTCGATACGCCACTTACGCTGCCCACCGAAGACGAGCTGGCGGTGCTGGCGACTGACGGTCCGGCGGTGCGATTGGCCACGTCGAACGTGGCGGTGGCCCGCGCGGCGAGGCGTTCACAGCGGTCGACGTATCTGCCGACGCTCACGATGGCGTACAACTACGCGTTCAGTCAGAACAGCGGCGGGTTCGTGGGCCGCAATCTGCTGCTGGTCGGTGGCGACAACGCGAGCCGTCAGACGTTCAACTTCAACATCGCCTATCAGCTATACAACGGCTTCTCGCGCGAATCGCAAACCGTGCAGGCCGATGTCGCGCTCACGAATGCCGAGGCACAGCTACGCGACGCGCAGCTGGCGGCCCGTGAGAATCTCACATTTTTCGTGCGCTCGCTGGAGAACGCCCAGGCGCGCGTGCAGGTGCAGCTGCAGGCGATCGCGGCGTCGGAAGAAGACCTGCGTGTGCAGCAGCAGCGCTACGCGCTGGGCGCATCCACGCTGCTCGATCTGCTCACCTCGCAGACTCAGCTCAATCAGGCGCGTCAGGCATTGATCCAGGCCCGTCTGGACGGTCGCATCGCCCGCGCGCAACTCTCAGCGCTCGTGGGGCGTGAACTCTGAGGCGTGCTCTCGAGCAATCCAGCGCCATCCTTCCCGAATGGTGGAACACGGCGTTGCCGGACAACGCCCCGGACACACGACGCACCCGACGACGGGGGGCATTCTGGACTCCCATCGTCTGTTTCTGCGTGGCACCGTGGTACATTTAGGATTCGTTCAGAACCATGCCAAACGACCAAACTCCCCAGGCCTTGGTGAACACTACCGGGGCCGACTCCGATAGCAGCGTGGCCGGCAGCGGCGGCCAGCCTTCCTCATCAGATGCTTTGCGGCATCCGACGGGTGCGTCCGTCACCCCGTCGGCGGCGAACGATGCCGCCAATGCACCGCACGGCGCCGAGATCCGCTCGAGTACCGGCATGTTCCCCGTGCAGTCGCCGCTGCGGAAGGACGGGCATCATGAGAACCCCACCGGCAAGCGACTCGCGATACTGACCCTTACCGCGCTTGGCGTGGTGTACGGGGACATCGGGACCAGCCCCCTTTACTCCATCAAGGAGTGTTTCAGTCCGCTGTACGGGCTACAGCCGACCCGGGAGAATGTGTTCGGCATCCTCTCGCTGATCGTGTGGGCGCTGACGCTCGTGATCACGGTGAAGTACGTGAGCTTCGTGCTGCGGGCAGACAATCGCGGTGAAGGCGGCCAGTTCGCGATGCTCGCGTTGATTTTTCCACGAGGCACACCGGCGGGCTTCAAGCGCGGTGGCATCTTCGTGGCGCTCGCGCTGTTCGGTACCGCACTGTTGTACGGCGACGGTATCATCACGCCGGCCATGAGCGTGCTGGGTGCGATGGAAGGCCTCGAGATCGCCATTCCCAGCGTGGCGCAGTACATCGTGCCGATCACCTTGGTGATTCTCTCCTCGCTGTTTGCCGTGCAGCGTTTCGGCACCGACCTGATGGGCAAAGCCTTCGGTCCGATCATGCTGCTGTGGTTCATCACGATCGCCACCCTCGGTGTTCGTGAGCTGATTCAGTCGCCGTGGATTCTCGGTGCCGTGAACCCGATGTATGCGGTGCATTTCGTGCAGCTGCACGGATCGCTGGCCTTCTTCGTGCTTGGCTCCGTGGTCCTCGTGATTACCGGCGGTGAAGCGTTGTATGCCGACATGGGGCACTTCGGTATCCGGCCCATTCGCGTGGCGTGGCTGCTGCTGGTCTTCCCCGCCCTGCTGCTCAATTATTTCGGTCAGGGGGCGCTTCTGGTGCGCAATCCGGCCGCAGTGGAGAATCCGTTCTTCCTGCTCGCGCCGAAGGCCTTGCTTCTGCCGCTGATCGTGTTGGCCACGATGGCCGCGGTCGTCGCCTCGCAGGCCATGATCTCCGGCGCGTACTCGGTGACCCGTCAGGGTATCGCGCTCGGCTTCATTCCGCGCCTCGAGATCCGGCACACGTCAACGGTGGAGGAGGGTCAGATTTACATCCCCGAGGTGAATTACTTCATCGCGGTCGGCTGTCTGATCGTGGTCGTGCTGTTCAAGAACACGTCGGCGTTGGGCGCGGCGTACGGCATCGCGGTGACCGGCACCATGCTCATCACCAGCGTGCTGTTCTACATCGTGGCCCGTATCCGCTTCCGCTGGAAGTGGTGGCAGGCCGCAGCACTGTCGTCGGTGTTCCTGCTGGTGGACCTCGCCTTCTTCAGTGCGAACGTGGTGAAGCTCATGAACGGTGGATGGGTGCCGATGGCCTTGGGCGTCGTGCTCTTCCTGTTGATGCTGACCTGGAAGCGTGGACGCGCGTTGCTGACGGCGCGCCTTGCCGATGGTGCGATGCCGCTCGGACTTTTCCTCGACAGCGTTGAGAGGTCGAGTGTGCACCGCGTGCCCGGAACGGCCGTGTTCATGACCGGCAGCGACGACGGAGTGCCGCCCGTGCTGCTGCATCACTTGAAGCACAACAAGGTGCTGCACGAGCGCGTCCTGCTGGTCTCGGTGAAGACCGCCGACGTGCCGGAGACCAGCGCGGCCGAGCGCGTGCGCGTGATGCCTCTCGGCCAAGGGTTCTGGCGCGTCGTTGCGTCGTACGGCTTCATGCAGACGCCGAACGTTCCGAACGTGCTCGAAGTGGTCGACCAGATGGGCATCCGCTGCAAGCCGATGGAGACGAGCTACTTTCTCGGTCGTGAGCGGCTGATTCCCGTAGCGGGGCGGCCGGGCGATACGGTGACGCTGTCACGGTGGCGAAAGATCATCTTCGCCATCATGGCACGGAACGCACGCTCGGCCACCGAGTTCTTCTGCATTCCGCCGAATCGCGTAGTGGAACTGGGCACGCAGATCGAGTTCTGAGCGGTGGCGATCGTGCGGTTCCTGAGGTGCAGCCACATTGCTGCACTCATTGTCATTTGGGGCGGTGACTATCGGAGATTTCTGGTGTCCACTATCAGTTAAGCATGAGTAGAGTTGCCGACGTCGGTAACTGAACGACAATGATCGTCCTCCGCGGCACGTGTGGTGATTCGCGGAGCGCACCGCATGGAGCCGGATGTACGAGCCATCAGACGCTATATCGACGGACTTGCCGAAGGACTCGTCGGACTTGCCGCCTCGCCCCTTCGTGCCTCTCGCGCCGGAGCAGGTCGCGCTGCTGGAATGGAGTCCAAATTCCATACTCGTGCTCGATCGTGAATTCCGCGTGCGTTATGTGAATCACGCAGCGCTCGCATACGGTCAGGTCGAGCGGGACGCGCTCATCGGTCGCAATGTGTGGGAGTGCTATCCGACGCTGAGGGGCTCGATCTTTCATCGGGCCTATGAGAACGTCCTCGAGACCGGTACCACCTCGCGCTTCGAGCGCTACGACGGCGAGTATGACCATTGGCAGTCGGTGTATGCGTTTCCGGCAGATGATGGCGTAGTCGCCGTGCTGGAGGATATTTCCGAGCGTCGGCGCGCCGAGCGAGCGTTGCGGGAAAGCGAAGCGGCGCTGGCACGAGCTCAGGAAGTCGCCGGTATCGGCAGTTTCAGTGTCGCGCGACCCAGCGAGATCCAACTGAGCGCGCAAGCATATCGCCTGCTGGGTCTCGATCCGACGGTTGATACCGTCGACATTCAGAGCGTTCGCGCCATGGTGACGTCGACCGACTCCGAACGCTGGGGCGCGCTGTCGGAACGTACTCCTGTCGGCGAAGACATTGCGATGGATTTCACAGTAACGCGGCGTGATGGCACGACGGTCATTCTGCATGTGCTCGCCCGCATCCTGAACCAGATTGCGGGCGGGCCGGTGAAGCTTTTCGGCACCGCGCAGGATGTCACCGAACAGCGTCACACCATGGAGAAACTGCGCCGCAGCGAAGAAACATTGCGGCTGGCGCAGGAAGCCGCGAACATCGGGAGTTTCGATTTCGACCTCCGCACGGAGGTCATGACCCGTTCGGACCAGCTGCTGCGCCTGATCGGCATCGAGCCCACCGCTGAGGGACGCGCGTTGGTCGGTGCACCGCTGCGTTTCGACTTTGTACACCCCGATGATCGGGCGGCGGCTCAGGCTGCGTGGAACACGATGCTCAGCACCGGCGAACGGCAGACGATCCGACTGCGGGCACTTCGCGTGGATGGCACCGAGCGGAACATGATCTGGAGCGCCGTTCTCGTGCACGACCAACACGGCACGCCCGCGCGAATCGTCGGCACGCAAGTGGATATCACGGACCAGGTGCGCAGCGACGAAGAGCGCGCGCGCGTCGAGTCGCAGCTCCAGCAGGCGCAGAAGCTCGAGTCACTCGGCGTGTTGGCAGGCGGCATTGCGCACGACTTCAACAATCTGCTCGTCGGCATCCTGGGGAACGCGTCGCTCGCATTGCTGGATCTCGAGCCGGGCGCCGAGGCGCGCCAGAGTATTGCGGAGATCGAGCAGGCGGCGCAGCGTGCGGCGGAACTCACACGTCAACTGTTGGCCTACGCGGGCAAGGGGCGCTACGTCGTTGAAACGGCCGATGCCTCCGCGGTGATTGCCGAGATGACATCGCTCATGCGCACCGCCATTTCCCGTAATGCGTCGCTACAGATGGATCTGGCCACGTCGCTGGCGAGCATCGATGTAGACGTGAATCAGTTCCGGCAGGTCGTGATGAACCTCGTCACGAATGCGTCGGACGCACTCGTGACGAAGCCGGGGCTCATCAGCATCCGCACCGGCCGTCAAGAGGTCACGCGCGAGTATCTCACCGCCTGCGCCCCCGGCAGCAGCGCGCAGCCGGGCACATTCACGTACGTCGAAGTGCACGACAACGGCACCGGCATGGATGAGGCCACCCGCCACCGCATTTTCGAGCCGTTCTTCTCCACCAAGTTCACAGGGCGCGGACTCGGCCTGGCGGCCACGATCGGGATTATGCGGAGCCACCACGGCGCGATCCGCGTGTACAGCGAAGTCGGCTCGGGGACCTCGATCAAACTGCTGTTCCCGTCGTCGACGCAGAGTGGCAGCGCGGGGCCGAACAGCGGAGCGAGCGGCGAGGAATGGCGAAGCGGCGGACAGATTCTCGTGGTTGATGACGAGGACAGTGTGCGCGCGGTCGCCTCGGCGTTGCTACGCCGTCGTGGCTTCCGCACACAGGAAGCATCCGATGGCGTGAAGGCGCTGGACATTTTTCGGCTGCAGCCCAACGCATTCGATCTCGTGCTGCTCGATCTCACGATGCCGAATATGAATGGCGAAGAGACGCTGCGCGCACTGCGCGAGGTGAATCCGTCGGTGAACGTGTTGCTGATGAGCGGGTACAACGAGCAGGATGTGACGCGCCTGTTCGCGGGACGCAATCTGTCGGGTTTTCTGCAGAAGCCGTTCCGCGCCGAGGAGCTGTATGCGAGTGTCGCACGCAGCATGGGCGAAAACACGACCGGCCGCCAGCGATAGCCAGCGGCCGTTCGCGGTCGTGTTTCGACGGCGACGGGATCAGGCGCCGGCCACGGGTACCGGCTCCATGCCACCGCTGCCGCTGGTGCGCACCGGCACCGATTTCGCTACGCGACGGCGCGATTGGAACTGATCGAGCAGCGTATACACGACCGGCGTGACGTAGAGCGTGATCAGCTGCGAGAACGCGAGGCCACCCACGACGGCGAGCCCCAGCGGCTGACGCGACTCGGCGCCCGCGCCGAAGCCGATGGCGATCGGCAGTGTGCCCATGAGTGCGGCGAGCGTGGTCATCGTGATCGGACGGAAGCGCACACGCGCCGCCTCCACGATCGCGTCACGCGCCGATATCCCGAGGTCACGCTCAGCCTCGATCGCGAAGTCGATCATCATGATCGCGTTCTTCTTCACGAGACCGATCAGCATGATGATGCCGACGTACGAGTACACACCGAGGTCCTTGCCGAAGACCAGGAGCGTGAGCAAGGCACCGAGCGCCGCGAATGGAAGGCCCGACAGAATCGTGAGCGGATGAATGAAGCTTTCGTACAGAATGCCGAGCACGACGTAGATCACGAAGATCGCGACGAACAGCAGGGCGAGCAATCCACTCTGTGCCTGCGCGAAGGCTTGCGTGTCACCCGACAGTACCGACGTCACGTCGGGCGGCAGGACGGCGCGCGCCTCGCGCTGCACGGCGTCGACGGCGGTACCGAGCGCCACGTTGGGCCGCGTGGCAAAGCTGATGGACACGGCCGGCAGCTGGCCATTGTGCTGAATGCTCTGCGGACCGACGCCCTTCGTGAACGTGGCCACCGAGCCCAGTTGCACGAGGTTACCGGTGTTCGAGCGCACGTACAGCTGGCTCAGGGAGGCCGGATCTTTCTGGAACGCTTCCTCGAGCTCCAGAATGACCTGATACTGGTTGGTCTGCGTGTAGATCGTGGAGACCTGACGCGAGCCGTACGCGTTGTAGAGCGCGTTCTCGATCTGCGACGCGCTCAATCCGAGCGCCGACGCGCGTTCGCGGTCGATCTGGATGCCTACCTGCGGATTTCCGACCTGCAGATCGCTCGAGATGTTCTCGAGCTCCGGCAGATCCCGCATACGCGCTTCGAGGGCTCGGGCCGACGTGTACAACTCGGCGATATCCGGCCCTTGCAGCGACACCTGATACGCGCTGTTCCCGCGACGGCCACCGATGTTGATCGGCGGCGGATTGCGGAAGAACACCTGCACGCCCGGCACCTTCGACGTGGCGCGCGTGAGTTCGCGCATGATCTGATCGACGTGCGGACGGTCGGGATCTTCGCTGAGCGTGAGTTGCAACCGACCGCTGTTCGAACCACCGCCGCCCGGGCCGCCACCGATGGACGCCAGCGTGTACTTCACGTTCGGGCTCTTCTCGATGATGGCGGCGACTTCACGAATCTTCACCGACAGCGCTTCGAAGCCGATCCCTTCGCGCGCTTCGATCGAACCCGACAAGCGTCCGGTGTCTTCGGAGGGCAAGAAGCCTTTCGGGATGTACATGAACAGCCCGACGGTCGCGACCAGCGTGAAGGCGCTGAAGATCATCGTGAGCCCGCGACGATTCATGACCCAGGCCAGCGAGCGCAGATAGGCGTTCTCGGTCGCCTGGTAGAGTCGCTCGACCGAGCGCCACTTGCCGTCACTCGGCGCGTGTCCTTCTCCTTGGCGCAGGAAGCGCGCGGCCAGCATCGGCGTGAGCGTGAGCGACACGAAGCCGGACACGAGAATCGCCACACCGATCGTGACGGCGAACTCACGGAACAGCCGACCCACGAGTCCCGGCATGAACAGCAGCGGGATGAACACGGCTACGAGCGACAGCGTCATCGAAAGAATCGTGAAGCTGATTTCTTTCGAGCCATCGAGCGCCGCCTGCATGGGCGTCTTTCCCATCTCCAGGTGTCGCACGATGTTCTCGAGCATCACGATCGCGTCGTCCACGACGAAACCGACCGCGAGCGTGAGGGCCATCAGCGACAGGTTGTCGAGGCTGTATCCCAGCATCCACATGACCGTGCAGGTACCGATCAGCGAGAAGGGCAGTGCCAGCGACGGGATGATCGTCGCGCGAATGTTGCGGAGGAAGAGGAAGATCACCATCACGACCAGACCGATCGTGAGCACGAGCGTGAACTTCACGTCGTCGACGCTGTGTTCGATGGCGATCGAGCGGTCGAAGATCGGCACGATGCTGACGCTGGGCGGCAGCTGCGGCTCGAGCTGCTTCAGTACCGCGTTGACCCCCTTGGCGACATCGACGGTGTTCACGCCAGGCTGACGGATAATCGCCAGCGCCGTGTTGGCCCGTCCGTTGATCTCACTCATGCCACGCATGTTCTGCAGGCCGTCGATCACGTTGCCCAGTTCACCGAGACGAATCGGCGCCCCGTTGCGCATCGCGACTACGAGATTGCGGAACTCCGCGGCGTTGCGAAGCTGACCGGATGCCTGCAGCGTGAACGACTGATTCGCCCCCATCAGCACGCCGGCCGGGGAATTCGAATTGCCCTGGTTGATGGCCGCCTGCACTTCGTCGATACCGATGCCGCGCGCCGCCATAGCGCCCGGATTGAGCTGCACGCGTACGGCGTACTTGGACGACCCGTACACTTGCACCTGCGCCACACCGGTCACGGTAGAGATCCGCTGGGCGAGGAACGTTTCCGCGTACTCGCTCAACTCCTGGCGACTGAGGACGTCGGAGTTGACCGAGAACATCATGATCGGGGCGTCGGCCGCATTCGCCTTGTTGTACGACGGCGGATTGATGCCCTGCGGCAGCTGGCGGAGTGTCTTGGAGATCGCCGACTGCACGTCGCCCGCCGCCTTGTCGATATCGCGATCGAGCGCGAACAGCAGCGTCACGTTGGCGCTGCCCTGCGAACTGGACGACGTGATGCTCTCGATGCCCGACACCGTGGAAAACGCCTGTTCGAGCGGCGTCGCCACCGACGTCGCCATCACCTCGGGGCTCGCACCGGGCAGGCCGGCCGAGACGGTGATCGTGGGATAGTCGATAGTGGGCAGGTCGCTCACCGGCAACGCACGGTAGGCCACCACGCCGAACGTCAGAATAGCCACCATGACCAGGGTGGTCATGACGGGCCGCTTGATCCAGATCGCGCTCAGATTCACTTGGAGGCTCCTCGCTTCTTCAACGCGTCTTTTGCGCCGCCACTCGTGCCGCTGGGGCGGGCCGTCGAGAGCGCACTGCGCAGCTCGACCTTGGCGCCGTCCTGCAAACGATTCTGTCCTTCGATGATGATCTGCTCGCCGCCGACCAATCCGCTGTCGAGCTTCACGAGCGTGCCCGCCGGACGGCCAACCTTGACCGCCACGCGCTTGGCCTTGCCGTTTTCCACCAGGTACACGAACGCGCCGTTGCTGGTCGTCACGACGGCCTCCGACGGCACTGTGATGGCATCCTGATCGACGGTGAGTTCGAGGCCCACCGAAACGAACTGTCCGGGCCACAGCGCGCGGTCGGCGTTCGGCACCCGGGCCTTGAGCAGCACGGTGCCGGTGGCGCGATCCACGGCGTTGTCGATAAAGGTCAGCGTTCCCGTGATCTTCCTGGCAGAGTCGCCCACGTTAGGGACAATGTCGACCGACAGCGCCTTGTCGAGGCCGGACCGGCGGCGCATTTCCTCGAACGCCTGCTCCGGCACGGTGAAGCGCACGAGCACGGGCTGGAGTTCGTTGATCGTGAGCAACGGCGGATCGGCTTGCGCCCGCACGAGACTGCCCACACGGAGCGTGATCTGACCGGTACGCCCGGAAATGGGGGCCTTGATCGTGGTGTTCTCCAGATCGAGGCGCGCGCGTTCCAGGGAGGCCTGTCCGGCGGCCACGGTGGCGGCGAGGGCTGAAGCTTCGGCGAAGGTCTGATCGAGCTGCTGACGGGTCACGTAGCCGTCCTTGGCCAGCTCGGCGAAGCGCACCGAGTCGCCGCGGGCACGGACCAATGTGACCTGATCGCGCGCCAGGGTACTCTTCAACCGGTCGAGCTCGGCGCGGAAAGGCCGAGGATCGATCTGAAAGAGCACTTGTCCCTGGCCGACTTCATCGCCTTCGGCGATCGCCACCCGGGTGAGCATCCCGGACACGAGTGACTGGACGGCGACGGTCCGATTGGGCTCGATTTCCCCATTGGCGTTCACGACGAACGGCAGCGGTCCCTTGCTGACCGTCATCGTGGACACGACGGGCGCAGGGCGCGGAGGACGCTGCTGCTCTTTGCAGGCGGCGAGTCCGAGAAGGGCGACCGACGAGACGGCGAACAGTCGGCGCGCGGGATTTAAAGCGAACCGGGGCGCGTCGCGCGGCGGCGTCACATTCTCTGGCATTCGCAGGGGCGAACAGCGGGTCGGGTACGACGCTCGACATACGACTTGAAAGCCGGCAAACGTCACGGGGTCTATCCTCCAGAATAACGCCATCCGGGGGCCATTCGTTGCGGCGGTGTGAGGGGTCGAGCTTGCATCCGCATTGGCTCATCTGGTTTCCTGTTAATGGAATACCCCAAACAGTCCCCAAACGGGTCCCTCGCTGCCTTAAGCGAACTCATCAGTGAGTTCCCAGGGGACCGTTCGCAATCGTTGGATGACAGCCGGTGGCGTACGTGCGGATAGCTTCGGGCACCGTAATGGTGCAAAAGCTCAACGCGGAGGGCGCGAAGAACAGCAACGGCATTTTTCTTTTGCTTTTCTTCGCGTGACTTCGCGTCCTTCGCGGTCTTCGCGTCAACCAGCGAGCCCAGCCCCATGCACTTCATCGTCCGAAGCGGACATTTCAATGGACATTCATCCTGACGACCTGACAGGAGCCTGCATCAATGCGGCCCTGCGAATTCACATGAAGTTCCGTTCGGGGATGCTCGAGGCAATGTACGAAACCGTACTGGAGCGCACTCTCATACGCGATGGTTTTTCGGTAGAGCGTCAGAAAGCGATCTCCTTCGAGTTCGAGGGAGATCACTACGAGAACGCGTTTCGAACCGATCTGATCGTGAACGGCCGCCTGATCATCGAAGTGAAGGCACGCGAAACCAACTCTCCAATCTACGCCACTCAACTGCTGACCTATTTGCGACTGGCGAGACTTCCGCTGGGACTCGTGCTCAACTTCGGAATGCCGCGTCTGATGGACGGAATCAAGCGCGTGGTGAACGACCTGCCGCCGGAGCAGTCGCCTCAGCTGCGCGTGAACCGACTGCCACCGGTGGGACCTACACCACGATGTTGAGTAGACGCTTGGGGACGAAGATCACCTTCTTGATCTCACCGACCACAAACCGCGCCACGCCGGCATCGGCCATCGCGGCGGCCATCGCGGCATCCTGCGAGACATCCACGGCTACGCGCAACTTGCCGCGCACTTTGCCGTTCACCTGCACCACCAATTCCACTTCGTCGTCGACCAGCATGGCCGGGTCGAACGTGGGCCAGCCCGCATCGAATACACTGCCGTCGTGGCCGAGCAGCTCCCAGCACTCCTCGGCGAAATGCGGTGCGTACGCCGCCACCAGCTGCACCAGCGGTAGCACTTCGTCGCGGTGTACGGCACGGTCGCCCGAGCGCACGTGATTCAGGCACTCCATCATCGCCGCGATCGCCGTGTTGTAACTCAGCGACGCGGTATCTTCGCCCACTTTCTTGATCGTACGGTGCAGCTGACGCGAGACGTTGGCCTCAGTCGCGACATCCGTGCGCGCATCACGCACCGACGCCCACAACCGGTCGAGGAAACGCCGCACGCCGCTGATGCCCTGATCGCGGAAGTCGCCGCCCTCTTCGTACGGCCCGAGGAACATGAGATACATGCGGAACGCATCGGCGCCCCACTCTTCCATGTAGATATCGGGATTGATCACGTTGCCCTTCGATTTCGACATCTTCGCGCCTTCGCGGATGATCATGCCGTGCGCGCGGAAGCGCGTGAACGGCTCTTCGAAATCGATGTGTCCCGCGTCCTTCATGACCATGGTCACGAAGCGGGAGTACAGCAGGTGCAGCACCGCGTGCTCGTTGCCGCCGATGTACGAATCGACCGGCAACCAACGCTTCGTGCCGTCGGCGTCGAACGCCACATCGCTGCGCGTCGCGCTCGGATAACGCAGGAAGTACCACGCACTGTCCAGGAACGTATCCGACACGTCGGTTTCCCGACGCGCCGACGCGCCGCACATGGGGCAGGGCACACGATACCACTCCTCGTGGCGCGCGAGCGGCGAGATGCCGGAGTCATCGGGCTTGAAGTCGGGGATGAACGGCAATTCCACCGGCAGCTGCGATTCGGGCACCGGCACGGTACCACACGCGTCGCAGTAGATGATCGGAATCGGCGGTCCCCAATAGCGCTGACGCGAAATGCACCAGTCGTGCAACCGGAAGTTGACCACCTTCGACCCATGTCCGCCGGCCGCGAGCCAGTCGGTCACGGTGAGCTTCGCGTCCGCTACGGGCTGTCCATCGAAGGCGCCCGAATTCACGAGGCGGCCCTGCGCGTCGTCGGTGTAGGCGGCGGCGAGCGGCGTGTCGGCGGTCTCGTCGGGATCGGCCACAACGCGCACGATCGGCAGGTTGAATACCCGCGCGAACTCGAAATCGCGCTCGTCATGTCCGGGCACGGCCATGATCGCCCCGGTGCCATACTGCATGAGCACGTAATCCGCGATCCAGATCGGAATGTTCGCGCCGGTGGCCGGATTCACCGCGTACGCGCCGGTGAACACCCCGGTCTTGTCCTTGCTGCTCTTCCGCGCGATCAGGTCCTGCTTCTTGGTCGCGTTCTGATAGCCCTGCACGGCGTCGCGCTGCGCGCTGGTCGTGAGCGTGGCCACCAACGGATGTTCCGGCGCGAGCACGAGATAGGTAGCACCGAAAATCGTATCGGGACGCGTCGTGAACACCTTCACCGGGTCGTCGTGACCATCCACGCGGAACGACAGTTCGGCGCCTTCCGAGCGGCCGATCCAGTTCTTCTGCGCCGACTTCGTGATCGGCGACCAATCCAGCCACTCGAGGTTGTTCAGCAGCCGCTCGGCGTACGCGGAGATGCGGAAGAACCACTGCTCCAGAAAGCGCTGTTCGACAGCCGTGCCGCAGCGCTCACAGAGTCCACCCTCGACCTGCTCGTTGGCCAGCACCGTCATGTCGGTGGGGCACCAATTCACGGCCGCCGCTTTCTTGTACGCGAGGCCCTGCTTGTACAGCTGCAGGAAGACCCACTGGGTCCATTTGTAGTAGTCCGGCCGCGACGTGTCGACCTTCTGACGCCAATCGACCATCAACCCCGCGCGCTCGAGCTGCCGCTGGAAGTTGGCGACGTTCCTGGGCGTGAGCTCCATCGGGTGGGCGCCGATCTTGAGCGCGTAGTTCTCCGAGTGGATGCCGAACGCGTCGTAGCCGAGCGGCTGGAACACATCATGTCCCAGAAGCCGGTGATAGCGGGCCGAAATGTCGCTACCGGTGAACGCGAAGAGATTCCCCACGTGCAGCCCTTCGGCCGACGGATAGGGGAACATCATGAGCGCGTAGAACGGGCGCTCCGCCGTTTCGAGGGCGGCGTGGTTCGTGCCACGTTCAGCCCAGCGGGCGCGCCACTTGGGCTCGACGGACGCGGGCGTGTAGGGAGTCGGGATGGTGGGATCGGACATACTGGAAGTTATCACGGGGAACGGCTTACTCCCTACTGCTTACTCCCTACTGCTTACTCCTTAGGGAGCAGGAGGGAGGGTATCAGGGGGCAGGAGGCAGCAACAGCGAAGTCGCCCTGCTCCCTGCTTCCTGAAACCCTCCCTCCTGCTTCCTGGGGTGTTGTCCCTATCGAACGTCAGCACCCACCTATCCCCGCTTATACAAGTACGCCGCCTCCACCAGCCTCGCCCCCTGCTCGTCACACACCGCGTACTTCCCACCCGAGTACAGCGTAGCGCCGGCGTAGCGCCCATCCTTGGTGAGCGCGTAAAACTCCAGATCGAACTTCGGGCGGCCATTGGGACCCAGCAGACGCGCTTCCGTCATGGCCACAACCCGCTCGAGGGTCTTGATCAGCGCCGCCTCCGGGGTGAGCCCTTGGCGCATGAACTCGACGATCAGGAACGAGGCGCACGTCTTGATGTTGGCCTCGCCGCGCCCGGTGCTGCCGGCGGCGCCGACCAGATTGTCGCAATACTGCCCGGCGCCGATCACCGGCGAGTCGCCGATGCGGCCGGGCACCTTCCAGGCCATGCCGCTGGTCGTCGTGACCGAGCCGATGTCCCCCGACGCGTTCACGGCGTTCATGTTAATCGTGCCCGTCGTGAACTTGATCTTGAGATTCTCGTCGTGATCGAGCCACGCATCGTTGGCGTTCAGGCGCGATTTCCAGCGCATCCAGTCCTGGCGCGACTGCTCGGTAAGAAGGTTCTGCTCCTTGAAACCCATCGCCTTGGCGAATTTGGTAGCGCCGGCGCCGACCAGCATCACGTGGTCGGTGTAGTCCATCACCGCCTTGGCCACCAGCGACGGCGTGGCGATCCCTTCGATGGCGGCCACCGAGCCCGCCCGGCGGGTCGGGCCGTGCATGCACGAGGCATCGAGCTGCACGACACCCTCCTCGTTCGGCAGGCCGCCCAGCCCGACTGACTGATCGCTCGGGTCGAGCTCCACCAGATTCACGCCGGCAATGACGGCATCGAGCGGGTCCTCGCCCGTAAGCATCTTGTCGTAGGCCACCTTCACCCCCTTGAGACCGTTCGACGACGACACCACCAGCGGACGCCCGCGGAACCCGGGCATCGGGACCGCGGGAGTAGCCATGTGGCCCAATTCATGCCCGAAGTCGTCCGGCAGACGAGGAACGAAGCCGGCGGCGGTCAGCGCAGCGGCACGCTCGAGGAAGTCGCGACGGGACAAGGACATGTGAGGCTCCGGAACAGGGTCGGGTGACGACGTGGTACCACAAATGACTTTTGCTGACTCAACCGACGATATCGCGGCAAGCGACTGGTGGCGAGAGGCAGGTTCGTCGCGCAGCTTCCGTGTACCACTTTCCCACCTTTGCTCCCCCCTATGACCACTCCGGCCGAAATCGCCGATGCCCTGCGCGCGACCTCGTTTCTCGAGGGCTTTACCGACGCGCACCTCTGGAAGCTTGCGCGGCACGTCACGCCGCTGTCCCTCGTCCCTGACGACACTATTTTCAACGAAGGAGAAGCGCGTGAGCGCTTCGTCATCCTGATCAGCGGCGCGGTCGCCATCGAAAAGTCAGGAGATGGCCGTACGACGCGGCTCGTGACGCTCGGCGCCGGCGAGGCGGTGGGCGAAGGGCTGCTGCTCGACGATTCCGCCCACGGCACCACCGCCCGCGTCATCATGCCCGGCACCGCGATGGTCCTGATCCGTGCCCAGCTCGACGACATCACCCGCGAAGCGCCGCAGCTCTACGCCGCCCTCGTGGCCCGCGCCGCCCGCGCGATCTCCATGCGCTTGCGTCGCGCCGATGCCACGCTCGTGGGTCGCGGGCGCACCCTCGGCTTCGGTGGTCATCGCACGCGGAAGGAGCACGACCTGCTCGGTGAGCGCGATGTGCCGTACGAAGCGTTGTACGGCGTGCAGACGCTGCGCGCGCTCGAGAATTTTCCGATCACGGGCATCCCCTTGCGCGAGTTTCCGGTGTTGATCGAGTCGATGGCGGCCGTGAAGGAGGCGGCGGCGCAAACCAACTTCGAACTCGGTTTGCTGCAGCAGGAGCATGCCGATGTCATTATCCGCGCCGCCAGAGAAATTCGCGCGGGACGTCATCACGAACACTTTCTGGTGGACATGATTCAGGGAGGCGCCGGCACCTCCACCAACATGAACGCCAACGAAGTGATCGCGAACCGCGCGCTCGAGCTCAGCAACGAGCAACGTGGCGCGTATGACGTGATCTCACCCAACGATCACGTCAATCTCAGCCAGTCCACCAACGATGTGTATCCCACCGCGGTGCGCATCGCGCTGCACAAAAGCCTGTCGGGCTTCCGCGTGGAGCTCGCGCGTCTGGCCGACGCGTTCGGCGCCAAGGGCGTGGAGTTCGCGCCGCTGATCAAGATGGGTCGTACGCAGATGCAGGACGCGGTGCCGATGACGCTGGGTCAGGAGTTCATGGCCTTCTGCAACACGTTGCGCGAAGACGTGGACCGCCTGGCCGAAGCGCAGTCACTGATTCGTGAGATCAATCTCGGGGCCACGGCGATCGGCACTGGCATCAATGCACCGCCCGGGTACGCGGAACTGGCGTGCAAGCATCTCGCGACGATCGCGGAAGTACCCGTGATCACGGCCTTCGATCTGGTCGAAGCGACCAGTGACACCGGCGCCTTCGTGCAGCTGTCGGGCGTCATGAAGCGAACCGCCACCAAGTTGTCGAAGATCTGCAACGATCTCCGACTGCTGTCGTCGGGGCCGCGGGCCGGATTCGGCGAGATCAACCTGCCGGCGATGCAGCCCGGCTCGTCGATCATGCCGGGCAAGGTGAACCCGGTCATCCCGGAAGTGATGAACCAGGTGTGCTTCGAAGTGATCGGCGGTGACGTGACCGTGACGATGGCGGCGGAAGCCGGCCAACTGCAGCTCAATGCGTTCGAACCGGTGATCGCGTATCGTTTGCTGCGTGGTATCGACATGCTCCGCAACGCGTGCATCGTGCTGCGCGAGCGCTGTGTAACGGGCATCACCGCCAACGCCGACCGCATGCGCTACTTCGTAGAGCATTCGATCGGCATCGTGACGGCGCTCGTACCGGTTCTCGGTTACGAAGTCGCGACGGACATCGCGAAAACGGCACTCGCCAGTGGACGCGGAGTCTTCGACCTTGTCCTCGAGCGCAAGTTGCTCACCCGTGAGCAACTCGACGAGATTCTCAATCCGGCGATGATGACCGCGCCGCGCGACACGCAGGAATTCAGCACCGTCACCATTCCGTCGGCGTAGGTTGCGGTGGGTACTCCGGTTTTCGGAGTACCCACCGCTGTCCGGGTCGGCTCGCCTGTCACTTTCGCTACGCCATGCATCCAGCCCTCTTATCACCCTGGACGCGTTTCGCGTCTCCCCTGCGTCGCTTCCGGATCGCCGCGCTCGGGGCGCTGGCCGCCTGCAGCGGTGGGGGCGATCCATCAGGCCCTCCGGTGGTCGTGAATCCCCCCACGGTGCGCGGCGTGGCCGTCACTCCAGCGGCGGCCACGATCCGCGTGAACGAAACGCAGTCGCTCAGCGCAGTCGTCGACGCCATCAACGGCGCCGGTACGGGGGTTACCTGGAGCAGTGAATCGCCGACCGTGGCCACCGTAAGCAGCACGGGGCTCGTTACCGCGATCGCGATCGGCTCGGCCACCATCCGCGCCACGTCCGCCGCCGACACCCGCGTGAGCGCCACGGCCGCCGTCACGGTCCAGCCCACGCGCAGCATCACCGTGACCCCGACCACGGTGTCGCTGGGCACGGCGCAAACGCAGGCGCTCCAGGCAATTGTGCAGCTCGACGCCGGACTTCCAACCACCGTGACCTGGCGTACCAGCGCCGCCACGATCGCCAACGTGTCCGCGACCGGCGTGATCACGGGTGTGGCGCTGGGCACAAGTACGATTACTGCCGTCTCGGTCGGCGACACCACGCTGCGCGCCACCGCGAGCGTGAATGTGGTGCCGGTCGTGCGCGCCGTGGCCGTTTTGCCGACCACGACGTCGGTGTTCATCAACGTGACGCAGCAACTCACCGCTACCGTGACCGCCGACGTCGGTGTCGTGCAAACGGTGACGTGGCGTTCCAGTAATCCCGCAGCCGCCACGGTGAGCGCTACCGGCCTCGTCACCGCCGTGGCGCTGGGCAGCACCACCGTGACCGTGCTCTCCACCGCCGACACCACGCGCCGAGCCACGAGCACGATTACGGTGGCCACCCGCCCGGTCACGGTGAGCATGACGCAGCGCAATGTCGGCCTCAACCCCGGTACCAGCACGACCTTGGCGACGGTCATCAGCGCGGACCCCGGAGTGAACACCGCCGTCACGTGGAGCTCTGGGTCGCCCGGCGTGGCGTCGATCAACGCGCAGGGCGTGGTGACGGCCGTGAGCCTGGGCAGTACGCTCATCACGGCCACCTCCGTGGCCGACGGCACGAAGCGCGACACCGCCACGCTGAACGTCGTGCCCCGACTGGCCGCCTCGTGGCGTGCGACCCGACTGGGCGGCGTGTTGCGCGACGATCTGCTGTCGATCGCCGCCTTCAGCGCCACGAACGTATTCGCCATCGACATGCTCGGCGACATCTATCGTTGGAATGGCGCCAGCTGGACACTCTCGCTTTCAGCAAGTGCCGATTATCTGGCGCTGCATGGCTCGTCAGCGACGAACGTGATCGCCGTGGGCACCAATGGTGCCATCGCTCGCTGGAACGGCACGGCGTGGAGCACGATGACGTCGGGGACCACACAGACACTCAACGCGGTCCAGGTGGAGAGCCCCACCGTGGCGTGGGCGGCCGGCAACAACGGCACGGTGCTGCAGCTCGCCACCAACTCATGGAGAACGGAAACCACCAACTCCACCCAGACCCTGAACGGCGTATGGGGCGGCGGGAACGTGGTTTACGCGGTCGGCGCCAACGCCGAAGTGCTGCGTCGTGTGGGCAGCACGTGGTCACGCGTTACTGTGCCCAGCTCGGAACTGCTGTACGGCGTACACGGGAACAGTGCGACCGATGTGGTCATCGTCGGCACGAACGGTACCCTGCTCCGTTGGGACGGCACGTTGTGGTCGGTGCTCGGCGTGGGTGGATTGTCGGGTAACCTGTATCAGGTGAGCGGCTCGACGGTGAACGGCGGCCGACGCTATGTAGTTGGCGACGGTGGTGTCGCGCAGCTCGACGGTAGCACGTCCACGTTGGTGAGCACACCGTACGCGCCGCAGCTCTTCGCTGTGAGCGTCGATGCCGCGGGCATTGCGTGGGCGAGCGGGGAACGAGGTGCGGTGTTGCGCAGCGCCGATGCCGGCGGTGCGCCCTGGACGACGAACAACATCGCCCCCGACCTGCTCGACGTGTGGACCACGGCCTCTGACAATGCGCTGGCGGTGGGCGAATTCGGATTCGTGTATCGCTGGAATGGCAGCACCTGGACGAAGGTCACGGTGCCCACGCAGTCCACGCTGACCAGCGTGTGGGCCACGACCACCGGCGGCGGGTTTATCGGCGGCGAGGCGGGCACGATGCTGCGTCTGACCGGCAGCGCATGGGTACCCATGGCATTCCCCAGTGTGAGTACGGTGTCGGCGCTGTGGGGAACGAACGGCAGCAACGTGTACGCGACCACGATGGCCGGCGAGATCCTGCGCTTCAATGGCACCGTGTGGACGCTGCTCACGACGGCTGCCGCGCCACTGTGGGCGGTGTACGGCGTGTCGGCGGCCGATGTGTATGCCGCCGGGGAGAATGGCGCGGTGTGGCGACTTAACGGCGCCGTGTTCACGGCGCTTCCCGCTCCCGCGACGGCCACGCTGGCTGGCGTGTGGCTGACGGGTGCCACGAACGTGTTCACGTCGGGCGCGAATGCCGCTGGCAGCGCGGGCGTCGCCTATCGCTACAACGGGACGACGTGGTCTTCACTACAGCCGGGCGCAACGCCGGCGCTCACCGCGCTGTGGGGCTTGAGTGAATTCGACCTCTATGCGACAGGCGAGAACGGCACCGTGCTGCAATCCAACGGCAACACGTGGACATCGATGGCCACCGGCACGACCGATCTGTTGTGGAGCGTGTCGGGTGCGCCCAATGCCAGCGCTGGATTCGCCGTCGGTATCAACAGCACGATCGTCACCGCGAGCAGCTCCACCGCATTCCGCGCCGCCGCACGCACGGCCTTGGATGCGCATGCGCTGGGTTCACTCGAACCGTCGGTGTCCGCGCCTGTACGCCGCGGCCCACAACCGCATGGCGACGCGCGCAAACGCAAATCATCGCGATGACACAGCGCGTGTGAGACGCATCACGAGCGAGAACGGCGCAGTGACCTCAGTCACCGCGCCGTTCTCGCATCCGCTGCAGAATCTAATTGTGCACGGCATGTGAAATACTTGAGCGTTGCGGTACGAAACAGTGAGCCGTGTACCGCCGCTGTGACAACGGTGCCCGTGCCGTGATGCAGCTCACAAACGCCTCTGAGAAATGGTGCCGCGCGCCGGCATCGGTCGTCAAAAGCGAGAGTTGAATTATTTGGTGCGTTGCTGGCGTTGGTCGGGGATGTCCCCGTCACGTGAGAGCAGCGCGCTTCGACCTTCGCTGGTGCGTGCTGTGCTGATGCCTGTATTCCCGAACACATGCGGCTTGCGCTCGACGTTTCGTCGCGCAGCCCGTTGGATTTCGCCGACACTTCTCGGGTCGATGCTCGTCGTCGGCCTTCAGGCGTGCGACAAGCCGGTCGATGCCGTAACCGGAACCCCCAGTAGCGGCACCGTAGGCGCACCTACGCGCTTCGAGAGTTCGAGCGGCGCGGTGAATCTCGGTGCGATCGGCGCATCGCAGATCATCACGGTGACCGCGCGCGATCGGTCAGGAAATGCGGTTCCGGGTGTGTCGGTCACGTGGACCAGCTCCGACGAGACCGTGGCCGACGTGGCGGGAAGCGGCAACACGGCCGTCGTAACGGCGCGCGCGCCTGGCCGAGCGACGATTCGCGCCCGTAGCGGCGAGGTGCTGCTCGAGTTCGGTGTCGGCGTAGTGGCGGTTCGCACGATCACGATCGCACAGGCGGCCGTATCGGTGACCATCGGCGCACAACGGCCGCTGAATGCCACGGTCGATGCCGATCCGGGTGCGTTGCTCGATCTCCGGTGGTTGTCCGAGAACCCGTTGGTCGCATCAGTGAACTCGCAGGGCACCGTGACCGGCGTCACGCCGGGTACCACCACCATTCGCGTGAACGCCGTCGGTGACGTGCGCGTGACCACCACGGCACAGGTCACAGTAACGTCTGCCGGTACGATTGCGCTGACGCCGTCGACGCTCTCAATGGGCACCGGTGAGCAGCGCACGCTGGCCGCGGCGGTAAATCTCGAGCCTGGTCTCAGCACCGCGCTCACTTGGCGCAGTCAGAACAACACGATCGCCACGGTGTCCTCGACCGGTGTCGTGACGGGCGTGTCGGTGGGTAGCACGCTCATCACCGCCATCGCGGTGGTCGACAGCACGCGCCGCAGCACGGCGGCCGTGATCATCTTTCCCGTAGTACGCGACCTCGACATCACCCCGGCTGCGGCCACGCTCTTCAGGGGTGACACGCGTCAACTCGGCGTCAGCTTCGATGCCGATCCGGGTGTCTCGCAAGCGGTCGTCTGGCGCACCAGCGATGCCGCCGTCGCCGCCGTGTCGTCGGAAGGACTCGTCAGTGGTGTGTCGACTGGTACGGCGATCATCACGGCGATTTCGGCTGCGGATACGACGAAGCGTGCGACGTCGCTGTTCACGGTGCGAAGCTCCGTAACGGTGAATGTCTCGCCCACCGCCGCGACAGTCGACGTCGGTGCTACGCGCACGATCGTGGCAACCGTGACGTCGGAGAATGGATTGCCCACGGCCATCACCTGGCGTACGAGCAATGCCTCGGTGGCCTCGGTTTCGGCCGCGGGTGTGGTTACCGGAGTGACGGCTGGCACGGCAGATGTGATCGCCGTCTCGGTGGCGGATACGCTGCAGCGTGCGACGTCGACCATCACGGTGGCCGCCGTCGTGCGCTCGGTAAGTGTGACCCCCGGCTCGTCGTCACTGCAGGCCGGACAGACTGTCCAGCTGGCGCCGACGGTGGTGGCCGACGCGCCGCTGTCGACTGCCGTGCGCTATCGCAGTGCCAATAGCGCGGTAGCGAGTGTGAGTGCGTCCGGCCTGGTGACCGCCGTGGCCAACGGCAGCACAAGCATCGTAGTGCTGTCGGTCGCTGACTCGAGCAAGCGCGCGACTTCGCTGGTCACCGTGGGAAGCTCCGTGATGGTGAGTGTCTCGCCGTCCGCCGCCACGGTCGGTGTCGGTGCCACGCGCACCATCGTGGCGAGCGTGACGTCGCAGAATGGCTCGATCACCGCTGTCACGTGGCGCACGAGCAATGCCTCGGTGGTCACAGTATCGGCGGCCGGTATCGTGACCGGTGTGTCGGTCGGTACGGCGGATGTCATCGCCGTCTCGCTCGCCGATTCAACGCGACGCGCGACGGCGATCATCACCGTCGCCGCCGCTGTACGCTCGGTCAATGTCACCCCCGGCTCGTCGTCGCTGCTGCCCGGACAGTCGGTCCAGTTGGTGCCGAGTGTGGTGGCCGATGCGCCGCTGACGACGGCCGTGAGCTATCGCAGTAGCAACAGCGCGGTGGCGACGGTGAGTGCGGCGGGCCTCGTGACCGCCATGGCCACCGGGAACACGAGTATCGTGGTGCTGTCGGTCGCCGATACCACGGTGCGGGCGACGTCTCTCGTGTCGGTCTCGACCGGTCTCGCGTCGACCTGGGCTGCCACGCGGCTCGGCGGCGCGCTGTACGAAGATGTGGTTTCATTACGCAGCATCGACGCTAACAGCGCTTTCGCCGTGAACCTCGCGGGTGATGTGTTCCGCTGGAACGGCAGCACGTGGTCGGTAGCGGCGCGCGCGGCCGTGCATGGCACGCAATTCCTGGCCGTGCATGGCTCGTCGACGAGCAACGTCATGGCGGTCGGCACGAACGGCGTCACGCTCTACTTCGATGGCTCGACCTGGAGCATCAAAAGCTCGGGCACCGCGAACCGTCTCAACAGCGTGTTCATGGAGAGCGCGAGCAGTGGCTTCGCTGTCGGCGCGAACGGCACCGCACTGCGCTGGAACGGCACGGCGTGGAGCGTGAGCAGCACCGGATCGTCGCGGGCGCTGAACAGCGTCTGGGCCAGTGGCGGCATCGCCTTCGCGGTCGGTGCGACTGGCGAAGTGCTCCGCTTCAACGGCGGCTGGTCGCGTCAGACGGTGCCGACCACCGAGTCGCTCAGCGGCGTATCCGGTACCACGAGTTCGAACGTGGTGGTGGTCGGTACCCTCGGTACAGTGCTCTCGTTCAACGGCAGCGGGTGGACGTCGGTGAACAGCAACGGCATCGCGGGCGACCTTTACGCCGTCAGCGCTGTATCGCCGAACGACACACGTTTCTACATCGCCAGCGACGATGGCCTCCTGCTGCTCAACAACGGGTCACTCACCCGGGTGACCACGCCGTATACCCCACGTATGTTCGCGGTGTCGATCGACGCCGCCGGCAACGCGTGGGCGGGCGGCCAGCGTGGTAGCGTCCAGCGGCTCAGCGGCGGCAGCTGGGAGACGATCGGCCTCGCCCCTGACCTGATCGACGCCTGGACGACATCGGCCACCAACGCGTGGGCGGTGGGCGAGTTCGGCTTCATCTATCGCTGGAATGGCACGACGTGGGCG
Source organism: Gemmatimonas sp. (assembly GCF_041689975.1). Classification (GTDB taxonomy): domain Bacteria; phylum Gemmatimonadota; class Gemmatimonadetes; order Gemmatimonadales; family Gemmatimonadaceae; genus Gemmatimonas. The sequence goes on from NZ_JBDNFF010000076.1 coordinate 25,467, forward strand.
CGTCAGACCGCACCGACCACTGCCACCCTGAACGCGGTGTGGGGCGCCAGCGCAACCGAAGCGTTCGCAGCCGGCGACAACGGCACGATGCTGCGCTTCAATGGCACGTCGTGGACCGCGATGAGCTTTCCCTCCACGGCCAGTGTGTACGGACTGTGGGGCAGCAGCGCGTCCAACGTGTACGCTGTGACGGCAGCGGGCGAAGTCGTGCGCTTCAACGGCGCGTCGTGGGCGGTCGTGACGAGCACCGGCAATGCGCTCTGGGCTATCCATGGGACATCGCCATCGGACATCGTGGCCACGGGCGAGAACGGCGCAGCGCTCCGCTTCACGGGAAGCAGCTGGAGCCCGATCACGGTGAGCACCACGGGCACGCTGGCCGGCGTCTGGTCGAGCAGCGCGAGCGCCATCTCGGTGGGTGCCGCCGCTTCGGGCAGCAGCGGCGTGGCCTTCAGCTTCAACGGCACGTCATGGACGTCGTTCTCGACCGGCAGCAGCCGGGTCCTGACGTCGATCTGGGGGCCTAACGCGTCGGATCTTTACGCGACGGGCGAACAGGGCACGCTGCTGCGCTTCAACGGCTCCGCGTGGAGTGCGCAGACCACCGGCACGACCGACCTGCTCTGGAGCGTCACCGGCGCCCCCGGTGGCAGCAGCGGGGCCTTCGCCGTGGGATACAACAGCACGGTGGTCGCGGGCTCGAACGGATCCTCGTTCTCGAGTGCCATGGTGCGCGGCATGACCGTGGCGCGCGGCATCGACCTCGATCCGTCGGCCGGCGCCCGCAAGGTTCGGGGCCCCCTGCCCAGCGGCAAGGCCCGTAAGTCGCACCGTAATCGTTAGGGGCTCGACCGCGGTTCGACGCGAAGGGGATATTCTCATGACGC